>JAUXFX010000005.1 GCA_030622635.1 Bacteroidota bacterium
ATCGTTCCGATGTTCATGAATATAATCGAAACTACAATTCTCAGGCAGTACGAAACGTTCCCTTTTCATTTTACGCTGTATCAGCTGCTCATCATCACCATACTTTTTTTTATACTCTTCATAAGTATCTTTCCATATATCACTCAGGTATTTAATGAACATAAATACCAGTATGTAATTCTTATACTCCGATGAATCAAAAGCACCGCGGAAGGTATCGCATGCTTCCCAGAGGGTTTTGTTGATTTGTTCTTGTGTTGGTCGTTTGTTGTTATTTTCCATTTTATTCTTTTTGTTTTTTAGTTACCATGATTTTTAGTTATTAAATTTGACAAAATTGAATTAATTAAAACAGTGCGTTTATCCTTGATTTTATCAAGAATTGTCTCTTCTTTCTTTGACAATCTATAGAGGTCAGCAATTGTGTGTTGAATTTCTAGTGGAGGTATGATGATCTCCAAGTTATTCAAAGCTGCTTTGTTAACGTTAGGGATATATGATCCAGCCCGATTACTTTCAATAAAAGCCTGTGCTTTGGGGCTATTGATATACCAACACAAATATGAGGGAAGTGTAAAGTCTACATTAGTCCTCAAAACAAAAAATGCTGATGCTGCAATAGCCGGTTTATATTGTTCATCATAGTATACCGCAAAATTGTTAGCACCTTTTGCCATGAATAAAATATCGCCTTTGTGTAAAATGTGTTTTTTGTTAATCTTTCCACTATATAATTTATGAGGTTCATCAATAATACCTGTCCGATCATCAGAAATATTACGCATCTGAATAACATAAGTATTTCCTTTAGGATTATTTTGTATTTTTGTCCTAAAGGAATACCCACTGTTGATATTGGCGATGTCTTTTAATTTGTATCTTTGATAATCCATAAAAATAAACTCCTAATGACTTTGCTGCACAAAGATACAAAATAAAAGTATATTTATCAAATATATTCCAACATAATTTATAGGATGTAATTTTAATCGAATTTTCTTGAAGGGACTAATAATCACTACTACAGATGGCTACAGCCAATTTCTATGGGTGGAAAAGTTATTAACAATTGAGCTTTGATAAAACACTTTGTGCTTATTAATGCATTATTTAAAATTACCATTTAAACCTGACAGGTTTTCAAAACCTGTCAGGTTTGGTAATGCCTATTGGTTCCATTTTCTGCATATTTCTTTTTCGTTTCATCATTAAAATTTTCCTTCTTACCCCAACGACATATTTTGATCATATTTGATTTTTGGTGGCAATGCTCCTTTATTTACACCTTCAATAAAAAGGTCAATACATTTTCTGATATCCGGATGGTATCCGCCTTCCAGAACTGCAAAAATATTTTTAAATGAACGCCTGAGTTTAAGTCCGCATTTAAAATATGTGTCAAGAGAATATTTCAAACCAAGAATATTATCTTTATAATATCCATCAAAGCCGGCAGAAACACCAACTACATCAGGTTTAAAATCCCTTGCCTTTACAATTGCATCATCCATAGCTGCAAAAAATTCCTTATCACCGCTACCGGCTACTAATGGATAATTAATTGTAAATCCTGTTCCTTCTCCGGTTCCTGTTTCTTCCGGCATTCCTGTGAATGGATATGCATAAAGCTGATGCATTGAACAATACAGCACTTTATTGGAATCATAAAAAATTGATTGGGTGCCATTGCCATGATGTCCGTCAAAATCCAGAATAAAGACTTTTTTGCCTTCGTTAACAAGCTTTTGGGTGGCAATGGCAATATTATTGAAAAGACAAAATCCGGCAGCTCTTTCTCTTCCCGCATGATGACCTGGCGGGCGAATCACAGCAAAATCGTTTTGTTCGGATGCCATAATGCTCAACCCGACAGCAGTGCATGCTGCTTCATAAGATGCAGGATTCAGTTCTATTTCGGCAACAATATCTCCGTGTTTACATGCATCTTTTATTGCCTGTATGTATTTTTCGTCATGTACCAGTGAAAAATATTTTTCGCCCTCAGCTTCAATATCTTTCTGGTCTGAAAAATCGCTTATACGATATGCTCCTTCAGCATAACTATCAACATTATGCAGGAGGAATTTTTTATTAAAAAGAATTTTCATCTGTTTATATTTGTAAAAAATAATTTTATCCCAGTGTGAGCCGACGGGTTAACCCGTCGGTTTCATATTATGTATTTATACAAAGTTAAAAAAAATCATTAAATCAAATTTTTATTTAAATTTGGATTTTATAAATTAGTTATAAAAAATAATATATATTTACTGTTTATTTAACAGCTTAAAATGGCAAAATCAAACATTCACATCAATCCTTTTCCCGGAATACGAAGCTATGAAATACATGAAGATGATTTATTCTTTGGCAGAGAATTGCAGGTTAAAGAACTGATTTTAAGGTTAAATAAAACCCGTTTTCTGGCAATTGTCGGTTCATCAGGATGTGGTAAGTCATCATTGATAAGAGCAGGTTTAGTTCCAACTCTTTTAAAAAAAAAAATTTATAAAAGTAAAACTAAATGGAACCTTTGTGTTTTTAAGCCCGGTGACGACCCTATCGGTAATATGGCTGTTGCACTTGCCCAAACAGATGAATCGGATAAAACTCCGGCAAATATAAATTCATCTGAAAAGGAAAAAATCGAAAAAGTTCTAAAATCAGGAGAGGATGGTTTAACAAAAGTTATTCTGGAACAGACTAAAAACACCAATAGCAAATACCTTATTGTTATTGACCAGTTTGAGGAGTTGTTCAGATTTAAAAAAACCAGAACGAGTTTTCATTCAATAATTGAAGCAACAGATTTTGTAAATCTTATTCTGAATACAATAAATAATAAAGAAATTCCGGCATATATCGTATTATCCATGCGCACGGATTTTTTGGATGATTGTACTGAATACAGAGGATTAACCGAAACAATTAATCAGGGTTATTATTTGGTTCCCCGAATGAATACGGATGAAATAGAATCGGCAATAACCGGACCTGTAAAAGTATGTGGAGCTGAAATTTCTAAGCAACTTGTCAGGCAATTAATAGATGATGTAGGTGATGATCCTGACCAGCTTCCTATACTTCAACATGCTTTAATGAGAACGTGGGATTACTGGAAAATTAATCGTATTGGAAACAAACCGATTGATATTAGCGATTATAAAGCTATAGGAACAATGAAAGAAGCCCTTTCGTTCCATCTTGAAGAAATATATAATGAACTAAAAGATCCACAAAGCAAGCATATTGCAGAAAAGCTTTTTAAAGCATTAACTGATTTCGGCGAAAACAATAAGGGAACACGCAGGCCAACTCAATTAAGCGAAATATGTATCCTTGCCGATGCTAAAGAAAAAAAAGTCATTAAAGTGATTGATAGTTTCAGGGAAACCGGAAGAGCGTTTTTAATGCCTCCTTATGATGTAGCTTTAAATGCTGATTCAACAGTTGATATTTCGCATGAAAGCATTATGAGGGTTTGGGTGCGTTTAAGAATATGGGTTGAGGAAGAAAGCCGGTCAGCTCAGCTTTATCTTCGCCTGTCAAAATCGGCTGAACTGTTTCAGGAAGGAAAATCGGGTTTGTGGGTAAACCCCGAACTACAACTTGCTTTAAAATGGAGAGAACAAAATAAACCCAATGCAACATGGGCTATACGTTATGATCCTGCATTTGACAGGGCTATTAATTTTTTGGATTATAGTAATAAGGAATTTGAACTGGAAATTGCAAGAAAAGAAAATCAACAAAAAAGAAATCTAAAACGAGCCAAAAACTTTGCAATAATACTCGGGGTAGCTTCCATTATTTCAATATTGTTCCTTATTATTTCGTTGAACCTGAGATTTAAGGCAGAAGCCAGCAAAAAAAAGGCAATTGAAAAAGAAAAAATCGCAATTTTTGAAACCAAAAGAGCAGAGGAGCAGCGTAAAGAAGCAATTATGCAAAAAAAGATTTCGGAGCAGCAACAGCAAATTGCCGAACAGCAAAAGATTATCACAGAGGAGCAAAAACAATATGCTGTAAAACAACAAGTTATTGCCGAACAACAACGAAAAAAAGCAGTTATACAGAAAAAGAAGGCTGATGAGGCAACCAATGAAGCTATTAATGCAAGAGATGAAGCGGAAACTCAACGGAAAGAAGCAGTAAATCAAAAGCAAATTGCGGATAAGGAAAAAATAAAAGCCGAAAATTCTGAAAAAAATACTAAACGCTTACGTCTGCTGGCTATAGCAAGATCAATGGCTATTCAATCAGCAAAAATTCAAAAAACAACTAAAAGCGATCTACCCGCTTTATTGGCATTGCAGGCATATAAATTTAATAAAGAAAATCAAGGGATAAAAAACGACCCTGATATATATAATGCTTTAGCCAATATAGCCGATCCGAAAATAATTTTCAGGGAACATGAAGATGGTGTAAGGTCGGTTGCCGTTGCCGAAAACATAAATAAATTATTTTCATGCAGTGATGATGGTACTGTTAAAATTTGGGATATTAATAAACCTGAGCAAAAACCGGAAATACTAAACTCAGGTTCTTATGGAAAAAACGGTTTCAGATGTTTAGCCATCAGTCCCAATGAAAATACTCTTGCAGCCGGCACTTTTAATGGAAATATTTTGTATTGGAATATTAAACAAAATAATCCCGCTCTAAGAACCCTTGATAATCATACTTCAATAGTGAATAAAATTTGTTTTATTGATAATAATACACTTGTTTCGGTAAGTTCGGATAGAACCCTGAGATTGTGGCATCTTGATCAAAATGATGATCCTTCAATAGTTATGAAAAAATTCAATTCAAAAATAATATCCCTAAGTTATTGTCAGCAAACAAAACAGTTAGCTTGTGGTTGTGAAAATGGTGAAATCAATCTTTTTAACCTTGAAAATCATAATGAAGCTCCCATACAAATTCAGTCGGCCGGTAATCCGGTTTTGTCATTAGCTTTCAGTAGTGATGGTAAAATTCTTGCGAGTGGTAATATTAAAGGTATAATAAATTTATGGAAGTTAGATGATAAAAATTCCAAACCTGTAGAGTTGATAGGACATGTTTCAAGAGTTAATGAACTTGAATTCAGCCCTAATGGGAAAACTTTAGGTTCATGCAGTTACGATGGAACCATTAGGATTTGGAATTTTAATAATTCAGAAGAACAACCCATAGTTATTGATGATAATGATTCATGGGTGTATGATATTACTTTTACTCCCGATGGAAACAGGCTTGTATCAGCAGGGGCTGATAAGACTGTAAGAGTATTTATTATTAAACCGGATATACTTACAAATAATATTTATGATAAAATTTCAAGGAATATTTTGCCGGATGAATGGAATAAATACATTGGTTCGGATATTGAATATGAAAAAACAGTTCCGGATATACCATGATTAAAATAAGTTTAAGCTTATTGACTTGAACTAAATAATAAAAATAATTGTCTTTTATGCACTTGAAAAAAAATAAATTAATTAAATATCAACTATTTGTATTTCTTTTTATAAGTAGTTTTCTTTTTCCGGAAATTACAATAGCACAGGAAGTATGTGGAGAAGTAGCTTTAAATGAAGCCAGAAAAAATTATGAAACAGGCAATTTTAATAAAGTCATTTTATTGCTTAAACCTTGTATAAAAAAAGAATTCAATGATAAACAAAAGATACAGGCATACAGGATATTATCGGAAACTTATATTGCTTTGGATTCACTTTTAAGTGCTTATGATGCTGCTTTTTCATTAATTAACATAAATCCGAATTTTGAACCCAACTTGTTTGACCCTCCCAAATTTATTAAAATGATCAATGAAATAAAAAAGATAGGGGCTGTTCAGCAGGTTACTTCGGTTTCAAAAAAGTCTGAAAATTTACTGGAAGCACCTGCAACAATTATTTTAATTACGCGTGAAGAAATTGACAGAAGAGGTTATGTTGATCTTGTACAATTGCTCAAGGATATTCCCGGATTTGATATTTCAATGTTTTTCGGACCTGAGTATGCCAATATTTACCAAAGGGGATTCAGGCAGAATAACACTGAAAAAACCCTGATACTTATTGATGGAATTGAAGATAATGATCTTTGGACAAACTGGGCTTATATCTCGCGTCAATACTCAATTACAAATATTGAAAGAGTGGAAGTGATTTATGGACCTGCATCAACCATGTATGGTCCAAATGCTTTTGCAGGTGTGATAAACATAATTACAAAAGGGCCAAAAGATATAATTAAAGAAGGAAAAAATTTTGGTATTAGTGCCCAGTCAGGTTATGGGTCGTATAATTCTAAATATCTTGATTTAACTCTTGCAGCCGGAAAAAATAATATATCTTTTTCTTTAACAGGACGAATTTTCTATTCCGACGAGATGGATATTTCAAGCCAGCCCGTATTTGATTTTGATGCTTCTGCTTATGATACTGTTAATTATTTTAATCATCTTAATATAAATCAAGATGCAAAGAAATATGTTGAAGATAACAACTTGCCATGGTCAAGCCCTTATTATGCAATAAATGCTGATACTTCAAAAATTACTCTAACTCCCGAAGGTTCTGAACTTGCCCGGAATCTTGATAAATCAGGTTATGATATGGTTGTTGATGGCGAAGCTGTTGGTTTTTCAAATAAAACTAAAGCCTGGTACCTGAATGGAAAATTTAATATCGGTGATTTTTCGCTGGGTTTTCAAACATGGAAAAAAAACGAAGGTGGACTTACACAATTTACCGATGCTTATGCAACAGGAATAACTGCCTGGAGTCCGTTTCTTTCGTTTATCTATGCTAAATATGAAAAACAAATAAATGATAAGATTGATTTCTCAAGTTTAATTTCTTATAGAATACATCAGGTTGATGAATCAACAAGATTGGTAGCTGTATCAAATTATGCACGAGGTAACTGGGGAATAAAAGATTTGGTAGAAAAAAGAGAACCTGTATGGAATCAAATTTATCTTTATGAAATGTCAAAACAATTGCGTACTGAAATAAAAGTTTTATATCGGCTAAGCTCCCGTTTTGATATTATTACAGGTATCGAACTAAGGAACAGTCAGTTGCAAGGTAATTATCTTGTAGATGTTAATGGGCAATATCCCCAGGATTCGGGAGTGTTCAGCGGGCCGGCTGAAGGTGGAAATCAATTTAATATTTTTGATTTGGGTTTCTATTCACAGGCTACTTACAGTGTTTTAAATAATTTGAAATTTACTCTTGGTGCAAGATTAGATTATAATAGAATCAGGACTAACGGAGGTTTTGGTACTGAAATCAGTCCGAGGATTGCGATAGTTTATGCCCCGAAAAAGTTTATTTTTAAAGCAATCTATTCAAGAGGCATACAAAATGTTTCTAACTGGACCAAGTTCTCAACAGCAGGTAATCGTATTCCAAATCCAAAGCTTGGAACCGAAACCATACAAAATCTTGAGGTTGCCGGATCATGGAATATTAATGAATTTTTCTTTGCAGATATTGTATTATATAATTCCAGAATAAAAGATGTGGTGGGTAAAAGACCTTATCCGAAAAATCCAGAATATGTGCAAAATGCTAATATTGGTGAGTTTAATATAATCGGATTACAATCAAATATTACTTATAAATCAAAAACTTTTTCAGCTTATCTGAATTATACTTTTACCGATCCCAAACAAATTGTTGACGAAACAGGTGAAATTGATAACAGGGTAGGAGACATTGCAAGCCATCAAATTAATGCCGGGCTGAATAAACTATTTTTTAAAAAGTTTAATTTTAACTTGAGGATGAATTATATAGGCGAGAGAAAAACAGGACCCGGAACCACAGTTCCTTTGAATGATTTTACTTTTCCTTCGGTTATTATTTTCAATACTACATTAGGTTATCAAAATATTGTACAGGGATTAACTTTACAGCTAATTTGTAATAACCTGTTTAATGAAAAATATTATGATCCAGGTGTTAAACTTGCTGACGGATATACAAATCCATCAAGATTTTTGCAAAGGGACAGGAATTTTATGATTAGAATACTTTATGATATAAACTAAAATTATCATTATGTCGGGTAATAAGGAATTTCAAAATATTAAAGTAAAAACCATCAAAGATATTAAGTCTCAATGGGGCGGATTGATTATTCCTGACAAATCTGTAAACCCTGAAAAAAACGATAAAGGATTAAGAGTTTTGGGATTTGGAAGTACATACCCCGGCTACCTCATTATTGAAGCATTAAAAAGATTTGAAAAGAAATATCCTGAAAAAATTAATATTGTTGGGTTTGCAACTGATGATGCAACAAATCCCAAAGCAAAAATTTCTGTAAAAAAACGAATTTGGCGTCTGTATTCTGAAAAAGAAAAAAATGAGCTTGTGAATAAAGTGAAATATTCTGCACTTTCGTTTGGAATACCTTGCTACACAGGCGAAGTTAAAAATGAATTTTTTAGAGAATTATTAAAAGAATGGAATCCCGAATTGATTATTGTTTGTGGTCTGGGGCAAAAATTAGATAAAACGATTTTAAATTATCCGGGTTTTGGAATATATAATAACCACCCTTCCGATTTAAGAAAATTTGTCGGAACCGGGGCAAAACCTTATGAAGGAACTATGGAACAAGGTGATACGGAAACCAGACTGACTATTCATCATGTTTCGGAAGAAATTGATAAGGGTAGGATAGTTGGTATGTCGCCTCCCATAAATATTTTAGCGGAAAACGGAAATTATCCTGAAGACATAAGAAAATTACATGATAAAGTAACTTCCGTTTGCGGTTGGATGGCATTGGATATTATAAATGAAGCTTTAAAAAGAAAAACAGCAAGGGCAAATTTCTCCGATTAATTCTCTTGACTTTGAGAGTGGTTTTCCACGGGAAGTCAGGGATAAGTTGATGGAACCTGTTTTTGAAAACTCACAAAAAAGATTTTTTATTGATGAAACAAAAAACAGGCATACTTAAATTATTGAATATTCAGGCAGGTGAAGGCAAAGCAGTGCTTCTGCTCATGATATATTCGTTTTTCATGGGATTGTCGCTTGCATTTTTCTTTACATCTACTAATGCAATTTTCCTGACTTATTTTGAGCCGAAAATGATTCCGGTTTCTTTTATCGCTTCCGGTATTGCAGTTTATCTTGCATGGCTTCTTCTTTCGTTGATTGATAAACGGCTTTCGGTTTCCAATCAGTTAGTAGTAAAATTGTTATTCATTACAATATCCGTAGTGTTCATCAGCGTTGCAGAAAGCATAGCCGAAACAGGCTGGCTTGCATTTTTTATGTTTACATGGGTCAGAGTTATTGTTTATATTAGTTTAGTGACATTTTGGGGAGTTGCAGCCAAGCTTTTCAATATCAGACAGGGAAAACGAATTTTCGGTCTTATCAGCACAGGTGAGGTGATTTCGCTTATCATTGGCTATTTTTCAATTCCATTGCTTTTAAGATTTATGAAAACCACTGATTTGCTTTTTCTTGCTGCATTTTCCCTGATAGTTTGCGTAGTGGTTGTTATTTTAATAATTAAAAATTTTAAGGATAAACTTGAACCTGTTAAGCAAAATCCTACGGAGAAAGCTGTTAAAAATGAAGAAAAAACAAGCTGGAAATATTTAGATCTGATAAAAAAGCCGTATTTCCTTTATATTTCTCTGATGGCATTACTTCCAATTTTTGGTTATCTTTTTATTGATTTTAAATTTCTTTATCAGACTAAATTTGAATTCAACAACGACCAGCAATTAGTAGCCAGATTTCTTGGTGTTTTCCTCGGATTTGTGGCATTATTTGAATTTGTTTTAAAAATATTTGTTTCTGGCAAATTGTTAACTAAATATGGACTTAAACCAAGCCTGTTATCCTTACCTGTTGCATTGATATTCAGTATTGTTATGGCAGCATTTTTGGGAACAATTTATGGACCGGTAGGTTTGTTTTTTGTTTTTATAGTATTTGCACGATTATTAGAACGTTCATTCAGGGGGGCAATTTACGACCCCGCATTTCAAATACTTTTTCAGCCTATACCTGCCAACCAGCGGCTTGCCTTTCAAAGCCAGATTGAAGGAATTCCAAAAGCAGCAGGAACCGTGATTGTTGGTGTGTTTATTCTTATTCTTACAAGCTTTAGTTTCTTAAATCTTGTTCATTACTGTTATATATTTATTATTATTTTAATTATTTGGATAAGAATTACGCTAAGGATGTATAAGGAATATAGAAACAGATTAAAACATTTACTTGCAGAAGCCCCTGAAAATGCTAAAATTCCGACACAGAAACAAAATGAAAAAAATCAATTGATTAACTCTCAGAATTTAGTTGATTCTTTTATTCAAAATAAAGACGTTAAAGCAATAGATAAACAATTAATATCTATAGAAGAAGATATCTCGGAAGCCGAAAACATTTCGTTGGAGCAACTTGAAAAATTATCAAAATCAAAATCAGAAAAAAATAGGGAAAAAGCAGCCAGACTTTTAGGCTATTCGGGCAGATACAAAGCATTTAGCGTTTTAACAGGATTATTGCAGGATAAAAATGTTGAAGTAAAAAAAGCTGCAATAATATCATCAGGAAAAATTAAACGTATTGAATTATGGCCGCATATTATTGAAAATCTTTCATCTTCAATTTATGCAAACACTGCTGAAACAGCCATAAAACTAATTGGCGAACCAATATTAAATGAATTGGAAAAATATTTCTGGAAAGTTTCGGAAAACAAAAATACACAACTGCGTATAATTCGCCTGATTGCAAGTATTGGTGGCGAGAATGCAAAAAAATTATTAAAGAACAAAATGGATATTCCTGATAAAGACCTTCGTTATCAGATATTGCTTTTTTTAAGCCTGCTTGAATATCATGTTTCTCAAAATGAAGTTGCTGTTATTAAAGATGCAATTCAAAATGTTACAAACAACACAGTATGGGTTATGGCAAGTTTGGTTGATATTGGTGAAGATGATGAAACAAAAAAACTTTATAATGCTCTTCAATATGAACTTAGCGTAAAAAAAGAACAAATATTTTTACTCTTGTCGCTTTTGTATGATTCAAAAATAATGAAACATATTCGTGAAAATATTGAAGCAGGAAATAATCAAACAAAAGTTTATGCTCTTGAAATATGCGATATGGCTGTTTCGCAGGACATTAAAGAATTGTTCTTGCCATTGTTTGAAGACATGACACTGCATGATCGAATTCATAAATTCGATTTTCATTATCCTCAGGAAAAACTGAGCAGATTAAACAGAATAAAAGATATTATTAATAAAGATTATACCGAAGTAAACAAATGGACCAAGGCTTGTGCAATTGAATTACTAAATAATTATGATCCGGATGAAATATCTGAAATAGCAGCAGCAAATATAATTAATCCTAACCCGCTCTTATTAGAGAATGCGGCATGGGTGTTGTTTAACAAAAATCAGGATAGATATTTTGATACGATAATTAAATTTGAAAAGAAAGACATATTCAAACTTAAATCACTTACCAAAAATCTTAATGAAAGAATTAAAAATAATTACATATTAATTGCTGAAAAGATCAATATTTTAAAAAATACGGAACTGTTTAAAGAAACATCAGAAATTAACCTCATTGATCTTGCAATAAATTCAATTGAAATAATTTTAAATAAAAACGAAGAATTTTCAGTTTATAACGAAAACAAAAACTTTGTATTTCTGATGATTGACGGGCAAATTGACATTAAAGAAAATGATAAAATCCAAAAATCATTGTTTGTCAATGATTATTTCGGTAGTATCCTGGAAACTAAAAATTCGAAAGATAATTGGATTTACCAAACAAGCAAAAAGACAAAATTACTTGGTTTAGATATAAATGACATGTTTAATATAATGGCTGAAAATGTTGAGACATACTGATATATATTCTTCACAAGATAATTCGAAAACAAACATCATGAATAAATTAAAACATAATTTCGTTTTAAATAAAAGGAAAAAGATCATACTAAATATTTTATTTATCCTTTTTATCAAATTTTTATTTGCCCAAACCGATATTGAATCAGAAACCGGTATGCCTTTTATTAAAAATTATGATGCTAAAGAATATAAAGCTCATACTCAAAATTTTGCTATTCAACAGGATGAAAGGGGAATAATGTATTTCGGGAATTTTGTTGGAGTTCTGCAATTTGACGGAAACTACTGGCGAATAATTCCTACAGAAAACAACACAAAAGTATCTTCTTTGGAAATTGACAATCAAGGAATTATTTATGTTGGTGCAAGAGGTGAGTTTGGGTATTTAAATTCTGATTCAACAGGGCAGATGAGGTTTGTTAGTTTAAATCAGAAAGTTAGTAAGGAAAACCAAAACTTTTCGGAAGTAAAATATATTTATTCAATCGGGGAAGAAATTTATTTTGTTACAAATTATATTGTTTTTATTTGGAATAACAATAATCTGCAAATTTGGAAATCAGATGATGAAATAATCTCAGCATTCTATTCGAATAATAAATTTTATTTGCAGTTAAAAAATGCAGGCTTAGTGATTTATGAAGATATGGAACTTAATATTGTTGAAGGAGGTGAACACTTTTTCGGGGCTGCTGAAATTAAAGCCATGATCCCTGTTAGCAAAGAAGAAATAATTATTGCATGCGGAAACCAGGGGTTATTTATAATGAAAGAAAATAAAATTGAAAAATTCCCGACAAAAGCTGATAATTTTTTTGAAAAGAATAAAATTACTTCAGCAGCAGTTTTAAATGATGGAACTTATGCATTCGGCACAATCAGAAACGGGATAATAATTATGTATCCTGATGGTGAGATAAAACAATTAATCAATAAAAGAACAGGATTACAAAATGATAATGTTCAGGCTTTGTTTGTTGATAAAAATAAAACATTATGGGCAGCTTTAAATAATGGTATTTCAATAATTGAAATTCCCTCTCCGTTGTCTTATTTTGATAATAAATTGAAGCTTGACGGAGGAGTTACAGGACTTAAAAGATTTAATGGTAATTTATTTGTTTCAACTTACCAGGGATTATATTATCTAAATGAAAAAACCGGTTTATTCGAAAACATCTCCGGAATCAATACAGCCTGCTGGGCAATTATTAATGCCGGAAATTCGCTTCTGGCTGCTTCAAGCCAGGGAGTGTACCTGATTGAAAACTTTAAATCAAAGCAACTCACACAAGGATTTTCTTTATCGCTTGTTAGTTCACAATTTTCACCTTTGAAAGCTTATATTGGGCAAACTGATGGCCTGGTCTCAATTGAATACAAAAATGGTAAATGGTCAGATGCAGAAAAAATCAGGAGTATAAACAACGAAATAAGAGAATTAACTGAGGACAGCGAGGGTAATTTATGGTTCTCAACTCCTTCAGAAGGTATTTTTATGTATTCTCCCAAAAGCGACTTATTGAAGCAGTTTAATGAATCAAACGGTTTACCTGCGATTTTAGGAAATCATCTGAATATTATTAATGGTGAAATTTTAATTTCCTCAAACGACGGTATTTATAATTATAATTACAATAGTGATTATTTTCAAAAATTTAATTTATTTGATGAAGATACATTAACAGAATCAAGATGGGTGAATAAGATTGTTGAAGATAAAAATGGAAATTTATGGGTTACCGAAGGCGGGGAAACAAATTTGACATTATTCAAAATGAAAAGTAACATGGGCTATCTTGAAGAACAAACTCCTTTCCTTCCTGTAGCCGATTTTGTTGTGTGGACAATTTTTCCGGATGTGGATGATATTATTTGGTTTGGTGGTCCGGATGGATTAATCAGGTATAAAAAAAGTGTAAAAAAAGATTATAAAGACATTTTTCCGGCAATAATACGTGAACTAACAATAAATAATGACTCAATTATTTTTAATGGTGATTTGATATTATATCAGGAAGATACAATTTCGTATCTGTGTCAAAATCCTGTTTTTGACAATAAAGACAATACTTTACGGTTTGAATATTCATTGCCGTTTTATGATGTTAAAGGGGAAAATAAATTTCAGGTTTATTTGGAAGGGTTTGATAACGACTGGTCTGAGTGGACTAACGAAACACAAAAAGAATACACAAGTTTACCAAAAGAAAATTATATTTTTCACGTCAGGGCAAAAAACATTTATGATAATATTAGCGAAGAGGCAACATACAGCTTTAAAGTTTTATCCCCGTGGTTCCTAACATGGTGGGCTTTTGTTTTATATGTTATAATTGCAGGATTTTTAGTTTATATTATTGTAAAATTCCGCTCAATGCAATTATTAAAAGAAAAGCATATTCTTGAAGAAAAAATTGTTGAAAGAACTGCTGAGATAGTTCAACAAAAAGAAGAAATAGAACAAAAATCTGAAGAATTAACCGATAAAAACGAAGAACTTGAAAAAATCAGTAATGTTGTAAAAGCAATAAATTCCGAAATTCATTTTTCCAATCTTTTGCAATCCCTGCTTGAAAAAACTAAAATTATTAAAGCTGTTGAAAAATCCACTGCTCTTGTTTATGATGAATCGGTGAATGCATATAAGTTTAAAGCAAGTTTGGGTTGGGATGTAAAAATACGTGAAAAAATTAGCCTGAGCCTTGAGCAGGCGGAAGAACGTTATTTAAAAAATGCCGAAGAAATTTACGAAGATATATTTATAAAAAACGATTTTGAATTTCATAATAAAATTCCTGTACTTGATGAACTTGAAAAGCCAAAATCCATATTAGTATTGGTTATAAAAGTTGAAAATAAAGTGGAAGGATTTCTTATTCTTGAAAATATAAGTCGCAAAAATGCCTTTGACAGTAAGGATTTGAGCTTTATTAAAAATTCAAAAGAACATATAATTTCTGCTTTTATTAAAACTAAAATTCTTGAAAATCTTCAAGTTACACTTAACAATTTAAAAGATACACAGAATCAATTAGTGCAATCAGAAAAACTGGCATCACTTGGTCAGCTTACTGCCGGAATTGCCCATGAGATACAGAACCCATTAAATTTTGTAAATAATTTTTCTGCCCTTACAATTGATTTGGCTGATGAATTAAAAGAATATGTTGAAGATGTTAAGGCTAAAATTAGCGAAGATTCTTACGATGACATAAAAGATGTGATTGAAACGATTGAAGGAAATGCAGAAAAAATTAATGAACATGGTAAGCGAGCCGAAAGCATTGTAAAAGGAATGCTTCAGCATTCACGAGGAAAATCAGGTGAATTTGAGGAAACCGATATAAACAATATGATTACCGAATATGTTAATCTTGCTTATCATGGAATGCGGGCAAAAGATAAAAGTTTTAATACTAAACTGACTACCGAACTGGATAATAATATTGGGAAAATTAAAATTGTACCGCAAGACCTGAGTCGGGTTATATTAAATATTGTAAATAATGCCTGTTATGCTGTTGATGAAAAAAGTAAAAAATTAAAGGAAGGCTATTCTCCTGAAGTGATTGTTAGCACAAAAAAACTTGATAATAAAATTGAGATCAGAATTAAGGACAATGGAACAGGAATGCCAAAACATGTAATTGAAAAAATCTTTAATCCGTTTTTTACCACTAAGCCAACAGGAAAAGGCACAGGACTCGGTCTTTCTATGAGTTATGATATTGTTAGGCAAATTCATAAAGGCACATTGGAAGTAAAATCAAAAGATGGAGAGTTTACAGAATTTATAATTACAATACCTGAAAAAAATTAATACTTTTGAAGAAGAAAAAAATAAATTAATCATAATTAGTTTTTGCACGAGCGTAACGAAGAAATTGACGTTTTCTGGCAAGCACTGATTAATTAATAATTAAAAATTTATTAGTATGAAAATAATGAGCGTTGATGATGAGCCGGATATGGAATTATTAATACGGCAAAAATTCCGGAAGAAGATAAAAAGTGGAGAATATGAATTTGTTTTCGCTGAAAACGGTTTGGAAGCATTAACAAAATTAATTGAACATCCCGACATAGGCATTATTTTAACTGATATTAACATGCCTGAAATGGATGGACTTACTTTACTCACAAAAATTAATGAACTGAAAAACCCTACGCTTAAAACAGTTATCGTTTCTGCTTATGGTGATATGGAAAATATACGCACAGCAATGAATCGTGGTGCTTTTGACTTTGCAACCAAACCTATTGATTTTGAAGACCTGGAAATAACAATAAAAAAAACTATTGAACAGGTAGGAATTCTGCAAAAAGCAGAAAAGGACAGCAAACAACTTTCTGCTATCAGGCATGATCTGAAAATTGCCAAAGAAATTCAACAATCAATATTACCTAAAAAATTTCCACCTTTCCCTAATCGTAAAGATTTTGAAATCTATGCATCAATGAATTCTGCAAAATCGGTTGGTGGTGATTTTTATGATTTTTTTCTTATTAACGATGAAATGTTAGGTTTTGTAATTGCCGATGTTTCCGATAAGGGAATACCTGCTGCAATTTACATGGCAGTTAGCAGAACAATTATCAGGGCAGCAGCTTTAACAGGTTTGTCACCTGATAAATGTATGGAGTATTCAAATGATTTGTTGTCAAAGGAAAATATTAGTGATATGTTTGTAACCGTATTTTACGGGATATTAAATACTAAAACAGGAGAAATAATTTATTCGAATGCAGGGCATAATCCTCCTTGCATTCTTAAAAAAGACGGTACTGTTGTTGAAACAGAATTAACACATGATATTGTTCTTGGAATTATGGAAGATGCCAAATTTAAAACTAAGAACATTAGCCTTAAGCCGGGCGATACTATTTATCTTTATACTGATGGTGTGACTGAAGCAATGAACAAAAAAAATGAATTGTATTCTGAAAAAAGATTGGAAAAAGAATTGATTCAATACAAAGATTCTTCACCGCAAGAAATAATTAATGGTATTATTTCTTCGGTAGAAGAATTTACCAAAGGAGCTGAACAATCTGATGATATTACTATGCTGACATTAAAATATAATGGAAACTAATTATAGGATAATTTCCAATGAACAAAAAAGAGATTTCAATAGAGAATAATATTTCAGAACTTAATAAATTGCAACTGGAAATTAATAAAATTTCTAAAGAGTGGAATTTATCTCCGAAAATTTTATTTAATTTGAACCTTGCTATTGAAGAAATTGTTACAAATATTATTTTTTACGGATTTGATGATGATTTTAAACATATAATTAACATCAAATTATTTCTTGAACATGATAAATTAAAAACACAAATTATTGATGAAGGTAAGGAATTTAATCCTTTAGAAGAAGAAACTCCCGATCATATTGACAAACCCCTGGAAGAAAGAGATATCGGGGGGCTTGGAATACATTTTGTTAAAAATATAATGGACAAAATCGAATTTAAAAGAGAAAAAAATAAAAATATTTTAACATTGATTAAAAAAATAAATTAAAAAATTTAATAATAAAACATATATGGAAATAATTGAAAAAAAAGCAGATTCGTTTGTCATTCTTAATTTAAAAGGCAGATTGGATACAACAAATTATGGCGAACTTGAAAAAAAGATCTTTGAATTACTTGAAAAAAAGGAAAATAACATAATAATTGATTGCGAAAAATTAGATTATATAAGTAGTTCTGGATTAAGAATTTTACTGATGGGATTGAAAAAATTCAAAGCCAATAAAGGTAAATTTGTTTTATGCGACCTGCAGGAAAACATTAAGGAAATTTTTGAAATATCAGGATTTTCAAGTATTTTTGATATTTATGAAAGCCAGGATGAAGCGTTAAAAGCATAACAATTATTCAAATATTAAATCGTTATGATTTTTATATTAATTTTATTCTCTAAAAATTAATGTTATGGATGAGGATATAAAATCATTTAAGCAAAATCTTGATCAGCTGATAAAACTTTTTAAAAAGCTCAAAGACAGGACATCAGTTAATGATATTCCTGGAATAGATAAAATGATGTATCAAAATTTTGATATGTTTTTGAACAATTATGAGATGATGAAAGACAGGCTTTCTGACGAATTGTTAAGCCAATTTGGCGAACCCATACGAATTATTATTGCTGACCTTGTTAAAAAACTAAAAGAAGAACTTGGTGAAATTGAACACATTGAAGAAAAACAGGAAATAATAAATGACATTGAAAAAGTTGATGAATTACTTAAGAATCCTAAACTTTCGGAAGAAGAAATAAATCGCTTATTAGATGAAAGAAAAGTCATTTCAAAATCAAAGAGTCAAGAAACAGAATAAATTAAATCGTATATTTGCCAAATAAAACACAAATCAGCTTAACTATGAAAAAATTACTTATTCTTCTGCTGGGATTATTTATAATAACGAGCAGTTACTCGCAAGTTGTAAATGAAAGCACAAAAAGAAAATTCAGTACAGGTATTGATATTTTTACTGATATATGGCAAAACACACCCGATGGTTTGGCGCTTTATGCTATCAACAGAGGTATAAATGTTTTTGTAATGTACAATTACCGGTTTGGAAGCAGTAATTTAAGTTTTGCCTTTGGTTTAGGACTTTGTTCACACAACATGTATGGAAATTCTTTACCTGAAGAAATAGATGGTGAAACAACATTTATAAAAATAACTGATTCAATAAGTTATAAAAAAAGCAAACTTGTTATCACTTATCTTGATATTCCGATAGAGTTCAGATTGAAGACCAAAAGTAAATTCAGGGCTGCTCTCGGCTTTAAAGTAGGATATTTATTAAACGTACATTCAAAATATAAAGGCGATAATTTTTCAGGAAATAATGATAAGGTAAAGCAAAAATCCACAAATGTTAAATATTTGGAATTGTTCAGGTACGGTCCGACAGTAAGAATTGGTTATCGTTGGTTTAACATTACTGCATATTATTCATTATCATATTTATTTAAAGCAGGTAAAGGACCTGATATGTATCCAATTTCTGTGGGAATATCATTAATGCCTTTTTAATAATATCCTATAACAAGAAATAGAAATAGCATAAACGAAGTACCCAAAAGAAAACCCGAATAAACCTGGGCAGGATTATGGGCGTTGAGTTTTAATCTGGCAAAGCCTGTTATACCTGAACACAATACCAGTAAAATTATCAGAAAAGGAATATCTATCATCCATAAAAATGATAATCCCATCAAAGTGCCAAGCATCCCGCCGATACCTATCATGTGAATGCTTATTTTCCAGAAAAAATTAATAATCAAAGTTAATATTATTAGAAAAGTTGCCCCTAAAATAAAGTAATAAAAAATTGGGGATATTTGTAATTGCTTTAGCAAATAAGATGCTAAGTAATAAAAAATTATTGTCATTAAATATGGCAAAGTTCTTTCTTCCTTTGTTTTCATATATAATGACTTTATTATTCCTATCCTTTGAAACAATATCATCATAAAAAGCGGAAAAAGAAAGGTTATCAGAAAAATCATTCCTAAAATCTGCCATTTTGCAGCTTGAGGTATTATCATTGAGAAAAAAACATTAAGGTTGAAAATTATCAATAAAGTGTAAGTAGGGATAAGCAAAGGGTGAAAAACAACGGAAAGTATTTTTGAAACTTTAATTTCCATAGAATTTAGACTAAATTTATCGGGTTTAAAAAACAGAATGGATATCACTGATAATAATTATTTGTTTTCAATTATTATAATTCCTTTCTAAGACGGGCTACCGGGATATTAAGTTGTTCGCGGTATTTGGCAACAGTACGGCGGGCAATGTTATATCCTTTTTCTTTAAGGATGCCTGTAAGAAGCTCATCGGTTAGAGGTTTATTTTTATTTTCAATATTAATACAATTCGATAATATTTTTTTAATCTCTCTTGTTGAAACTTCTTCGCCATTTTCTTTCTGCATTGATTCTGAAAAGAAAGTTTTCAATAAAAAAGTTCCAAAGGGAGTTTGTACATATTTGCTGTTAGCCACCCTCGAAACTGTTGATATATCAAGGTTGACAATTTCTGCAATATCTTTCAGTATCATTGGTTTTAAACTGATCTCATCACCGGTTAAAAAGTATTCTTCTTGATAATCCATAATAGCTTTCATGGTGATGTAAAGTGTATTTTGTCTTTGTCTTATGGCATCAATAAACCACTTGGCAGAATCAATTTTTTGCTTTACAAACATAAAAGCGTCTTTTTTTTGTTTATTTTTTTTATTTTCCGAATATGCTTCAAGCATGTTAAGGTAAGAGCGGTTCAATCGTAATTCGGGTGTGTTTTTAGTGTTCAGGGATAATTCCAAAATTCCGTCGTTATTATAAATTATAAAGTCAGGTAAGATGTATTGATTTGTTTTAGAGGTTTCGCTGAGTGAATTTCCGGGTTTAGGATTAAGTTTAAGAATTTCGTTTATTGCTGCTTTTAGTTCATCTTCAGTTATGTTGGCCTTTTTAATTATTTTATCATAGTGTTTTTTTGTGAACTCATTAAAATATCGTTCAATGATATGAATAGCGAGCTTAATTGCCTTATCGTTATTATCTTTTCTTTGTAATTGTAACAGTAGGCATTCCTGCAGATTTCTTGCTCCGATACCGGCAGGATCAAATTCCTGAATAATTTTTAAAACATTCAGGATTTCTTCTATATTTATTATGATATTTTGGGTAAATGCCAGGTCATCAACCATAGCATCTAAATTTCTGCTAAGATAACCTGCATCATCCAGATTACCGATGATATTTAACCCTATTAAATATTCATTTTCGTTCAGAACACGCAAACCTAATTGTGAAATCACCATTTCATGAAAGCTAATACCGGAAGCAAAGGGGATTTCTTTTCTGTCTTCATCAGGACTTGTATTGTTAGCAGTTAATTTATAGGAAGGAATATCATCAGCATCAATATAATCATTAAGGTCAAACTCATCATCTTTTTCGTTGTATTCTTCGGTTATTTCGTTTTCATCCTCACTGATTTCATCTTTGAGTTCTTCGTTGTTTACTTCTTCCTGTTCATCAGTATCTTCAAGTGCCGGGTTTTCTTCAATTTCCTGTTTAATTCTTTGTTCAAGGGCAATAGTAGGTATTTGCAGCAGTTTCATTAAAAGAATCTGCTGGGGAGATAATTTTTGAAGGAGCTTCTGTTGTAGTTTTTGATTTAACATACTAAATAATTTTCATCTCAAGGTATTGATACGAGTTCCAGCTCACATCAGAATTCCGCATTTTGAGGGAATCTCGGGAATGGTATAACATCTCTGATATTACCCATTCCGGTAATAAACAGCATTAATCGTTCAAAACCAAGTCCGAATCCGCTATGTGGAACAGTACCGAATTGCCGTGTTTCAAGATACCACCATAATGTTTTTTCCGGAATATTCAGTTCTTTTATTCGTTTTAGCAATTTTTCATATTCTTCTTCTCTTTGTGAGCCGCCAATAATTTCACCGATTTGCGGGAACAGAACATCCAAAGCTTTTACTGTTTTTCCGTCATCATTTTGTTTCATGTAAAACGCTTTTATCTTTTTTGGATAATCTGTTATCATAACCGGCTTTTTAAAATGTTTTTCAACTAAATACCGTTCATGTTCAGACTGCAGGTCAATACCCCAGTTATCAATGAAAAATTGAAATTTTTTCTTTTTGTTTGGTTTTGAATTTTTAAGAATATTTATTGCTTCGGTATATGTTATTCTTTCAAAGTCATTTTCCAGAACAAATTTTAATTTTTCAATCAGTTCCATTGAGCGTTCTTCCTGTTTTTTATTTTTTTCTTCGTCAATCAGGCGTTTGCTTAGGAAAACAAGATCTTCGTCGCAGTTATCCAAGGCATATTTAACGAGATATTTTAACATATCTTCAGCTAAGTCCATATCGTCGTTTATATCTGCGAAAGCTACCTCAGGTTCAATCATCCAGAATTCGGCAAGATGCCGCGAAGTGTTTGAATTTTCTGCCCTGAAAGTAGGTCCGAAAGTATAAACCTGTGTTAATGCAAGAGCTGCCAGTTCGGCTTCCAATTGACCGGAAACAGTAAGATTTGTTTCTTTACCAAAGAAATCTTTCTTAAAATCAACTTTTCCGTCTTCGGTAAGAGGAGGATTTTTAGCATCAAAAATTGATACTCTGAATAATTCGCCTGCACCTTCGGCATCCGAACCTGTGATTATCGGAGTGTGAATATTATAAAATCCTCTGTCGTTAAAAAATTTATGAATTGCAAATATCATTGCATGCCTGACTCTTGTAATCGCACCAAAAGTATTAGTACGAAACCGCAGGTGTGCTTTTTCACGCAAAAATTCCAAAGAGTGTTTTTTGGGTTGTAATGGATATTTATCAGGGTCGGCTTCACCTAAAACTTCAATAGTTTTTGCAGTTAGCTCAACCTTTTGTCCTGCACCTTGCGATTCAATTAATTCACCATCAACGGAAATAGCAGCCCCGGTATTGATTTTATCCAATACTTTTTTTTCAAAATTATTTATATCAACAACTATTTGAATATTATTTAAACATGAGCCATCATTTAAAGCTATGAATGCTATGTTTTTACTGCTGCGTTTTGTCCGTACCCAGCCTTTCACGTTTACTTTTTTTCCGTAATCTTCCGTTTTTAATAAATCATTGATTTTTGTCCTTTTCATATTTTTATATCAGGATATTTAAAATATTTTACAAAAAAACGATTTTTTATGCGTATTATCAATGTTTTGTTGAAAATATTCATTATAAGTTGGGAATAAAAAAACTTTTATCTTTATTAAATCCGCAGTATTCAACACAGAACCATAATTTTTAGTTAATTTTGTTAATTAGTCTTTGCACGAGCGTAACGAAGAAATTGACGTTTTCTGGCAAGCACTAATTACAAATGGAAGCGAAATTAAATATATTACCCTTAAAAAACTGGTTAAAATTTTACGAACCGCCATTAATAATCAGCGGACCATGTAGTGCTGAGTCAGAAGAACAACTTCTTAATACTGCAAAAGAAATTGTTAAATTAACAAATGTTAAGATTTTCAGGGTGGGAATATGGAAGCCCCGTACAAGACCTGATTATTTTGAAGGTGTTGGCAGTATTGGTCTTGAATGGCTAAAAATTGTTAAAGATGAAACAGGAATGAAAACTGCTGTTGAAGTTGCCAACTCAAAACATGTGGAAGATTGCCTGGAACACGGTGTAGATATTTTATGGATCGGTGCCCGAACAGTTGTTAATCCTTTTTCAATTCAGGAAATATCAGAAGTTTTAAAAGGTGTGGATATTCCTGTGATGGTTAAAAATCCTGTTAACCCTGATTTGGAATTATGGATAGGTGCTTTGGAAAGAATTAATTTTGTTGGAATAAAAAAATTGATTGCTGTTCACAGGGGATTTTATTTTTTTGATAAATCTCCTTTTCGGAATGCTCCGATGTGGGAGGTTCCCATTGAATTAAAACGAATTTTTCCGGAATTGCCAATAATAGTTGACCCGAGCCATATTTGCGGAAATAAAGAATTGCTTTTACAGATTTCACAAAAAGCCCTTGATCTTGAAATGGACGGACTGATGATTGAAACTCATATAAATCCTGAAATTGCATTAACCGACGCAAAACAACAAATTACTCCTGCCGAACTAAAAGATTTAATTTCAAAACTTATAATAAGAAAAAAATCAGGCAATATTGAATTTGAAAATAAATTAGAAGAACTAAGAGCAAAAATTGATGAAGCTGACTATGAATTAATTGATATTATTGCAAGAAGATTAGATTTGGTAAAGCAAATTGGCGAATATAAACCAAATTCTAATATTACGATTTTACAATTAGAACGCTGGAGAAATGTTATTCAGGACAGACTGAAAAAGGGAGTTGAAAAGGGCTTAAGCAAAAAATTTTTAATTGACCTGTTTGAATTGGTTCATGAGGAATCAATTCGTTTACAGAATGAAATTATGAACAAATAAAATTTTATTTAACCACAAAGGCGCACAATACCGATATCTATCGGTATCACTAAGTATCACAAAGGAAATATTTGATTCTCATTATTAATTATTTTGAATTAAATTTTATATATATTTGTCGTATTAAATTAACAAATACATAATGAAAAATTTCACCATTTTATCTTTGATTGTTTTTATTGCTTTTACATTTTTATCAAACTCACTAATAAGCCAAAATCTGAAACATAAGCAAACTAATCCTGATCACTTCCTTCCCAATAAATTTCAAGGCATGGAGTTTCAGGATGAATTAAATTATCCTTATGGGGATGAATTTCACGGTACTATGTATCTGAAAAAGGGATCAAACGAACAAATCTATCTATTGGATACTGTTTTTGTATATGAAATTGATGTTACTTACCGATATACTTACACTCATGATTCAAATGGAAACAGGCTCACTTTGGTATACGAAATATGGGAAAACGGAAATTGGATAAATTATTTGAGATATACTTTCACCTATGATATTAATGGAAATACGCTAACTAGGCTCACTGAAATATGGGAAAACGGAAACTGGGTGAATGTTTGGAGAGATACCTTTACCTATGATGCAAATGGAAACATACTGACATATCTCACTGAAGTATGGGAAAACGGAAACTGGGTGAACATTCGCATATATACTTATACCTATGATGCAAATGGAAATAAGCTAACTAAACTCTGTGAAGAATGGGAAAACGGAAACTGGGTGAACGATCGCATATATACTTATACCTATGATATAAATGGGAACATGCTGACATTACTCTATGAAGATTGGGAAAACGGAAACTGGGTGAACGTTTACATACTTACTTGTACCTATGATGCAAATGGAAATATGCTGACATTACTCTATGAAGAATGGGAAAACGGAAGCTGGATGAATGTTTGGAGAGATACCTATACCTATGATGAAAATGGAGGCATACTGACATTACTTACTGAAGAATGGGAAAACGGAAACTGGATGAACGATCGCATATATACTTATACCTATGATGCAAATGGAAATAAGCTAACTGTTCTCACTGAAAAATGGGAAAACGGAAACTGGATGAATGAATGGAGAATTACTTACACCTATGATATAAATGGAAATTTGCTAACTGAACTCTATGAAGATTGGGAAAACGGAAACTGGATGAACGATCGCATATATACTTATACTTATGATGCAAATGGAAATGCAGTATCAGGAGATTGTTTCCAATGGGATGGACAAAACTGGGTTCAGGATATGCTTGGTATTATTGAGATTTACTACAATAATAGAAATGATTATGAGTGTTTTATTGCATCCCACGTTGAAGCAAGTTATATTTCTATCACAGGCATTGAAGAAGTACCGGATGAGAATATTACTGAATTTTATTGCAAGCCCAATCCGGCTTGCAGACAGACAACAATAAATATCAGACTTGCTAATGAAATTGATGGAGAAATCGGTTTATTCAGCATCAACGGTAATAATCTCATAAAAATTTATAAAGGCATAATACAACAGGGAGAAAATAGCTTTATTTTAAACATAGAACAATTAGCTCCAGGTATGTATTTTATTAAACTGTCATCGGTCAGTTACTCAAAATCTATTAAAATTTTAATCACAAGATAAGCAGAGAGAAAAATTTATTTTAACTTTTATTAGACGCACTTAATTTCACAAAATTAAATACAACTATTTTGGAAGACCCTGATATTGAATCATATTTAACCATAGTGTTTTATCTCCTTGACTCTATAATCAAATCTTTTACTTTTGGCACTGTAATAAATTTTTTAATTGTATTTCTGTTGTTGTTTTTTTCAGCAATGATTTCAGGAACGGAAATTGCTTTTTTCTCGCTAACCCCCGCCCAACTCAATAAAATTAAAATAAGTACTGCAAAAAAAGATATTTTGATTATTCGTTTACTTGAATCACCAAAACGATTACTTGCAACAATATTAATTACTAATAACTTTATAAATGTTGCGATCGTAATTTTTTCAACCTATATTGCAACAAAATTATTTAACCTCACTGATTTCCCAGTATTAGCTTTTGTAATTCAGGTAATTGTAATTACAGCTTTGATTTTGTTTATTGGTGAAATTATGCCTAAAATATATGCAACACAATTTTCAGTGAGATTTGCAAAAATAATGGCAATACCTCTTCAGATTTTAATTAAAATAGTTTATCCTTTAAGTTTGGTTTTGGTCAGGACAACTTCGGTAATTGATAAGCGGCTTTCAAAAAGAAAACATCAGATTTCAATGAATGAACTTTCGGATGCTATTGATATTACTTCAGGTGAAGATGTAGCCGGTGAAAACACCAAAATTCTTAAAGGAATTGTAAAATTCGGAGATATTGAGGTTAAGGAAATTATGAAATCCAGAATGGATGTAACAGCTATTGACACTGAAATTAATTTTAAGAATTTGCTTGAAATAATTCTTGAATCGGGGTATTCGAGAATACCGGCTTATGAAGAATCTTTTGACAATATCAAAGGAATTCTTTATGTCAAGGATCTATTGCCTCATTTAGGAAAGGACGAAAATTTTAAATGGCAGGATCTGCTCAGACCAGCATTTTATGTTCCTGAGAATAAAAAAATTAGTGACCTGTTGAAAGAATTTCAGGAAAAAAAGATACACCTTGCCATAGTTGTGGATGAATATGGCGGAACCTCAGGTATTATTACACTGGAAGATATACTTGAAGAGATTGTTGGGGATATAAGCGATGAGTTTGATATTGAAGATGATGAGTTCAGCTATAAAAAATTTGATGATAATAACTATATTTTTGAAGGAAAAACTACGTTAATAGACTTTTGTAAGATTGTTAAAGTTGACCCTGATATTTTTGATGAAGTTAAAGGTGACCCGGATTCATTGGCAGGAGTGTTTCTGGAACTTGAAGGGAAAATTCCTGATAAAGATACAAGTATAGCTTTCCGTGATTTTATATTTAAAATTATCTCGGTTGATAAACGAAGAATAAAACAAATTAAAGTTACAATTAAGAAAAATGTTGATAAAAAATAAATATTCTCCGGTTGTATTTCTTTTAGCCTTTCTGATAAATTTATTTTTTTCCTGTGGAAATGATTATGTTCCAAAGCCAAGAGGTTATTTCAGGATTGACCTGCCCGAAAAACAATACAGGCTTCTTGATTCAATATATCCATATACATTTGAATATCCGGTTTATGCACAAATTACCCCCGATAAATTTGCTCCTGATGAACCTTATTGGATAAATATTGATTTCCCTAAATTTAAAGGAAGATTGCATTTAAGTTACAAAGTTGTTGATAATAACCTGGCAGATTATCTTGAGGATGCACGAACAATGGTAGTAAAACATATTCCCAAGGCAAATGCAATTAATGAGGAAATGATTATTAATGAACATGACAAAACATTTGGCTTGATATATGAAATAAAAGGAATAGGCGCAGCTTCACCTTATCAGTTTTTTATCACCGACAGTACAAAGCATTTTTTAAGAGGCGCTTTGTATTTTAACATAGTCCCCAACAATGATTCATTAGCTCCTGTAATTGATTTTTTGAAACAGGACATTGAGCGAATGATCAATACTTTTAAATGGAAAAGGGAAGTTAAATAAAAATAGGCAACCATTTTTCATAATTTTTTGTCTTGAATAAATTAAACATATAAATAAAATTAATTATGAAACCTGCTTTATTTTTTGTATTATTAATTATTTCTATTCATTCTTTTTCACAAGTTCAAAAATATTCAAAGGTCAAAATTTTTGCTAATGATGAAGAGTTAGAAGTTTTAGCTAAAATCGGTATTGCAGTTGATAACGGCGAATTAAAAAAAGGCATTTTTCTGATAACTGACTTATCAGAAAATGAAATTAATCTTCTTGATTCGAAAAATTTTAAATATGAAATATTAATTGATGATGTTTCAAAGTTTTACAAGGAAAGAAATGTTGCTTTTAAAGATTTAAAGGTTGATCGTACACCCGGGCAGGAATATCCTGTTCCTGAGGATTGGGATTACGGCTCAATGGGTGGCTTTTGTACCTTAAGCGAAACGCTTGACCATCTTGATAATATGAGGTCCCAGTATCCCGGCCTTATCACTGAAAAGTCACAAATTGGTAATCTTACATCAATAGAAGGGCGTCCGATTTACTTTGTAAAAATTTCGGATAATGCAAATATTAATGAAGATGAACCCGAAGTGCTTTACACTGCCTTACATCATGCCCGCGAACCGATTAGTGTTCAGCAAATGTTGTTTTACATGTATTATCTTTTAGAAAATTATGACACAGATTCTGATATTCAGAATTTAGTGGATAATACCGAAATGTATTTTGTTCCCTGCATAAACCCTGACGGATATGTTTACAATGAAACTACCAATCCGAATGGTGGAGGAATGTGGAGGAAAAACAGGAGAGATAACGGTGGAGGATCGTTTGGAGTTGACCCCAACAGAAATTATGGATATATGTGGGGTTATGATAATAATGGGTCTTCACCTGATCCATGGGCGGAAACATACAGAGGTACAGCACCTTTTTCAGAGCCGGAAAACCAAACTATCAGGGACTTTTGTAATGAAAATGAATTTAAAATAGCATTAAATTATCATTCTTACAGCAACCTTTTACTTTCGCCGTGGGGTTACACTGAAGACACATGTCCCGACCATAATGTTTTTATAAGTTTTGCTGAAATGATGACTCAGGATAATAATTATACTTATGGACCGGGAAGCACCACAATATATCCGACAAACGGCGGTTCGGATGACTGGATGTACGGCGAGCAGGACGAAAAACCAAAAATACTGGCTTACACACCTGAAGTTGGAAGTGGCAGTGACGGATTTTGGCCGACCATACCCAGAATTATCCCTCTTTGTCAGGAGAATATGTTGCAAAATATTTTAGCAGCACGACTTGCCGGAAAATACGCTGATGTTGATAACACATCACCTTTAACTACAGGTGATCTAACCGGATTTTTTAGTTTTAATATTCAAAGACTTGGTTTAATTGACTCCACTGATTTTACTGTTTCTATCCAGCCCTTAGGCACTGAAATTACTGAAATTGGCGAACCAGTCGTTTTTTCTAATCTTGAACTTCTTGAAAGTGTTGATGATTCAATTTCTTACTCTTTAGATCCTTCAATTCAAATCGGACAGGAAATAAAATATTTATTATCGGTTGATAACGGCGATTTTATTGTTTCCGATACAATCACTAAAATATTCGGTGAAGCATATATCATTTTTGAAGATGACGGAAACACAATCACCAATTGGTCGGGAGGCTGGGGGATTTCAAATGACCAGTATCACTCACCAACTGGCTCAATAACAGATTCGCCTTACGGAAATTATAATAATAATCAAACTAATTCAACAACTTTAACCCAGGAACTTGATTTAACAAATTCAGTATTTGCAGTTTTAAATTTCTGGGCAATATGGGAGATTGAAGCCGGCTGGGATTATGTTCAGGTAAAAATATCTACTAACGGAGGAAGCTCATGGGAACCTTTATCAGGAAAATATACCAAACCCGGTAATAGTAATCAGGCAAGCGGTGAACCTTTATTTGACGGTTTTCAGACTTTCTGGGTTAAAGAAGAAATGAATCTGCAGGATTATTTAGGTGAAACTGTAAAATTCAGATTTACTTTAAAAAGCGATACCTGGGTAACTGAAAATGGTTTTCATTTTGATGATCTGACGGTTTCGGTAATTGATGTTTTTACTTCAGTTGACGATCTCTTCTGTGCTCCGGACATAACAATATCAAATCCAATTCCAAATCCGGCAAATTCCACAGTAAGGTTTAATTATCTGATCCCTGAAAAAATGGATGATGCTAAACTGGTAATTTATAATTCAGCCGGACAACAAACCGGTGTTTATGATTTGAAAAAAAATCATAATAATATTATTATTTCAGTTGCCGACTGGAATCCCGGAATTTATTACTATTCAATTATCAGTTCAAAATCACGTATTAAAACTAAAAAATTGATTGTGATGTAGGGTTTGTCTGAAAAACTGCAGAGTAATTAGTTTGAATATATGTTGTGTTTTCGGGGCTATATGAATAATAATAGTATCATCAAATTCTGCTTTATCAGTGTTCATATTTATTAAATTATCTAAAGGAATTTTAGTATTTTAATAAAATTGCTTACATTTGAGCCGCAAAAAATACTACCGGAATGTAAAAATCAATAAAAAAGGGGAGGGTATATGATTGAAACCATAAAAATAGGCACATTAAATTGGCACCACATTCTCAACCCAACGGAAGAAGACCTTAAATATCTGAAAGATAATTTTCATTTTCATCCCCTTGATATTGAAGACTGTCGCACTTATAACCAAAGACCCAAAATTGATATTTACGACGATTATTATTTTCTGATATTGCACTTTCCTGATTTTGACAAATCGGATATATTTTTACAAACCAAAGAGGTTAAAATTTTCTGGGGCGAAGATTATATAATTACTATCGGTCAATCGCATTGGATAGTTACCCAAATGTTTAAAGACGCCCTTGAACAGGAAGCCAGAAAAGAAGAGTTTAAAGTTAATTCAAGCGATGCATTATTATACAAAATATTGGAAAAGCTAATGACGAAATCACTTTTGATGATACGCAAGGTAGGAAGCGAACTGGAATATATTAGCCAGGAACTATTTAGTAAACGGGCTAAAAAATCAATTGAACAAATTTCGGTTAGCAGAAAAAATGTCATATTACTCAACACTATGTTCAAGCCTCAGCTAAGGTTGTTCAGTAAATTTGAAACCGGTGCTATTAAAGGTTTTGCTGAAAACATGGAAGACTATTGGGGTAATATTCTTGACTATTACCAAAAAATGTGGGATATGACCGAAGACTACCAGGAGTTGATCGAGGGATTGTCAAAAACATTTGATTCGCTGCAGACTAACAAGATAAATGAAATAATGAAAGTGCTTACAATGGTATCTGCGATATTGCTTCCTCTTACTTTTATCACCGGATTATATGGTATGAATCTTGGGCTACCTTTTTCAAATGACCCGAAAGCATTCTGGATAATTATCATTTCAATGGTAGTGATTGTCTTTTTGATGATATCATATTTCAAAAAAAGAAAATGGATGTGAAAGAAACGATATTATTTCCATGATAATTTCAGACATCCTGACTTATCATCAACTTCCTTAAAATTATAAATTACTCCAAAGGTGAGTGTGACTTTTTAAACATTAATGGAACACCGATAACACGGATACCGATAGCTATTAGTATGGATTTTTTACGAATATAGATATTAATTCATTATTTTTTTAACTTCGTAAATCTAAAATCGCCTGTCCCGTATCTTCAGCGTATCGGGGTTAATCCTTGTTCTTAAATCAATTTCTGTTTTTTTATCTTGACTTACGCATAACATTGATATTCAATAATACTGAAATAAAAGTTTGTTAGAAAGGCAAATCGTCTTCCGCTGTGGGTTCGGGTGCAGGCGGCTCCTCAACTTTGTTTTGCTGGGTTTCATTCTGGTCTCTACGTCCTCCAAGCATAGTCAAGTTATCGCCTAAAATTTCGGTAATGTATCTTTTGTTACCGTCTTTGTCGTCCCATGAACGGGTTTTTATTCTTCCTTCCAGAAAAATCTGTTTTCCTTTGTTTAAATATTTTTCAGCCACGTCTGCCAGACCACGCCACAACACAATATTGTGCCATTCGGTTTGGTCAACCCTGTTACCTTCTTTATCTTTATAACTTTCGGTTGTAGCTAACGGAAATGATGCTTTTTTAACTCCGTTTTCAAAACTAAAAATATCGGGGTCCTTTCCGAGGTTCCCAATCAAAATAACTTTATTTACTCCTGCCATTTTTGTTTGATTTAAATGTTAATACTTTAATTATTTGCAAAATTAATTGTTTAATCATTCATTAATACAAAAAAATAAAAAATGTCGTAAATTATGTTTCAAGCTTTATGAAAATCATCTTTAACTTTTTGTATCACCCGGTTCATAATATCATTAAGATTATTAATGAGTTGCGGGAGTTCTTCAAGGTTGGATTTTTCTTTTGAAATATTTTCAATTAATCTTATTTCTGACTTTAATTCATTAATACTGAAGCTATCAATTGAAGATTTTAATTTATGTGAGTAAAATGAAATTTTATTATAATCTTTTTCTTTTAAGCCTTTATTGATAATTGAAAGCATTTCGGGTGTGTTATTAAGGAAAATATCAATAATATTATCAATAACTTTTTTATTATTACCTACAAATGCTTTTATTATTGTCAGATTATATAGTTCTCCGGAATCCATATATAATTAAATTTCATCATGTTTTATCATCCTGTAAATTGTTGACTTGCCTATGTCAAGTTTTTTCGCTACCATCAATATATTATTATCATATTTTTGAAGATAATGTTTTATTATCTTGTTGATATAAACTTTTAAAGTGTTTTCTTCCAAAAGAAAATCGGTAATTGTATTTGTAGTATTAAATGAAATATCATTTTCGTCAATTATATCCGAGTTAGTTAAAACGGCTGCAAGTTCAACAATTGCTTTTAATTCACGAACATTACCGGGAAACGGATAGTTCATTAATCTTTCTTGAGCAGCAGTAGAGATGGTTAATTTCTTCATTTTATTTTCTTTACAAAATTCATCAACAAAATATTTTGCCAGTATTAAAATGTCATCACCTCTATATCTGAGTGGTGGTAATTCAATGGGTAAGCCTAATAGGCGATAATACAGGTCCTCTCTGAAATTACCTTTTTTTACTTCCTGATGCAGATTTTTATTTGTAGATACAATCAGTCTTATATCAAATTTGATAACTTCGTTTCCGCCAACTCTTGTAAGTTCTCTTTCCTGAATAACGCGCAAAAGTTTTGATTGCATACTCTTATCCATTTCACTGATTTCATCAAGAAACAAAGTACCTTTATTTGCTGTTTCAAACCTTCCGGGTTTTCTGGTAGTAGCTCCGGTAAAAGCACCTTTTTCATGTCCGAACAATTCGCTTTCAATCAATTCTTTTGGAATTGCAGAAACATTAATTGCTACAAATGGTTGTTTGCTTCTTGGTGAGTTGTAGTGAATGGCTTTTGCAACAAGCTCTTTACCCGTGCCTGTTTCCCCGGTTAATGAAACTAAAATATGTGAATTGATGGCTTTTTCTATCAAACCGAATATTTTTTTTATTGCAGGGCTGTTACCTTTTATTATTTTATTAAATTCGTATTTTTTCCCGATTTCTTCTTTCAGTTCGCTGATTTCCTGTTTTAATTCAAAGTTCTCCTTTATTTTATTAATTACATTCCATAACCTGTCTTTAGTATTGTCATCTTTTACAAAATAATCATAAGCTCCTTCTTTTAATAACTCAACAGCTGTAGTAATATCTTCCTGGCCGGAAACAATAATAACAGGTGTTTCAGAATTATATTCAAGAATGTTTTTAAGGACTTCATGTCCCGACATGTAAGGCAGTCTGTAATCAAGTGAGATAACAGAAGGATTTTTATACAGGTTTTTTAAACAATCAGAGCCAGTTAAAAATAATTCCACTTCATAGTCGGGATTAAGAGATAAGTGATGTTTTAACATCTGACCGTATAATTCGTCATCTTCAACGATAAAAATTTTAAAAGTGCCCATAATAATAATAATTTTTTTAAAGGTCAAAGATATAAAATATTTTTAATATTCCCAATTTGAGAATAATTTCTATGATTAATTTTTAATCAAGCTTGTTTCCATTTTTTGGAAGGTTACGATTTTTTTAACCCTCCGTAACGATAGCTGACAAACCTAAGTATCCGTCCATAAAGTCAAACAAATTTTGAATTAATCCCGAAAGCTTTCGGGACCAAATAGCAAAAAACAAATAACAAATAAATTCGAAATATCAATGATCAAAACTTGTATGGATCGGTGTTAGATATTCCAAATTCCATTGAGATAAACCCTTAACTTAATGACATTGGGGTATATGGGTATAAGGGTACTGGTTGGTATCCAGTATTTCCCTTATTTCCCCTACAACCGCAGGGCGTCCGTATGGATTCCCCTTATTTCCCCTATTCCCCGTTAGGAAATTTTTATTATTGATTAATACTGATAAGTTACCAGGGCGTTATTACGATTATGAATTGCTTACGAGGCCGAGCGTTGAAAATATGAAGGCGTTATACCTGTTTCTTTCTTAAATACTGAGTTAAAAGATGACTTCGATGTAAAGCCCGCTTCAAAAGCAAGTGCTTCTATGGTAAGGTTCATATTTCCCGGGTCAATTAGCATTTTCCTGGCTTCAATTATGCGCTGGCGGTTAATGAATGTATTGAAATTACATTGGTAATGATCGTTGATAACTCCCGATAGATAGGTACGGTTAGTATCCAGGAGTCGGGCACATTCATCTATAGTTATTTTTGGCTGACGGTATGCCCTGTCTTCATGTATCAACTTTTCAAACCCCAGAAGGATATCATCTTTTTTGGCACTGGTGTATTGTTTCAGTAGCTGGTTCAGTTCGCTGTTCTTCTCATCAATTTTCATCAGTTCAAGGTTTCTGCGGATAAGATCCTTATTGGCCCTGGAAGTCCTTACATACGACAGGACAATGAGGATAATAATAATTGCCAGCAAAATAACTCCTCCAAATAAAAAGTTGACTTTTTGCCTTTGCATTTCATTCTCTTTGTCGAGAATAATGATCTGCTGTTCTTTATGCCTTACATCAAACTTTGTTTCCAATTCGGCAATTTTTTGTTTTTGCTCTTCTGTATATATCTCATTCTTAATATCTGATTTTTCTTTATAGTACTCCAAAGCCTTTTTATATTCCCCCTTTGCCTCATAGATTGCTATGTAAGCAATCACTATTTTAATTTTATCTTTAAGCGATGTTGTGTCAATTAACCTTTCAGCTTTGTCTGCATAAGTAAGTGCTTTTGTAAACTCCCCTGTTTTTGCATAACATTGGGCCAGTTGGCCATAATTCAGGATAAGTGATTGTTTTGCATTTGATTTTTGTGATTCGGCAACCGCAATTTCCAAATAGTGAATGGCACTATCGTAATTGCCAGTTAAGTAGTTAAGTTTACCAAGAAGTCCTGTGTTGGAAGCAATATCATGTGTATTGTTCAATTCCATTGCAATTGAAAGACCCTCTTTGGCAAATTTGATGGCCTTGTCATATTCTCCCAATTCACAATATGAATTTGCAATGGGATAACAGAATGACACATAATGTCCTTTTATTTCTGTTTTCTTTCTTATTTCATGAGCCCTTAAATAATATTCCAGTCCTTTTTCATAATTCATTTGCTGGAGATGGATATTGCCTATATTGGCAAGGATGTTGGCTCCTTGCTGTTCCTGTCCAAGTTCAATCAATATATCATACGATTTTTGATAATAAACAATTGCTTTATCAAACTCATTAAGATTATCTGCAGTTATTCCAAGTCCGTTATAACATGATGCAAAGGTTTGCTTGTCATCACCTTCTTCCATTTCATTTAAAGCAACATTGAAATAATCAGAAGCCACGGGGAAATTCCCACGGTACATTTCCAGATACCCTGAGAAAATATTTGCACGGATAAATGCATAATGCAAATTATTTTCCTTTGCAAGTTCCATCGATTGTTTCAGCATAAGCCCTGAACTATCAAGATTTGTTTGAAGATAAATGAATGCAAGGGCATTAAGGCTTTGGGCAACAGTTTTATCGTCCCCGCTTTCCCTTGCTTCTTTAATCTTCTCTAATAATTCTTTTGGATCTGCCTGTCCATAACTGATGCCGGATAAAAGCAGTCCTGACAAAACAAAGGTCATAAAAACTGTTGCAAAACAAAAGGTTGAAAATATTAATCTTTTTCTGGTATACATGATATCTTATGTTTTATTATATGAGGTTCGTGTTTTTTTGTAAAAATAAAAAAAATAAAGAACGAACAATTAATTTTTTGAATAATTTTCAATATGATACTACAAATTCAGTTTATTATGCTGCCACTTGCGGTTTTTTATTATAAATAAGTGTTTATTATACGGATTACGTTTTTTCTTGTTTATTTGAAATATTATACGTATAATCGCTGCTTAATAATGTGTTAGGTGCTAAGAGAAGTAATAACAAATGGATCGTCAGTTATGAAAAAGGAGAAGTGTATTATTTGTTTAAATGCTAAAGGAAAACGGGTTTGTAAGATTAATGATAACTCATTAATTTGTTCTATCTGTTGTGCAAAGATTAGAACGTCCAATTGTGACGGTTGTTTTCATTACACTCAAGCAGAAAAATACGCAAAAGAAAAATCAGTGAAACAAAAATCTGAAAAATTTATAATGGCTATTGATCCTGAAATAAATGATAAAGTGGATCAAGCATTGGCAATGGCTGAAAAAGGAAATATACAATTGGGAGAAAGTATCATCTCTGCATTGCTTAATGAGCACTACCATATTGATATGGTCCAATATGGAATGGGTGTAGTATGTTTAATGAAAAAACAATATGGTAAAGCTATTACATATTTTGATAAAGCAATTAAGATAAACCCATATTTTGTTGAAGCCTGGTTTAATAAAGGTGCTGCTCATCAGAAAAGATTGGAATTAGGTGATACAATCAAAGCCTATCAAAAAGTGATCGAATTTGGAGACTCGTCAGAACATTTTGTAAATCATGCAAAGGGTTTTATTAGAGACTTAGAAAAACAAATAAGAAAGAGTAGTGGTTTGAGTATGAATGATTATTTAAAGTCGATGGATATGTTTAATGATGCTTTTGCAGCAATGGAGAGAATGGAATGGGAAAAAGCGTTATCAGGTTTCAAAAAAGTTTTATCAATGGATACACAACATACACAATCTTATGGTAATATGGGTATTTGTTATTGTCAATTAGGTAAGAAACAGGAAGCACTCGCAGCCCTTGAAAAATCTTTAGAGTTAGATCCTAAATACGAACCTGCTATAATAAATCTAAAGGTTATTTCTTCCCTTGCAGATGGTGAAAGACTACCGTTTGCTAAATTTAAGTCTGTTGACTATTATAAAGATATTACTACAGAGAAGAAATAATTAATTAGTAATATTTTTAGATGATTTTGAATTCAAGAGAGAGAGAGAGATAAGTATTTAATATAGTATGCTAATTAAATTATAATTAGAAAGTTATCGCGACTAACAAGTGGCTTAAGCTGACTCGAAGGTCTCTGTGCAAATTAAGATGTTCAGAGCATCGCATCAGTTATTATAAATTCCAAACGTTCTGTGCGCCGCAACCTTCGGGCAGCTTAGCCACAGCGTTAAAACCCTCAATTGAGCAATACTATTGAGTGAAGTGGTATCTCATATAGAATTCATTTTTGGGAACCATCCCTGGCAACATTTTTTTGAAAATATGTAGTAAGAAAAGGAGAAAAATAGCATGGATATATCTACGAACTATTTAGGCAAACATTTTGAGAATCCGTTTATTCTAGCCTCTGCTCCCCCAACAGCTAATGCGGAGATGATTAAAAGGGCTTTTGAGGCTGGCTGGGCAGGGGCAGTGATAAAAACTTTGATTCAAGAGCCTGTAAAAAACCTGCAAAACCGGTTTGCAACATATAAAATGGGTAAAAAAATTATTGGATTCGAAAATATTGAGTTATTGAGTGAATTAACCCCTGAAGAATGGTATAAGGATATTCAAAAGCTTAAAAAAGATTTTCCTCATAAAATAGTGGTGGGCAGTATTATGGGGGACGCAAAAAATAAAAATCAATGGGTTGAAATGGCTTTGGGTTGTCAGGATGCAGGAGTAGATTTTTTAGAGCTAAATTTTTCATGCCCCCACGGATATCCAGCTAAAGGAAAAGGGGCTGCCATTGGTCAAGACCCTGAATATTCCGCTATGATTACCCTGTGGTTAAAAGAGGATAGCCGAATTAAAGTACCCATTATCCCTAAAATGACTCCAGCCATTACCAATATTTCATCTATTGGCGAAGCTGTGGCAAACGCCGGGGCTGACGGCATTTGTGCTGTTAACACTTTTCCCGTTATAATGGGGTTCAATTTAAGAACCCTTAAACCAAAACCTGATGTTGGAGGTTATACCACTGCAGGAGGCATGTCTGGTGCAAGTTTAAAACCTGTTGCTTTGCGATGCGTAAATGATTTAGTGGAAAATCCCGGTTTGCCGGTAATGGCTTGTGGCGGGATTTCTTCAGGTTTTGATGCTGTTGAATTTATGTTACTTGGAGCTCCTGTGGTTCAGGTTTGCACCGAAGTTATGTTAAAAGGTTATTCTATTATATCCAAAATGAAAAAAGAGGTTTCCCGATTTATGGAGTGGCATGGATACTCGAGTATTAAAGAGTTCATCGGGTTAGGTACTGGTTTGACAACTCAATATTCAGAGTTAGATCAAGATTTCAAGGTAACTCCTTCTGTTGATCCTGTGAAGTGCAATGGTTGTCAGGTCTGTTTTGTTTCTTGTAGGGACGGAGGGTATCAGGCTATAAAGATGAAAGAGCATTTAGCTGTAATCATCGAAGACAGATGTAGCGGATGCTCTCTTTGTTTTCAGGTTTGCCCCCAAGATGCAATTCAAATGGTAGAAAATTAGATTTAATATGGAAATTGTTCGTGCTATTCAACAAAAAATTGATGTTAACCTTTATAGATTGGCAAACCTTTTATTTATTCTCAAGTAAAAACCTCCACGCTCAACACCATTCTTCAGGATGTTTGTTTGGTGGGAAGCCGATACATTCGGTTTTTATTATGGGGACTATTGATTCGGTGAAAGTCGTGTATTCAACCAGTCCAACAGGATTTGCACGGATTATCAATCCGCGTCAACTAATTACATTTTTTCTTGCATATTACGTATATTATACAGATATTTGCAGCTTAATAATTTATTACAAAAAAAAATTAGAATGAATATCTATGTAGGAAATTTGTCGTACGAGGCCACCGAAGAGGACGTACGACTGGCTTTCGAGCCATTCGGCCAAGTTGAGTCTGCTATTATTATAAAAGACAAGTATAGTGGTCGATCAAAAGGTTTTGGATTCGTGGAGATGCCCTCTAAAGATGAAGCGCAATCTGCAATTGATGGGCTCAATGACACAGAGTTAAAAGGAAAAGCTCTTAACGTGAATGAGGCTCGTCCTCGCACCGAAAATCGCGGTGGTAGAGGAGGACGAGGGGGTGGCCGTCGTTTCTAGTCATCGGGATACAACATATAGAATACAATCATATAACATTTCGCTTAACAAACCGCTCAATACCGACCTGAAAAAGCTCAACGCCTTTTCAGGCGGCTTTGCTTTTCGTTAAGGTTTTGTTCCACAATATATTGATGCAATTCCAAATGTTTGGGATATGAATCTTGAATTTATAAATCCGGCTTTAGATAAAACGTTAATAAAATTATTTCCATAATGATTTTAATCTGTTTGTTTTTCCTGTAAATAAAACCTCCACGCACAATACCATTCATCAGGATGTTTGTCAGGCGGGCAGCCTATACATTCGGTTTTTATCCTTGAGTCTATTGATTCGGCGAAAGTCGTGTATTCAACCAAACCACCTGATTTGCATGGATAATCATCTAATCCTTTTCGTTTCCGGGCACTTTGAACGCGGCAGTCATTCATCTGAAAAACAAAACTGTTCGGGGTTTCTTCTGTTATTGATTGTTTGTTTACTGTGGCATACAAACGAAAATTCAATGCTTTTTTTAATCCTTCCAGTCCAGGGTTTTCAGGCAAGTTTAAAAAGCGTTTTATTGACCATGCTTCAAAAGGAGAAAATTGTCCCCAGCAAGTGTCATTACACCTTTTTGCATCAAACATGCTTCTCGAAAACTCAACTGCCTGAAACCAGACTCCATCATTTGCCAGCCAGTTTACAGCTACTTTTTCTTTTAACTCATGAAGTTTTTCTTTCGGAATATCAAGCAATGGTTTCGGAATATCATCTTCCATTTCAAAACCAAGGGTTTTCGACAATCTTTTCATCTGGATATGATAACTTTTTGAATAAGCTTCCTTGAGTATTTTTTGTGCTTTTTCGCGTCCAAACTGATGTTGCACTTCGGCATACCAAAAAGCATGATGCATCATAGTACGATGAAAAAAATCAATTATTAACCTCGCAGTTTCTTTATGATCCAAGTCTTCCTGTGATTTCAAAATTCTTTCCATATTTAAATATATTATGTTTTTAAAAATTAATGAGTCCAATCAAAAAAGCCATCGGATGACTAATATTCAAAAATCGTCAAAAAAAACAAACTGTGTATCAATTAATTAGAAAGTCATCCGATGGCTATCATTGCAAATTTTAACTTTTTATTATGTTTTCAAAATTAATACTTTAATTAAATATTTTTGATGCCATTTTTACAGCAGCATCAAATACATTTTTATCAATTTTATATTTAATATTACTTTTATCAAAATAATACAGTAAATTTTTTGTGTCCATATTACCAATCAGTTTATCATCAGCCATGGGGCAGCCGCCCAAGCCATTGATAACCGTATCAAATCTTCTGCAACCGGCTTTATAGGCAGCATCTGTTTTTTCATACCAATCATTGGGTTTGGCATGCAAATGTAACCCAAATTCCACATCAGGAAATTTAGGAATTACCGTTGAAAATACAGCTTTTATTCTTTCCGCAGTTGAATTTCCAAGTATATCTGAAAAAGGAATAATTTGTATCCCAAGCCTGTAAAGTACATCAACCCATTTCTCAACTAACTCAATATTCCACTTATCTTCATAAGGATTTCCAAAACCCATTGCTATATAAACTACAAGTTCCTTTTTTGCTTTAATACAAATATTTTTTAAAACTTCAATGGTTTGCAACGAACTTTTAATATCAGAATTAATATTTCTTTTTAGAAATGTTGGAGAAACCGAAAATGGAAAAATAAGGTATTTTATTTCATCAAAACCGGCAGCAATTTCACCTCCTTTTTTGTTTGCAACCAAAACCATTAATTTGGATTTGGTTTCTGACATATCCAATTTTTTCAAAACTTCTGCTGTATCGCTTAGCTGCGGAATTGCATCAGGTGAAACAAAACTCCCGACATCAACAGTATCAAAACCAACTTTTAATAATAAATTAATATAATCTGCCTTTGTCTGCGTTGGGATAAATTTTTTTAGTCCCTGCATTCCATCACGGGGAGTTTCGATTATTTTCATCAATTTTCTCTATTTCTACTGGAAAACGAATAGTGATTACCGTCCTGTCAATGTTTTGGGAATCCTGCCATTATTAATTGTTTCCGAATGTAACCTGCGACCGATTATTTTTTCAAATATTTTCCCGATCTCAAGAACTTTGTCAACATCAACACCCAC
>JAUXFX010000110.1 GCA_030622635.1 Bacteroidota bacterium
ACATATTACGGATCAAATGATATTTGGCTTTGCAAAATTGACACCTTAGGCAAGATCGAATGGGAAAATACGCTGGGTAATTATGGTCTGGATAATGCACTGAACATGATATTGACATCAGATACAACTATAATGACAGTGGGTGGTCATTATGAATCCGGAGGTATGATCACTTGTCTGGATTTAGGAACATATGGACCAGATGTCTGGATAGTAGAAATAGATCTGCAGGGAAACATCCTCCGGCATTTTTGCTATGGAGGAAGCCATAGTGATCTTGGGTTTGATATTGTTGAGGTCAAGGACGGCTATGTTTTTGCGGCTTTAACAAACTCCAATGATCAGGATGTAAGTGGTTTTCATGGAATTCCTGGAGATGAAAGTACCTCAGATATTTGGGTATGCAAAATTGACTTCCATGGAAATATCTTATGGCAAAGGTGTCTTGGTGGATCAAAGTCTGAATGCCCAGTATATATAATTAATACAACAGATAATGGATGTATCGTTTTTGGCAACACATATTCGCATGATGGGGATGTTACCTTTAACCATTCTCTGTCCGGAAGAAGTGATATCTGGATGATCAAGATTGACAGTACAGGAAACCTTGAATGGGAGCATTGCTTTGGGAGTATAGCTACAGAGAGGTTTTGGGGGGTACATGCAGTGCTAAAGAAAAGCGATGATAACTTTATAATATTAGGGCGTTCTCAGTATGCAGATGGAGATGTTGAATGTGACCTTTATGGATGGCCAGACGAGGATGCCTGGGCATTCGAAATTAAAGACTGCTCCCAATACATGCCCCAAACCCCAAACCAACCCAACGGGCCGGATACTCTTTGTTATACCACGGATTCAACAAGCATGTATGCAATAAACACGGCAACAGGTGCCTGGGGCTATGAGTGGAAGATAGAACCGGAAAATGCAGGAACTCTATTACAGGATTCCCTTTCAACTTATGTTACCTGGAATCAGCAGTACGAAGGTGAAGTAGCTGTTTCGGTAAGAAGCTATAACGACTGCGGCAACTCGGACTGGTCAGTCGAAAAAACAACATGGGTTTATAATTGTGTGGGAATTGAGGAGTTTCAGAACAAAAATATTATCATAACTATATATCCCAACCCTGCAGATGATTATGTGGTTTTCAAGTTACCCCCCTCAATCCCCCCAAATGGGGGGAAGAATATCATTTTAATAAATGATGTTTTCGGACAGGTAGTAGCTACTTTATCAATCGAAAATCAGAAATTGGTTTGGGATACAAGAGATGTTAAGCCGGGGGTATATTTTTTCAGATATGAAATGAATGGGGTTTGGGGTTCGGGTAAAATTGTAATTTCGAAATAAACTGAAATAATCAGGGTTGCTAACCTTTTTTGAGGTTAGTAACCTTAATTTGTTTGATTGGAAACTTGTATATCAGGGTTATTAACCTGATAAAAGGTTGGCAGCCCACTTGTCAAGGTTGCTAACAATCTTTTTGGTTAGTAACCTTTGTTTGTTTGATTGGAATTAAGAAGCGACCTCAACTTTAGCCTTACGACTAAAAGGAGTCCGTATGGAGCCTTAGCCTTATGACTGAAAGGAATCCGTATGGAGCCTTAGCCTGTATTTATTGTATCAGGGTTACCAACCTGAAAAAAAAGATTGGCAACCCTTGTTTTTTACAAGACTTTCTAAATATATAAGAAGTCTTGTTTATATTTGCAGACTATTTATTTTTAAAGCATTAATTAGTCCTTGCACGAAAACTTTTCTTCCTGATGTTAGATGAACATAAAAAAATTCTTTCAGTATTTAAGTTCAAACGAATAATTATTCCTATAATATTAGGCTTGGGAGTTGCCAGTATTTTACTCATCAGGAATTTTGATAAAGAAGTGTTTCAAAATATTCATTGGGTTTGGTACTCATATCTGTGGCTTTTATGTGCATTGGCACTTATGGCTGTTCGTGATATTGCCTATATGTATCGTATCAGACTGTTAACCGATAAACAACTTAGCTGGAGAAGGAGCTTTCAGGTAATTATGCTTTGGGAGTTTGCTTCATCGGTTACGCCTTCGGTGGTTGGTGGTTCTGCTGTTGCTTTATTTATTGTGAACAAAGAAGGAATTAATATGGGGCGAACTACGGCAATTGTAATGATAACCGCGTTGCTCGATGAAATGTTTTACATTATAATGGCTCCAGTAATATTTATTTTAGTCGGTTATAAAGATTTATTTGTCAGTGATGCTGAGTTTGCTTTGTTTAACACTAAATTCGGAACACTTGGAATATTTTTAATAGGTTATATTTTTATATTAATACTGACTTCAATAATTATTTACGGAGTTTTTATAAATCCAAGAGGTTTTAAATGGATATTAATAAAAATCTTTAAACTGCCTTTATTAAGAAAATGGTTATATAAAGCTGCTGAAACGGGCGATCAGATAATCACAACTTCAAAAGAAATGAAAGGCAAGCCCTTCGTTTTCTGGCTGAAAGCTTATGGTGCTACATTATTTTCATGGACAGCAAGGTATTGGGTGGTTAATTGTATGATACTTGCATTTTTATCCGTACATGAACATTTTCTGATCTATGCCCGGCAATTAGTAATGTGGGTGATTTTATTAATTAGCCCCACACCCGGAGGCAGTGGAGTAGCCGAATTTGTCTTTTCCGATTTTCTCGGTGAATTTATTACACCGGGTTTAGCTCCGGCATTAGCATTATTATGGAGATTATTAAGTTTTTATCCATACCTCTTTATCGGAGTAATTATTTTACCCGGATGGCTAAGGCGGGTTTATTCCAAAAAACATTTATCCGAAGTAAAAATTCAGTAACATCATAATTTTTACCCGCAATGAAAATACTTATCAACCAGCTTCATTATTTCTTTCTCATTATTATTTATTTCTTTTCTTAGATTTTTATCATTGAATTCTTTCAGATAATCAATGATCCAATCAAGCATTCCTTTTGTAAACACACCATACTTTAAATAAATATCCTCTTGTTTTTTCAAACATTCGGCAGATTCCCAGCAGGATGCGGGCAATTGAGACAGTTGCTTTAATCTTTCTTTATTTTTTTCATCGAAAATATTTACATCAACGTAAGTTTTTTCTGCGAATTCAAGTGCATTTTTCATTTCAAATCCATGACGTGCAGCAACTGTCAGTCCGGCAAGCAACAAATGAATCTCTGCAGAACCGTCAGGGCAACGGAATTCGACTGTTTGTTTGTCGGAAAAATCTTCGCTTACATTTGGTTCATTAGGGTTTGCATGACTAATCATATTGTTTTTCCCTGACCAGCCCAGTGGTACTCTCACCAATACCGAACGGTTCCTGTCGCCCCAGCAAATATTTGTAGGAGCTTCCTGATGTGGAACAAGCCTGAAATAAGATGTTGGGTTTGTATTTCCAAATGCTGTTAAGGATGATGCAAGATCTAAATATCCGGCTATGGCTTTTTTTGCAATATTACTAAGCTTACCGTTTTTAACCATCATATTTATTCCATCCTTAACCAATTTAGTATGTATGTGCATACCACTTCCGGCTTTTCCAACAGTAATTTTGGGGGCAAAAGTAAGTGTTACTCCATACTCATAAGCCAAAGTTCTTAAAATCCATTTTGCAATTAACAGTTGGTCGGCAGCATCTTCCACATCAACGGGTAAAAATTCTATTTCGTTTTGTTCGTATTCTAAATCTCCAACACTAAAATTACCAACCTCCGAATGACCATATTTAATATTTCCGCCTGTCATGGCAATTGCATGCATAGCTTCTGTGCGTAATTCTCCCCACTTTGTAAAAGGCGTTGATTCATGATATCCCTTTTGGTCTTCAGCTATAAATAAATCCTCTTTTTCACTAATAACATAATATTCAAGTTCGCCCATTACTTCAAATGAAAAACCGGTTTTTTCCTTTAATGCTTCGTGAGCTTTCTTGAGGATATATTCCGGAGAGCTTTCCAAAGGCTCACCATCTTTTGTATAATATGAGCAAAGAATATCCAAAGTTGGAATTTGTGTAAACGGATTTAGAAATGCTGTTTTGTATCTCGGGATTACATAAAGGTCACTTGAGCCTGCTTCAATAAAAGAAAACAAGCTTGAACCGTCAACCCTTTCTCCGGCAGTTAAAAGTGAATCCAAATGCTCTTTATCATTAATAATAAAATTTAAGGTTTTTAACCTTAGATCCCAGCCTACGTATCTGAAATTAACCATCTCAATATCGTCATCTTCAATATATTTTATTAAATCGGCTTTTGTAAAATCTTTGGGTAATTTTTTTAAGTATTGAACCAAAGGATTCGGATTCATTTCAATAAAGTCTTTCATTATATATATTTTTTAAAAAGGCTGACAAACTTAGTAAAAATTCATAACATAGACTTAATAAATTTTTTTGTAAATAATCAGTTTATTAAAAATGACAAATGACAAGCACCAAATTTCAAATAAATTCCAATTTTCAAAATTCAATGACCAAAACAATTTCAAAGCTGTTTTGAACCTTTGGTCATTGATATTTGGAATTTATTTGTTATTTGTTATTTGTTATTTGTTATTTGGTGCTTTAATTCTTAATTTGTTTGACTTTATGGACTGACAAATTAATTGAATTTTTTATCTCCGATTGTTTCAATCTTTCTTTATTTTCTCTCGATTTTCCTAAAATAAAATTCCAATAACTTCTGAGCTGCCATATACGAACTGATTTTATCAGACAGGAGTTCCTTTTCAAATACAGGAATTAATTTTTTTATTTCTTCATTAAAATAGAAATTATCCTTCAATTTTTGATTAATTGTACTGATCATTATTTGGAATGCCTGATTTTGACGATTCTTTTGGAAATATCCGTTGTATTTAGTAAGTTTCCGGTATTCGGTAATTACATTCCAGATTTTTTCAATTCCGACTTTGTTTAAAGCTGAACAGGTTTCAACCACAGGATTCCATCCGGATTCATTTGATTGAAATAAGTGTAAAACATTTTTATATTGAGATAGAGCTAATTTAGCTTTTGATAAATTATCGCCATCGGCTTTATTTATTACGATAACATCAGCCATTTCCATTATTCCTCTTTTAATACCTTGAAGTTCATCACCGGCACCTGGAAGCATAAGTAATAGAAAAAAATCAACCATTGAATGAACAGCAGTTTCCGACTGACCGACTCCAACTGTTTCCACAAAAATTGTATCATAACCCGCAGCCTCGCAAAGAGTTATTGTTTCTTTTGTCTTCCTTGCCACTCCACCAAGCGAACCTGCTGAAGCAGAAGGACGGATAAATGCACTTTCACTTGCAGCCAGTTCTTCCATACGTGTCTTATCCCCCAGAATACTTCCTTTAGTTCTTTGGCTGCTTGGGTCAATAGCAAGGACTGCAACCTTTTTTTGCAGGTTTATAAGATACATTCCCAAAGCTTCAATAAAGGTGCTTTTGCCAACTCCCGGGACACCGGTAATGCCTATACGAATTGAATTTCCGGCATAAGGTAAACAATTTTCAATTATTTGCTGTGCTAATTTTTGATGTTCAGGCAAAGAACTTTCAACAAGTGTGATTGCTTTACTCAATATCATCCTGTTGCCTGACCTTATACCATCACAAAATTCACTAAGTTTTATGGATTTTTTCTTAGCGAGCTTAAATTTTCTCACAGCATCTTCATTAATTGAATCGGGCTGTTCAATACCATTATTGACTTTTAAAGCAGAATCAATATGTTTTTTTCTTTCTGACATTTAATATTTTAACATTTTATCTTACAAATGTAATCAGTTTTTTTAAATTTATTACTTTTGCAAAAATTAACTCTCTCCGTAGCTCAGTTGGCAGAGCAGCTGACTCTTAATCAGCGGGTCGCGGGTTCGAATCCCTCCGGGGAGACTAATTATTTTATTTCGGGATGTAGCGCAGTCCGGTTAGCGCGCCACGTTCGGGACGTGGAGGTCGCGAGTTCGAATCTCGCCATCCCGACTGATATCAGAACTCACTAAAACAGCAATAATTTGCCAAATACAATCGCAGGTAAATATTCAATTTAGCAGATGTGGTAAGGTCTATTTTTCTTTTTCAAGCCTCTTTAGCTCAGTTGGTAGAGCGGTTCACTCGTAATGAACAGGTCGCCGGTTCGAGCCCGGTGAGAGGCTCTTTTTATACTATTATCTTATAAAACTTTGTTTTTTAAACAAACTTTTATTTCAGTCCCGAATAACATCGATTTTTTAGGAATTGTAAATTAGATTAAATATTTATTTCGACATTAATTATTAATGTTTTAAAAAAAATACTCAATAAGCAACACACAATAAGCAATAAACAAGTAAAAATTTATAAAAGTATTGAAACTGCGAAGTCAAATATTTAGAAATAATGAAAATCCATCCATACGACTGAAAGGAGTCCGTATGGACGGACTCCCTTTGGTCGTTGAATATTGAATGTTGAGTGTTGAATGTTTATTTATTGGTATAGTTTAATCAAAATACTTATTTAGTTTGGATATAAGACTTTTAGACGATATTGGTTTTAAAATAAAATCATCACAATTAGATATAATATAATTTTGTTCTTTCTCATCAACAGCATAAGTGGTTTGTAAAATTATCGGCAATTCCTTTCTGAATTTTTTAATTTCCCGAATAGCTTCTAATCCGTTAACTTTGGGCATGTGATAATCCATAAGAACCAAATCAATATTTTCATTTGTTTTACATTCTTTAATTGCTTTTTCTCCGTCTTCCACCCATAAAAGCTGTGCTTTAGTTTTACTCAGTGCGGCTTTTATTACTAAATAATTTATCCTAATATCATCAGCTATTAATATTACCTTATCTTCCCAACAAACATTAATTGAATAATTATTATTGTTTCCATTGTTGCTGATATGATTTGTAGGGGTTTCCATGAATTATGGCTTAAATTTGATTATAGATATTATTGGCTCAATTATTTTATTTACCAAATCCTTGCCAGTTTTTTAAAGGACTGTTTTCCCGATAGTTAATGCTATTGATTGAAATAACAATGTCTATCTTCTGGAATATTTTCCCAGATGTGGAATAACATTGGGTCTACAAGGGTGTACTACAAATTGCCTTAAATAAACAAGCCGGAAAAAATTATCATCGAATTGAACGCCTTCCCCATAAGGAGATACAGCCTCGTGGACTGTATTAGTAATGAAAGAAAGACAAAACAGGGACATTTGTCGTACACCCGTTTACAAAATAAAAGATATCAATACCGATAAATTTTTTACTTTTGTTTGCATATAATTCAGAAACAAATTTTTATTAATTAAAATATAAGTAAGATGTTTAAAAAAGAAGTTTATACAGAAAGAAGAAACAAGTTAAAAAAAGAAGTAAAATCCGGTTTGGTATTGATACTTGGCAATGCTGAAGCATCATTCAATTATCCTGCAAACACATATCATTTCAGGCAGGATAGTAATTTTCTTTATTTCTTTGGATTAGACCATCCTGACCTTGCCGGTGTTTTGGACATTGATAAAAATAAAGATTACATTTTCGGCAATGATGTTGATATGGATGACATTATCTGGATGGGACCACAACCTTTGGTAAAAGACAGGGCTGCTAAAGCAGGGGTTGAAAACACAGCACCATTTTCACGCTTAGGTGAATTTCTGAATGAAGCTATAAAATCCGGCAGAAAAATTCATTTTCTTCCGCCTTATCGCGGTGAACATTTGATTCTACTGAATCAATTATTGGGTTTATCAACCGACAAAGTAAAAGATTATATTTCTGAAGAATTAATAAAAGCGATAGTAAAACTTAGATCTGTTAAAGATAAGTATGAAATAGCTGAAATTGAAAAAGCCGTTGACATTGCTTACGAAATGCACACTACAGCAATGAAGATGGCTATGCCCGGAGTAGTGGAGCGCGAAATTGCCGGTACAATTGAGGGGATTTCTCTTGCAAAAGGCGGACCAGTTTCTTTCCCCATAATCTTAAGCATTAACGGACAAACCCTTCACAACCATTATCATGGAAACACCCTTGTAAAAGGCAGAATGATGATCACAGATGCCGGTGCCGAAACAACAATGCACTATGCAAGCGATATTACAAGAACAGTGCCTGTTGGAGGTAAATTCAATCAAAGACAAAAAGAGATTTATGAAATTGTTTTGGCAGCTAATATGAAAGCAATCAAAGCAATTAAGCCGGGTATTCCCTATAAGGAAATTCATCTTTTAGCATGTAAAACCATAACAAGCGGCTTAAAAGAGCTTGGTTTGATGAAAGGTGATATTAACGAAGCAGTTAAACAGGGAGCACATGCATTGTTTATGCCTCATGGTTTAGGTCACATGATGGGAATGGATGTTCATGATATGGAAGGTTTAGGTGAAAATTATGTTGGTTATAACAAAAGCACCAAACGAAGCGACCAGTTTGGTACCGCATTTCTGCGTTTGGGCAAAAAACTCCAACCCGGCTTTGTCTTAACTGTTGAACCCGGTATTTATTTTATTCCTGAACTGTTTGCTCAATGGAAAGCCGAAGAAAAGTTCACCGAATTTATTAATTACGGCAAGGTTGAAACTTATTTGGATTTTGGCGGCATCCGTATTGAAGATGATATTCTGGTAACGGAAACAGGTCACAGGGTTCTTGGAAAACCAATCCCCAAAACAATTGCTGAAGTAGAGGAGATAATGGGAGGATGATTGGAAATTGGAAATTAATGGAAATAGGCAAGTTGGTTAGAGGTTTGTTATTAGAAATTAGAAATCCATACGGACAAGTTTAGAAATTAATGGAGATTGGTAGAAATTTATTAAGATAGACAAGCTGGTTAGCGGTTAAATTACTTACTAAGTTTTTACTAATTCCATGCTGTTTTAGCAAGTTATAATCAATTGAAAAATATTAATTTCAGAACCGCTTACCAGCTAAAATACGAAATTAACAGAAATATTTCCTGATAAATTGCTTAGCTGTATTATTTTTGTGATAAAGTTTCAGCCTAAATAAAACAGCTTATGACAAAAACCATTAAATATAAAAACAAGCAAATAAATTACAGTGATTCAGGACAAGGTAATGTATTGGTTTTATTACACGGATTTCTTGAGTCATTGGAAATGTGGAAAATTTTTTCTGCCGAACTTACAAAATATTTCAGAGTGATTAGTATTGATTTACCCGGTTTTGGAAAATCAGATTGTTTTGAAAATGTTCACTCAATGGAGTTGATGGCTGAGGTTGTAAAATTTGTTTTGGATTCGCTGCAAATCAAAAAATGTGTTATGGCGGGTCATTCAATGGGTGGATATATAACGCTTGCTTTTGTTGATAAATTTCCGGAGATGTTAAAAGGAATTTGTTTATTTCATTCACATGCTCTGTCAGACACACCGGAAGTTAAAATAAACCGCGAAAGGTCAATAGAAATTATTAAATCACAAAGAGAAAATTTTATTAACCGGTTTATACCCGATTTGTTTGCACCTTCAAACCTTAAGTTGTTTAAACATGAAATTGAAGAACTTCAGGAAAAAGCAGGAAAGACATCCGCCAAAGGAATAATTGCAGCAATGCAAGGGATGAAGATCAGGGAAGACAAGCTGGAGTTTTTGTCAATAACAGATATTCCCGTATTATTTATTGCAGGCAAACAGGATCCGAGAGTGCCGATTGATAAAGTTATGGCACAGGCAATTTTGCCAAAACATTCCGAAATGCTGATTTTAAGTGATGTTGCTCACATGGGGCATATTGAAGATAAAGAGGCAACATTAAAAACTTTAAAATATTTTGTTATGAAATGTTTTGAATAATAAGCTATCTGAAATAAATAATTTTATAGATTTGTCGCTAATTCAATCGAAAAAATGAAAAAACAAAAAGATAAAGGAAACTCATTGAAAGTGAAAGAAAAATTAAGTGTTGAAAAAATACGTAATAGATGGTTTATTGCAATTATAATTGTATTAACTTTTGTGCTTTATATCAATACCGGTTTTAATCATTTTTCGATGGATGATTATCATGTAACAGCCAGTAACACAACAATCAGTCAAGGAATAAAAGCAATTCCCGAAATATTTTCAACATTATATGCTATTGAACACGGATTGAGTTACGGTTATCGTCCACTTGTCAGGGTTTCCTTTGCTGTTGAACATGAGCTTTTTAATGGTAATCCCTATTTAAGTCATTTTTTTAATACCCTGCTTTATTTAATAGCCGGGCTTCTGCTTTTTAAAGTATTAAAACGGCTTTTCAGAAATTATAATGTTTATTTCCCGTTTGTTGTTACGCTATTGTTTATTGCACACCCTCTTCACTCCGAAGTTGTGGCAAGTTTAAAAAACAGGGATGAATTACTGAATTTGATTTTCTGTTTGCTTGCCTTACAGTTTTTTGTAAAATGGGTTGATTTTAAGAAAATTAAATTTCTAATTACAGGTTTAATTTTTTATATTCTGGCTCTTTTATCAAAAGAAACCGCAATGGGATTTTTATTTATTTTTCCTTTGGTCTTGTATTTTTTTACAGATATCAAACAAAA
>JAUXFX010000176.1 GCA_030622635.1 Bacteroidota bacterium
GATGGTTCTGCACAGCAGATAACATTTACAAACAAAGACCTTCTTAATCAACTCACTATGGGACAGGTTGAAGAACGCTGGATAAAAACCCACGATAAAAAAGATATGCAGGTATTTGTGATTTATCCTCCACACTTCGACAAAAACAAAAAATATCCGACAATACTTTATTGTAAAGGTGGGCCTCAAGGGCCACTCAGCCAGAGTTTTCACTTTAGATGGAATTATCAAATCATGATCGCAAATGATTATATCATTGTGGCACCGGCCAGAAGAGGTGTTTCCGGCTTCGGACAAGCCTGGCAGGAACAGATCAGCGGCGACTACCACGGTAAAAGTATGCAGGACTACCTGACAGCCATTGATAAGTTGGCAAAAGAACCGTTTATTGATGAAAACCGCCTCGCTGCCATTGGGGCAAGTGCAGGTGGATATGCTGTGTTTTATCTTGCAGGAAATCATAATGGCAGGTTTAAAGCATTTATTGCCCACGATGGTATTTTTAATGAAGAAGCCCAATACCTTGAAACAGAAGAAATATGGTTTGAAAACTGGGACAAAGGCGGTCCGTTCTGGGAAGAAAATAACAAAGTTGCACAGGAAACTTATGCTCACTCACCACATAAATTCGTACAAAATTGGGATACCCCGATTCTCATTATTCATGGTGAATTGGATTACAGGGTGGTATTTACACAGGGTATGACTGCTTTTAATGCTGCAATATTGAAGGATGTGCCGGCCGAGTTCCTGTATTTCCCTGATGAAAACCACTGGGTGCTACAGCCACAGAACGGAATACTCTGGCAAAGGACTTTCTTTAATTGGCTTGATAAATGGTTGAAGTAATAGCACCATAATTTATTATGGTGTAAAATATAAGCTCAGAAATTAAAAGTCGGCTTAAGCCGACTTTATAAATAGGTCATATTAATATAGACACAATTCTGAAAATACCGTGTGAAAATACAATTTTTCGGGTAAAAGTCCGCTGAAGCGGACTAATAGCTGTCCTGTAACTGACTTTAAATCACCATTCTAAAGAATGGTGCTAATCTGATATTTTAAATTTTATTACGTCTTAACACAGCCTTTAAAGAATTGTGCTATCATATAAAAATGAATTTATTTATTCAGACAAATGAAATTTAATTAATCCATTTACAGGATTCTTCTCAATTGATTGAATTGATATTCCTTTTTCCTGTGCTGCTTCTCTTAATAAATTTTCATATATAAATGCCACAGTGCCAATAAAACTAACCGGCACTTGCGAATGTTTTGAATATTTACATACCTGTTCTGAAAAAAACTCTCTGAATGAATCTTTAACTAAATTTCTAACATACTGATCGGAAATATTTTCAGATAAAAATTTACTAAATGATGAAATAAACCTATTGGGCTTTGAATAATTATAAACATTATCAAGGATTTGCTCAAGCGAAAGTTTAAATTTTTCATCAAACTTCAGTTTTAAATTTTCAGGAATTTTATTTTTCAGGTAATTTGTAAGAAATATTTTACCCATATAAGTACCACTGCCTTCATCTCCAAATAAATAACCTAATGAAGGAACATTTTCAACAATCTTATTACCATCATAATAACAGGAATTTGAACCTGTTCCGAGAATACAGGCAATTCCTTCACTCCTTCCAAACAATGCCCTGGCAGCAGCTAAGAGGTCATGATTAATATTGATTTTTGTATTTGTGAAAACATTACTTAGAACATTGTTGATAATATTACGTTTATTTTCGGTGGAGCAACCTGCACCGTAAAAATAAATTTCATCAACAGTTTCAGGATTTATATTTGGAGTAATATATTTTTTCAGTATTTTTTTTAATTCGTTAAAATCAAAGTAATACGGATTAAAACCTTCTGTCTGTATTTGTTTGATTTTAAATTTATCTTTTATTAAAACCCAATCGGCTTTTGAAGAACCGCTATCAATAATTAAGATCATAAAAACACTGGTTTTAAAGAACAAATATTATTTTAGGTAAAAAAATTATTATTCCGATAATAGCGGCAGTTATTGCAGAAATTAAAACAACCCTCCATTCTGATAAATCTCCAATTGTACTTCTGAAAATTTTTCTCCCTGTACGTATTTTCCGTTTGAGATGTTAGTAATAACACCGGATGTAAAATTTGCACGGATAATATCACCGTTCTTTATTTCCAATTCTTTTATTGATTTATAAGTCATAATCGGAAAGGCGGCATTAATGGCATTACGTTCATAAATAGCTCCGAACGATTCAGCTAATATTGCTTGAATACCCAGTGCTTTAAAACAGTCAACCGCTTGCTGGCGAGAACTTCCACTACCGAAATTTTTCTGAATCACAATAATATCGCTGGGGTTTGCTTTCTTTGAAAAATCTTCATAACCTTTTAAATTATCAAATGTATATTGCCCCATTTCGTTAATATCGGTGATGGCAATGTAGCGGTTATGAAATATCATATCAGTATCAACATTATCTTCTTTGATGTACCATACACGTCCTTCAACGATTGTTGGCTTTTGTTGGTACTTAGTTTTTTCTTTTGTGATCTTTTTAAATTTTTCTTTTTGTATTTCGGATGAAAATGTTGCAGGTTTTTCAGGAATATCATCAATTGATGTAATATAACCGGCAATAGCCGAAGCGACAGTTGATTCGGGTGAGGCAAGGTAAACACTACCTTTGCCTTGTTTACCCGGAAAATTACGGTTACCTGTGCTGATAGTTATTTCGCCCGGTCCGTTTTGTCCAACCTGACCGGCAGCACAACCGGCACATCCTGCATTTGAAACCAATGCTCCGGCTTCCTTGAAAATATTTATCAAACCTTCGTCAAGACACTGCTTCCAGACTTCATCAGTAGCAGGAACAATTTTAAGCACAACTCCGGGAGCAACTTTTTTACCTTTTAATGCTTGTGCCACAATATGCATATCTTCAATACGCCCGTTTGTACAACTACCAATAAATGCAGAATCAATTTTAATCTTTTTTTCTTCTTCAATGTTAACTGTATCATGTGGTTTACCAGGACGGGAAACCATAGGAACAAACTTGCTTATGTCAATATCATAAACTTTTTCATATTCGGCATTATCGTCTGCTTTAATCAGTTCCAGCTTGCGTCCTGATTTTTCCTCGCTATATTTCATTATTTTCTCGTTGGGAGTGAAAAAAATTATGATAGCTCCCATTTCAGTTCCCATGGAGGCAATTGTAATTCTTTCGTCAAGTGTTAATTTATCGGCTTCATCACCATAAATTTCAACTGAATAAGCAAGCAGTGTGTTTGCTCCGAAAATATTCAAAAGATTTAAAACAATATCTTTGGCTGAGACATTTTTAGGACGTTTGCCAACAAAATTTATCTTAACGGATTTGGGAACTTTAAACCAAACTTTTCCATTGCTAAATGCAGCAGCAATATCCTTGTCGCCCATTCCCTGCCCGAAAGCACCGATAGCTCCTAAAATATTTGCATGCGAATCGGTAGTAACGGCTGTTGCTCCAGAATATGCAAGACCTTCTGCCATCATTGTGTGTGTACCTATTCCGTTATCAATATCAAAAACTTTTATTCCGTGCTTACGGGCAAATATTCTTATGATTTGCTGATTGATAGCATATTTCTGGTCGGAACCTGTAGGGTTACAATCAAATGTAAAAAAAGTTTTTGATACATCATCAATACCTAAGTTGTTATCTTTGATATTTTTAACAACATTTGCACCACCGAAATCACGGGCAGCACGAACATCTATTTCAATATCAACAATGTCGCCGGGTTTAACTGTTTTAAATTTTGAATGATTGGCAATTATTTTTTCTATTAAGTTCATTTTATTTATTTTTTATTAGGTTTAATTTCCAGTCTTTCCTTAAATGGTAAAAAGGTCATAAAATCGGCATGGTGAACCACATAAGCTTCGGTGGTTCTTTTCACGAGATGACCTTCACCTGCATGTGTTGCTATGATATGGCAAACTTCCGGTGGAATCCCACATTCTTCAGCTAATGAAACTCCTGAAAACGGATGGCGTAAATATTTCCCATAATCACCCTGTATTGCTTTTCCGTTATCGTCTAAAACATATTCGAGTAATTTGCCAACATCTGCTAAAATTGCACCTGCAATCAATACATCCATATCAACAGTTAATTCTCCTTTATAAAACTCATTGATTTTTTGTCCGGCATCTCTTGCAATATGCACAACTGAACGCTTATGGTCCATAAAAGTAACCTTTAAATCGGGTCCGCATAAAAGTGTAAATGGAATTGTGTTTAAATCTTCGGGTGTTAATACACTTCTTTCAAATGCAAGTTCCCATGTTTTTGCTGTTTTTTCCCTGAGGTCCTCATCCTGTATCCATTCCAGTTCGGGCCAAAGAGTAATTATTGTTTTGTTCATTGTTTTTTATTAAATTGATAATATTCTAAAATATTTCATTACTTATTAATCATAAATCACTATTTACCATTCACTAATCTTAAAGTTTCTCGATTATAGCATCAGCCATCTCCTGTGTGGAAGCAGCGCCTTTTTCAATCACGTCAGGTTTGCCTGGCATTTTTTTCATATCATAAGTACGGACTTTCCCTTCTGCAATAACTTCTGCAACGGCTTTCCTGATTTTTTTAGCAATTTCATTTTCGTCAATAAAATCAAGCATCATACAAGCTGATTCAATCATTGCAATAGGATTTACTATTGAAACATCATAATCTGCATATTTTGGAGCAGAGCCGTGTGTCGGTTCAAATACACCAATTCCAGTATCATGATTGAATTGTGCGGAACAAGCAAATCCCAAGCCTCCAATTAATCCGGCAAACCCATCTGAAACAATATCGCCAAACATATTTCCTGCAACTATAACGCCGTAGTTTTCAGGGTTTTTCGTTAGCCACATCATCTGGGCATCAATATTTGTGTTCCATAATTCTATTTCCGGATAATCGGCTTTTTGAATTTCTTTTGCCATTTTAAACATCATTCCCGAAGTTTCGCGAATAACATTTGGCTTTTCGCAAAGCGTTACCGATTTGTAACCATATTTTTTTGCATGTTCAAAAGCAGCACGAAGAATTCTTTCAGTAGCTTTTTTTGAAAAAATTCTTGTGGAAACTGAAATTTCTTCTTTTGGAACATCTCCGAAATTCTTTCTGAACTTAGGATGTGTCAGCAATGCTTCATATACCTCTTCCGGTGGGTTTGACCATTCAACACCTCCATATAATCCTTCGGTATTTTGACGGAAAATAACAACATCAACTTCAGGTTCTTCAATAGTATTGTCTTTGCCCCTTCTGATAAAATTCAATGGATTTCCTTTATAAGTTTTACATGGGCGGGCACAAATATCAAGTTTAAAATGCTGACGTAGTCCAACTATAGGGCTTGAATAAACCAGTCCTTTATCTTTTAATGAAGGATCAAGTTCTGCTGCAGCATCGTCTTTAGGCTTTGAGGTTATTGCACCGAATAATCCGATTTTGTGCTCTTCAAGTAAATTTAACGTACGTTCAGGTAACGGATTTCCTTCTTTTTTCCAAAATTCCCAGCCAATATCACCCTCAACATAATCAGCTTCAAAACCTGCTTCTTCCAAAACTCTTATTGCTTCTTCCAAAACTACCTTTCCGATACCATCGCCAGGTAGTGTAACTATTGTCATTTTTGCCATATTTTTATCTAAATTTTTTATAAATAATTAGTATTAATTTTTGAGGTAACAAATATACAACAGATTAAAATACTTACAATGATTAAAATTTAATAAATTTGCAAAACAAAATTATTAGCACAACTGATGAAGGATAAACTAAAACTTCCCGTTTTTTCGATAATTACCGAAACTGCAAAGCAAGAGAATTTAAAGGCTTTTGTTATTGGTGGCTTTGTGCGTGATCTGATTTTGGGACGTCCTTCTAAAGATATTGACATTGTTGTTCTTGGCAGTGGGATTGATTTTGCTAAGAAAGTTGCAAAAAATATTGGGAAAAATGTTAGAGTAAAATATTTTAAGAATTTCGGAACTGCAAGGATAAAATGGGAGGATAATGAAATTGAATTTGTTGGAGCAAGAAAAGAATCTTACAGAAAAAATTCAAGGAAACCTATAGTTGAAAACGGAACACTTAAAGATGATCAAAACCGCAGGGATTTTACTATTAATGCACTTTCTCTAAGCTTGCAAAAAATTAATTTCGGGGAGTTAGTTGATCCGTTCAATGGATTTCAAGACATTAAAAAAAGAATAATACGTACTCCGCTTGATCCTGATATTACTTTTTCGGATGACCCATTAAGAATGATGCGTGCTATCAGGTTTGCAACCCGCCTGAATTTTTTTATTGATTCTGACTGCTTCAAAGCAATAAAAAGAAATAAAGAACGGATAAAAATTGTTTCAAAAGAACGAATAAC
>JAUXFX010000021.1 GCA_030622635.1 Bacteroidota bacterium
ATGATGAAAGCCGATGTATTAAGTCCGTTTGACGAAATTAAAATCTGTACTAAATATAATTATAAAAACAGGGAAATTGATTATATTCCTTATGATAATTCTTCTGATGACATAACACCTGTTTACACGAGCTTAAATGGCTGGAACACCGAAATTGATAAATTAACTTCAATCAGCGAAGCACCTCCCGAACTTATTGATTACATAAAATTTATTGAAAAACAAGTGGATATTCCTATAAAGATTGTTTCCGTTGGACCAGACAGAAAGCAGACTTTGATGAGGTAAAGCAGGAATTGTTAAATGCTTGAGAATGAGATAATTTTATCAGTTTAAATCAGTGTTAATCAGCGTCTGAGGACTGAAGACTGAGGACTGGGGACTGAAGACAGATGCTGTTTTATCACAACGACCGTTTCACTTCCACCTGTTCAAAACCTTCAATAATGTCACCTACTTTTATATCATTATAATTTTCAATATTTAAACCACATTCATAACTGGTTTGTACTTCTTTTACATCATCTTTAAATCTTTTTAAAGAACCCAGAACACCTGTATAAACAACAATTCCATCGCGTATCACCCGAACTTTTGTATTTCTTGTAACTTTCCCGTCAAGGACCATACATCCGGCTATTGTTCCAACCTTTGTAATTTTAAAAGTTTCACGGATTTCAATATTACAAGTAATTTTTTCTTCAATTTCGGGTGACAACATACCTTCAATAGCTGATTGAAGTTCTTCAATTGCCTGATAAATGATTGAGTATAAGCGTATGTCAATTTGTTCGGTTTCAGAGAGTTTTCTGGCACCTATTGTAGGTCGTACCTGAAATCCAATAATAATTGCATTAGATGCGGAAGCAAGAAGAACATCAGATTCGGTTATTGCACCCACTGATCTATGAATTATATTAACCTGAACTTCTTCATTAGATAATTTTAATAATGAATCGGATAATGCCTCAACCGAACCATCCACGTCTCCCTTAACAATAATATTTAATTCTTTAAAATCACCAATTACAAGACGTCTGCCTATTTCATCAAGTGTAATATGTTTTTGTGTTCTTATACCCTGTTCACGTTGTAGCTGCATGCGTTTATTAGCAATAGCTTTAACTTCCCGTTCATCAACCATAACATTAAAACTATCGCCGGCTTGCGGTGCGGTATTCAAACCAAGCATTAAAACCGGTGTTGAGGGGCCGACTTTTTTTACGGTAATATTCCTTTCATTATACATTGCTTTAACTTTTCCATAAGTTGAACCGGCCAGAACCATATCTCCAATTCTTAAAGTACCATTTTGCACCATAAGTTTTGCAACATAACCACGTCCTTTATCAAGAGAAGATTCAATAATAGTTCCTGTGGCTTTTTTATTGGTATTACCTTTCAATTCAAGCATTTCGGCTTCAAGTAAGACTTTTTCCAGTAACTCATCAATATTTGTCCCTTTTTTTGCTGAAATATCCTGGCTTTGGTATTTCCCACCCCAGTCTTCAACTAAAATATTCATTTTTGACAGTTCTTCCTTGATCTTTTCTGGATTTGCATTTGATTTATCAATTTTATTGATTGCAAAAATTAATGGTACACCTGCTGCCTGGGCATGATTGATAGCTTCTTTTGTTTGAGGCATAATATTATCATCGGCAGCAATCACGATAATAGCAAGGTCGGTAACCTGTGCTCCCCTTGCACGCATTGCTGTAAAAGCTTCATGTCCGGGTGTATCAAGAAATGCAATTTTTCTCCCATTTTCAAGAGTAACTTCATATGCACCTATGTGCTGAGTTATACCTCCTGCTTCACCTGCAATCACATTGGTTTTTCTGATGTAATCAAGTAAAAGGGTTTTGCCGTGGTCAACATGCCCCATTACAGTGACTATGGGTGCACGTTCGCTCAAATCATCAGGTTTGTCTTCCTCTTTTTCCAGTATTGCTTCCTGAACCTCAACACTAACAAATTCAACTTTATAACCAAATTCTTCAGCAACAAGATTAAGAGTTTCGGCATCCAACCGCTGATTTATTGAAACAAACAAACCAAGAGTCATACAGGTTGAAATAATTTCATTTACAGGTACATCTATCATGTTAGCCAATTCATTTGCCGTAACAAATTCGGTAACCTTGATAACATTTTTATCTTTTTCAGCCTTCTTAGATTCTTCCTTAATATTCTGACTAACTGCAACACGTTTTTGTTTTCTGTATTTAGACGCTTTGGATTTACCTGAAGGACTTAATCTTGCAAGTGTTTCTTTTATTTGTTTTTTTATTTCTTCTTCATTTACTTCAGGTTTTATGATATCTCTATATGGCTTTTTGCCTTTAAATTTTGATCTTGCTTTAGTATCTTTTGCTTCAGCAGGTTTTTGTTCAGGGGGTTTTGTATGTTTTTTTATTCTTTTTCTTTTTTTCTTCTTGAGTTGAACTTTTTCATCTTTTGAAGAAGCAACAGGTTTTTTCTCAAATTTCTTTTGCTTGGGAAGGTCTATCTTATCCAAAATTTTGGGTCCGGATAATTTTGCGACCTCTGTAGGAATAAAGTTTTTATCTGTCACGGGTTCTTCAACAGCTTTTTGAATTTCTTGTGTTTCTTCCGTTTCGGGTATTATTTCCGGTTTTTTTACCGGCTCTTCAGTGGTTTCTTTAACTTTTATTTCAGTTTTTTCTTTTGCGGGTATTTTTTCTTTTTTTGTTTTCTTTTTTTCTACTGCTTTTTCTTCTTTAGTTTTTCGTGCCGGTCTTGTTTTAGCATTTATTGAATCCAGGTCTATTTTACCGACAATTTTTGGCTCTGCATCTGTTTTAACTTGCTGTTTTTCGGCTATCTCAACCTTTTCTTCCTCTTTTTTATCTGCTTTAATAATTTCGGGAGGTACTTCAACTTCAGCAACAGGTTCAGGTTTTTTACTTATTACCTCACTTTCATAATCAACAGTAATATTTTTAATAAATAATTCTTCCGGTTCTTTTTCTTTTTCAATATCTTCGGGTAAACTTTCTTTATCTTCAATTGTAATAGTTTTATGATAAGTATAATCCAGACCGATCTTTTGTGCTTCTTCTTTAACGGCTTTTTCAGACTGGAATTCCTGTACTAAAATATTATATACTTCGGATGAAATTTTAGTGTTTGGCTTAGAGTCTATAGAATGACCTTTTTTTGTAAGAAATTCAACAATGGTTGAAATGCCAACATTAAATTCTCTTGCTGCTTTACTAAGTCTTGTTGTTTTATTATCTTCTGTCATATTCAATTATATAGGGTTTACCCCGGATATTGAAAGTTTAATATTGCGGTAAAAATAATATTTTTATTCAAATTCGGCTTTAATTATTTTGATAACCTCATTAATCGTTTCTTTTTCAAGGTCGGTACGGCTAACCAATTCATCAATGCTGATTTCTAAAACACTTTTAGCAGTATCACAACCTATTGTTTTTAATTCGTCAATGATCCATTGATCAATTTCATCAGAAAACTCCTGAATATCAACATCCTCGCTATCAATATCAGTGTCCCTGTAAACATCAATTTCATAACCTGTAAGTTTTCCGGCTAATCTAATATTAAAACCACCTTTACCAATAGCTAATGAAACCTGATCGGGTTTCATATAAACTTCGGCTTTTTTATTTTCTTCATCCAAAACTATAGATGAAATTTTTGCCGGACTTAATGCTCTTGTAATATATAGTTTAGCATTTGATGTAAAGTTTATTACATCAATATTTTCATTTTTCAATTCACGAACGATTCCATGTATACGCGAGCCTTTCATTCCTACGCAAGCACCAACAGGATCAATCCTGTCATCATACGATTCAACGGAAATCTTAGCACGTTCACCCGGTACTCTTTCAATTTTTTTGATGGTTATCAAGCCATCGTAAACTTCAGGAACTTCTGATTCAAATAATCTTTCAAGAAAAATTGGTGATGTTCTTGATAAAATGATAACCGGTGAACTGTTACGCATTTCAACTTTGGAAACAACAGCACGTATGGTATCACCTTTTCTGTAAAAATCCGAAGGTATTTGTTCGGATTTGGGCAATATCAATTCAATGTTTTCATCATCCAAAACAAGAATTTCTTTTTTCCAAACCTGATAAACTTCACCTGTGATTATTTCGCCGATCCGTTCTTTGTATTTATTATAAATATTGTCTTTTTCATATTCCTGTATTTTTGAAATCAGGTTTTGACGTATTGTAAGTATTTCGCGTCTGCCAAAATCCGCTAATTTCAATTCTTCTGAAACTTCTTCGCCTACCTCAAAATCAGGTTCAATCTTTATTGCCTCGGAAAAAACTATTTGAAGGTTTTCGTCTTCAACTTCTCCGTCTTCAACAATTTCTCTGTTTCTCCAGATTTCCAGATCGCCTTTGTCAATATTTACAATGATGTCAAAATGTGCCTCATCTCCGTATTTTTTTTCAAGCATGTGTTTGAAAACATCCTCAATAATACGCATCATTGTTTCACGGTCAATGTTCTTAAATTCTTTAAACTCTGAAAAAGTTTCAACTAAGTTTATATGTTCCATTTTATTTAATTGTTTTAGTAATGAGTTTTTCTTTAAATGAAATTATTCTTTTTCCATAAAAAGAGGGGACTTTTGTCCCCTCATTAATCATATCATATTTCCGAATTCCGCTGCAAAGATACAAAATATATTTGAAAAACAAATATTGGCAAAATATTATTTTGATGTGCCGGGAGTAAAAATATATTTATAATATTTTTAAGCAACACTGCTCCTTAACTATAGGTAACACAAAAAAAGTAATCATTATTATTTAGGAATTTCCTATTCTTACTTCTCTCAAAAATAAGGTTATCCATACGGACTAACTTCGTGTCGTAAGGTTTGTGAGGTGGTCGTCATGTTTTTTTACTATGGAATGATTTCCTTCAGCTCCCAGGAAGAGCCATCATCGAAATCTATTTTGATTATACCATGGGAAGTAGTGTAATAAAACATAGAAGGATGAACGGTGTTATTAGTTGACTTATTAGCAGATGTGTCAAGTTCAGGCTCATCTGCAAAAACATTATAGAAATACCTGTTTAATACAAGCAAACTATCAAAATATGATTGCCCGGGTTTTAAACCCTCCACTTTTAGTGGCAGATCAAATAATGATCTTGAATTGTAATGCCAGTAAGCATTATAGGTATAATCTCTAAAAAATAATACCAGATATGCCGGTTGATAATCTGTATTAGGACTAGGATGTATTAATAACTTATATTTTTTGTTCTCTTCCTCAAAATAACAATCATCAAGCTCAACTATCCTGCATTGGTTGTTTTCATTACTTTTGTTCATTTAATTACGCCTGCCTTGTCCTTTAAAGATGATATTTTCCTCATTTGTTCCATAAAACACAATTGTTTCATTACCTGTCAAAGGATTACTGTATATCAAATCCACAAGGAGGTATTCATCACATTTTTTTTACAATTGCTAAATAATAAAAACATAAATAGTAGTATAAATAACTTGATTAGATTCTTCATAGGTTAATACTTTTAATTAGCAGATAAGAAATAAATCGAAAATTTGAGAAAATCTTTAATTGTTCATTACAAAAGTTGTCCCACAAACTGATTCTATCTTATCAATGTTATTTTGGTTTCCCCTCTTAATTTTTCTTCAAATATATAAAATATCATTCTATTTTAAGTAGAAATATTATAAAATAATAATTATGCAAGAAACTATTAGCAATGTTTATTTATCACCCTAAAAGATATATTATGAAAACCTCAACAAAAGATACACCCTGTTATTCAAAAATGTTTAAAGAGTCTGTCCATAAAGTCAACTTTTTTGATTTAAGAACAAGGATTAACGATCCATACGGACAAGTTTTATGATTTTAGAAGTATTTAAAAATCATAAATCTAAAATCTTCAATCCTTGTTCGTAAATCAATTTTTAATAAATACTTCGATATTGTAGACAAACACTGAATAATATTTAAACAAACTGTCAAAGATAAAAAGCCTTCCCCCGTATTTTGAGTGAAGGCTTTTTAGATATGTTGTCCGACCAGGGCTCCCCGATTGCTATCGGGATAAACTTCTCGCCCTGGTCTGGTTCTGTCAAATATAAAAAAGCCTTCCCCCGGTAATTTGAGTAAAGGCTTTTTCTGATAGGCATTATTGGTTGTCCGACCAGGGCTCGAACCTGGACTCTTCTGAACCAAAATCAGATGTGTTGCCAGTTACACCATCGGACACACTGTTATAAGTTAATTTTTGAGACTGCAAAATTAGAAAATAAATTTTAATTAAAAAATAATAATGTTAATAAAAAAATGTCAAATCAATAGATTTTGTAATTTTGCTCTGGAAATGTTTGTGAATTTCTATTAAAGCCTGGTTTTTAGTTATAAATATATTTAAAATGAGTTTTTATCGATAACATAGTAAATGAGAAAAAAAGTTGATTTTCTAATAATTGGTTCGGGTATAGCAGGATTAAGCTATGCATTAAAAGTGGCTGATTATGGTAAGGTATGCATAATCACAAAATCAAATGCTGAAGAAACCGCCACCAAATATGCACAAGGCGGAATTGCAGCAGTAATGTACACACCCGATACTTACGAAAAACATATCAGGGATACTATATCTGCCGGAGATAACCTTTGTAAAAGAGAGATTGTTGAGATAGCTATCAGCGAATCAACTGATAGAGTTAAAGAATTAATTGAATGGGGAACTAACTTTGATAAAAAAGAATCAGGAAGATATGACCTGGCAAAAGAAGGCGGTCATTCGGAATACAGGGTGCTTCATCATAAAGACAGTACAGGACTGGAAATTGAAAGAGCATTGATTAACCAGGCAAAAAAACATCCTAATATTGAAATTCTTGAAAATCATTTTACCATTGATATCATCACTCAGCATCATTTGGATATTGAGGTTAATAAAAATTCAGATATTATAGATTGTTACGGTGCCTATGTATTAAATCCCACAAGTAAAAAAATTGATACCATACTTTCAAAGCTTACTTTGATTGCCACAGGCGGAGCGGGAAATGTTTACAGTACAACTACCAATCCCAATATAGCTACAGGCGATGGAATTGCAATGGTTTCCCGTGCTAAAGGAAAAATTGAAAATATGGAATTCGTGCAGTTTCATCCCACATCGCTTTATAATCCTCTTGAAAAACCTTCGTTTTTAATTACTGAAGCATTACGTGGTTTCGGAGCTATACTTAAAACCATAAAAGAAAAAGAATTTATGCAAAAATACGATAAACGCGGTTCGCTGGCTCCACGTGATATCGTTGCACGTGCCATTGATAACGAATTGAAATTGAGTGGTGAAGACCATGTTTATCTTGATTGCAGGCACCTGGATAATAACGCACTTATCAGTGAATTTCCGGGAATTTATGCTAAATGTTTAAGTATAGGTATTGACATTACAAAAGAAATGATACCTATTGTTCCGGCTGCTCATTATTTATGCGGAGGAATAAAAGTTGATGAATACGGTTGCAGCTCTGTTAAAAATCTTTATGCTACGGGCGAATGTGCTTCAACAGGATTACATGGTGCAAACCGACTGGCATCTAACTCATTGCTCGAATCGGCAGTGTTTTCTCACAGAGCAAGTCTGGATTCAATAAGCAAAATAAAATCTATTGAATTTTGTAATGAAATTCCTGACTGGGACGCTTCAGGAACTGTTTTAAATGAAGAGATGATTTTAGTTACTCAGTCTTTAAAGGAATTACAATTGATAATGAGTAATTATGTTGGTATAGTGCGGTCGGATCTGCGATTAAAACGGGCTTTAGACAGACTTGAAATCATTTATCGTGAAAACGAAAAACTTTACGAAAAATCTATTCTTACAGTAAAAATTTGCGAACTGAGAAATTTAATTAATGTTGCTTACCTTATCATTAAAATGGCAATGCAACGAAAAGAAAGCAGGGGCTTGCACTACTCATTGGATTACCCGAAATCAATATATAATAACTCCTAATGTTAAAAGTTTACTCCCATCCTGATAGCTTTTTCCTTTACCCAAACCGGCTTCCTAACCTTTACCATTACCGTTATTCAATCCCTAAATTTTTCTTAACTAAAGGAAGAATATTATCTCCCTTTTCAAAATATAAAAGCACACCTACACCGGCATCGAAAATGTAAGTATAACCATTTTCTTCGGCAACTTCCTTAATAGCTTTTTTAGCTTTTTCAAGTAAAGGATTAAATAATTCTGCCTGTTTGTTTGAAAAATCCTGGTCGGCAGTTTGCTGGAAAGCCTGGATACGTGCTTCAAGATCAGTAATTTCTTTTTCCTTTGTTTGTTTAATAATATCAGACATAGTTGCTACATTTATCTGATATTCCTGAATTTTATTCTGATACTCAAGCATCATTGCTTGAATTGTGTTTTCTAATGTAGTTTTGTATTCTCTAAGTTGAGTTTCAATCGTGTCTCTTGCGGGCATTAACTCAAATAATTCATTTGAATTGATGTATCCTAATTTAGCATTAGTTTGAGCATTTAATGTTGAATAACCTGCTACAAATACCAGAACAATAATGATTTTTAATAAATTTTTCATGTTTTTATTTTAAAATTTATAAATTATTTTGAGAGCACAAATTTATAAAATAATTTAAACAAACTAAAAAAATATTAGTTATTAAAAATATTTTTTAAATTTATTACTTTTTATATTATTTATTTTTGCCCGATTCATCAACCGATCCCTTAGTAGGAGTTGATTTTTTCCTGTCTTCCCTTCTAACTGTTTGCATAATGCTTCCAACCTCATCAAGCACTTCATCGCTGATATCAAATTTAGGATTTGCAAATAAAATAGTTAAGCTTCCACCTTTATCAAAGACAAAAGCAAAATTTCTAACTGTGGCAATTTCTTCAATGGCATTATAAATTTTTTCCTGTATGGGCTGGACCAACTCCTGACGTTTTTGGAATAATTCTCCATCCCTGCCAAATTTTTGTTTTTGCAACTCTTTTGCTTCTTTTTCTTTTTGGATGATTTCTTCTTCTCTTTTTTTCTTAATATCCTCAGGCAACAATATTGCCTCTGCCTGATAATCTTTATAAAGTTGGTCGATTTCAGCAAATTTTGCTTCAATTTCTTTTTGCCATTTAATTGACAGGTCATCTAATAAATCTTGAGCATCGGTATATTCAGGGATGTTTTTAAGGATATAATCTGTGTCAACATAAGCATATTTTTGAGCATAAGTAAAAACAAATGCTGAAAGAAAAAGCATTATTGTTAAAATGATTTTTTTCCCTGAATTTGTATGGGATTTTGTTTTGTTAAACATTTTTTTATCCTCCATATTTACTGAAAATATTCAGCCCCTTATTTGGGTTAATTATTAATTATGTTTCTATATTTTAAGCAAAAAACCTGCCAGAAATTTAATCAATAGATTGATTAATTGAAAAATGGAACTGGCCTCCATTAGCACCGGGAATACCGGGAATATCATCAAATCCGTAACCCCAGTCAAGTCCTAACAGTCCAAACATTGGCAAAAATACCCGAACGCCAAATCCTGCTGCTCTTTTAACTTCAAAAGGATCAAAACTATCAAAAGTAAGCCATGCATTTCCTGCTTCTAAGAAACCCATTGCATAGATTGTTGCATTCGGATTAAGTGATAAAGGATATCTTATTTCAAACGTATATTTACTATAGATAGTACCTCCAATATTTTTATTCCTGTAATACCCGGGAGTAATTGTTTCGTTACCATAGCCTCTCATTCCGATAATTTCTCTTCCGTCCAGATTGTTATATCCCGATAGTCCGTCACCACCCAAATAGAATCTTTCAAATGGTGTTACTCCGATATGTTCGTTATATGTTCCGAGAAAACCAAATTTTGTTCTAACACTCAACACTAATTTATCAATCAATTCCATATACCATGATGCATTAAATTTCCATTTATGATATTCAATCCACTTATATTTTTCATTATCATCAAGTGTTGCATAATCTTTATTGGAAAATAACGAATAAGGCGGAGTTAACTCCAATGATAATGAAACTTCGGAACCATACCGCGGGTATATAGGTGAACTGACCGAATTTCTTGCAAAAGTTATATTATAATTAATATTGTTAAAATCTCCGTTACCTGTTCCAAAAGAAAATATTTTTGAATAATTTTTCAGATCATAACGCTGAAGGTTAATGCCCTGATATAAAGTAAAGAAATCATCGGGCCATAATAATCTTTTTCCTAATCCAAATGATAAGCCGTTTATCACAAAAGATGATCTGTTAATATTATCCTTTGGCAATCCGTTTGAGTAAAGCGAATGATAATACGATACACTGAAAGCGTTTGGTTTTTTTCCGCCAAGCCATGGTTCGGTAAATGATACACTGTAACTGAAATATCCTTTACCATAAGTTTGTAATCTTAGGCTTAATTTCTGACCATCTCCGGTAGGGATTGGACGCCATGCACCTTTTTTAAAAAAATTCTTTAATGAAAAGTTATTAAACGAAACCCCTACTGTTCCTATGATCCTGCCATAACCCCAGCCTCCTGATAATTCAATTTGATCGGATGATGTTTCTTCAACTACATATTCAATATCAACCGTACTGGATGCAGCATCCGGCACAATATTAGGAACAATTGTTTCAGGATCAAAATAACGGAGTTGTGCCAATTCTCTTGTTGTTCTGATAATATCCGTGCGGCTGAATAATTGTCCGGGGCGGGTTCTGAGTTCACGAATTACAACATGATCGCTGGTACGGGTATTTCCTTTAATAGTAACTTTGTTGATCCTTGCCTGTTTGCCTTCCCTGATCCTTATCTCAAGATCAATGGAATCGTTTTCAACCAGCACTTCAACCGGAGTTGCTGTGAAAAACAAATAGCCATCATCCAGGTATAATGAACTCACATCATAACCGTTTGGATTAAATGAAAGATTGGTCTCAAGCAATTCTCTGTTATAAATATCTCCTTTTTGTATTTTTAACCTGGCATTTAACTCTTCGGCAGTATATTTTGTGTTGCCAATCCATTTTATATTCCGAAAATAATATTTATTACCTTCATTAATTGTAATGTCAATATCTAAAGTATTTTTACCACTTCTGTAAATAGAATCTTTAACAATCTTAGCATCCCTGTATCCAAGTTCATTATATAATTTTATCAGATTTATTTTATCTTCATCATAATCTTCTTCAATAAATTTTGAAGATTTAAAAATCCTTATCTTGATATTTTCATGTGCATATTCATTAAATGCCTTAAAAATTTCTTCTATATCAAGGTGCAAGGCAGCTTTTATAATCACAAATAATAGAGAATCGATATCTTGTAATGGTTTGAAAGTGCCTTTTTCCTTGGTTTCTTTAAATGCACTTTTTATTTTTTGTGCAGATAAATATTTGTTGCCATGGATGTTAATTTCGTAAATTTTAACTTTTTTATGTTTTTTGATATCAATTACTAAGGTGATACTGTTTTTATGAATGGTATCAGCAACTTGTGTGATGTTTATATCACACTCAAGGTATCCTTTATCAATATAATGATTTTTTATGATATTTGTTGTTCTGATAATAAGATTATCGGTAACAACATCTCCTCGTGTGAGGTTGATTTCATCGCGTAAATTATCTGCCTCTGCTTTCCTTATTCCTGAAAATGAAAATTTTGTTAAGCGCGGGCGTTCTTTAAGGTCAATATTAAGAAAGATAATATCTCCGTGACGGCCAACAATTGAAATGATAATGTTTTCAAATAAGCCCTGATCCCATAATTTTCTGATTGCAGTAGGGATATCTTCACCAGGGATTTTAATTTTATCACCGGTGTTTAAACCTGAAAGCATTTTTAATACATTATTATCAAGGTATTTAACTCCGGAAATAGTAATTCCTCCGATTTCATAAGTTTTCGGATTAGCATAATTAATATTAATCAGGTCTTCACCTATAGTAACTTGAGCGAAAGAAGGAATATTGATAATAGAGCCGATTATTAAAAAAATCCCTGAAAGAAAGGAAAAAATTTCTATATTTTTTGGAATACGCGGGATTAAATTCATTCTAAATTATGCCTTTTTAATTTGTTCACTAATCATCCCGAATCTTCTTTCACGGTTTTGAAAATTCAGTATTGCCTCATAAAGATCTTCTTTGCGAAAATCGGGCCATAATTTCGGGGTAAAATACAATTCTGAATATGCTATCTGCCACAACAGAAAATTACTGATTCTGTATTCTCCGCTTGTGCGAATCAGTAGCTCAGGATCGGGAATTGATGAAGTTGTAAGGAATGAAGAAAACACTTCTTGGTCAATATCATCAATTGAAATTTTATTTTTATTTATCTGTTCACTTATTGTTTTTACGGCATTAACTATTTCCCATCGCGAGCTATAGCTTAAAGCTAATACCAAAGTCATCCTGTCATTTTTTTCCGTATCCTTTATTGCCTTCATTAATTGTTTATAGCTGTTTTTGTGCAAACTTTTCAAATCACCTATTGCCTGCAGGCGAATATTATTTTTATTTAATGGTTTTATTTCTTTATCAATAGTTTGGACTAATAATCTCATTAGAGCATCTACTTCAAATTTGGGACGGTTCCAGTTTTCAGTTGAAAAAGCATAAAGGGTTAAAAAGTTGATACCGAGTTCTGCGGCAGCTTCGGTAGTTTCTATTACCGATTTAACTCCATTTTTATGACCGAAAATTCTATTTTTACCTTGTCTCTTTGCCCATCTTCCGTTACCATCCATAATTATGGCAATATGATTAGGTAATTTTTTCAGGTCAATTTTATCTTTCAAGCTCATTTAATCAAATCAATTTATTCTAATACTTTTTTCGTCTTCCATAATCCAAACATCTTGTCCGTCCTCTCAGATTGAATTTATAAGTTATTGTAATTCCTGCAAAAGCATACCAGTCGTTTGTTGCAGGATCGCCTCTTTCCATGTACGGTTGATGATCAAAAGTAGGATCGGAAAGAGCTTGATTAATATTACGAGGGTCAATAGAATGGCCGTCAAGGTAATATGTAGTACTAACATCATCAATATAATCGGTATAAGTTTTCCTGATGCCCCATTCAAATCCCAAACCTACTTTTTTTGAAAGACTGTATTTAAAGCCGAATCCAAATGGAATTGAAAAATTTGTTAATTTATATTCTTTTCTGCCGTCAAAACCAACAAACTGACCCTCGGTGCCTATATTCCGCAGTTTAACTCCATCAGCTTTCGGATTAAACATGAACATTGAAACACCTGCAAAGATATATGGTGTAAAATAAGTTCTTAAACTTCCTGTAAAGTAAGGGAAAAAGCTCAATTCAACCTGGGCTGAAATTTCAGTTATTTTTGAATTAAACTTCAGGTTTCTCCTTTCATTGGCATCATTGCTTTTTACTTCGCCATGATAGGCAGACAATCTGAATGTCCATCTTCTATCTAAGTTGTATCTTGCCAGTAAACCAAATGCAGGTTTTATATGTTTAAATTGCATACCCGGATTTAAATCGCCGAGATAATATGAACACCCGCCAAAAATACCGGTTTCAAGGCTTTGGGCATTTGCACCAAATGAGAATAAAAAAATCAGTGATATTATAATTAGTATTCTTTTCATAAAAACAGCACGCAAAATTAGTATTTTTTTCAATATGGTTACATTATTCATTAATTTCTAAAATCCAAGCCCCATTTGAGTTTATCACGAATTGTCGTAAAAAAATTTTTATTCGGCATTTGAACCAAATTAATTTTAAAATCTTCTTTTTCTATAACAAGTTCGATTGAAGAATCAATAGTGACGGTTCTTGAATCCAAGCTGACAAGGAATTGTTCGTTCTTGCCTTTAACATTAATTTTTATAATATTATTGTCTGATATAACGAAGGGTCTTACAGTTAAATTGTGTGTTGCAATAGGAGTGATTACAAAATTTTCAGAACCGGGTGTAATTATTGGTCCTCCGCAGCTTAATGAATAAGCTGTAGAACCTGTTGGAGTGGCAACTATCACTCCATCAGCCCAGTATGAATTTAAAATTTGGTTATCAATATAAACATTAATTACAATTAATGATGTTGAGTCTTTCCTGTTGATGGTTAATTCATTCAATGCATAATTAATATCTCCAAATAGATTTTCAGGTGTTTTTAATTTTAACAAAGCCCTTTGATCTAAAGTATAATTTCCTTTTATGATATTGTCAATTGCCGGTATTATCTCATCTTTTGAAACACTTGATAAAAAGCCTAAACGTCCAAGATTAATTCCTAATATTGGTATTCCGGAATCGCGTACTAAAATTACAGTGTTAAGTAAAGTTCCGTCACCTCCGATTGAAAAAAGAAAATCAACGTTATTTTTTAATTCTTTATGAGTGTTAAAAACCGATATGTCGGTGTTGAAATTAATAAATGGTTTTATTGAATGTAAAAATGGCTCATAAATAAATATTTTACTTCCGACAGATTCTAATTTGTTGATAAGCTGCTGAATGTAAGGAAGAGTGGCTTCAGTTGATTTTATACCGAATAATGCAACGTTCATTTTTATAAGATAAAAGATGTATAAATTGCAAGATTACAAAATAATTAGCTTTGTAATTAAAAAATTAACATTTATTAATATTTAACCTTTCTTAAACATTCCATTTCTAAAACAATTATTTCTTACATTGCTTAAAACTTCTTTCAATCTTAATCTAGTAAGAAATGGAATGTTTTAATTAAATAGATGTCTTAAAATGAATAAAGAAACCGGTTTCCTTCATTTTGTTCATGGAATATTCAAATCTGATAACAATATCGTAATAAGTTACAAAATCAATACCAATACCTGTTCCGTATTGGAATGAATTGGAAAGAGTATTGTTTTGATAAAATTCATCATCATTTACATAACCAAGATCAATAAATAAGTTAAGGTATATGGCGTAATGGATGATATTGAATTTCTCGGTTTTAATAAAATTAAATTTTAGAATTTTTGTTGGAAGCAACTCAAATTTTAAATTAGTTTTGAGTAATCCGTAATTTTGCCCGTCAATTACATAAAATTCATATCCTCTGATGTAATCATTTCCGTATCCTAACCCTCTTTGCAAAAAATACGGTTGAAAACTTTTTGAGGAAAATTTGGCTATAATACCCGAAGCAAAATAAAAACGGTTAAACAATTTCTTATATATGTTAAATTTGCTATTAACAAATGTAATATCCAACCCATTCGGTTGAAGCATCTCAAAACCCTGTTTGTTAAATTCAATATCAAAATAATAACCGTTTAACGGATAGGGCTTATAATCACGATAATCACTGATATATTTATAGTAAAGTGAAAGAAACTTAACATCTGTTTTGTTGTCAATTGAATACAGGGGATTTATTTTTAATAAAGTATCTCCAAGCAAATATTGATTATACCCAATATATAATATATGTGTGTTATGAATATTGGGACGATTTAATAATTGAATGTAAGAAATAAATTTTTGTTGGGGATAAAATTCCTCGTCTTTATAATATTCAATATTATCATTAATTGTATTAACAGAAACCTCGTGATTACGGCCATAACTTAGTCCGAATGCCAGTCCGATAGTTTGTTTTTTATTAATGTAAGGAATTTCATAAAACAATCCGAACTTTTCCTCGTAACCAAAGCGTGCTAATATTTTTAACTGTTCCATTCTACCCCTGAAATTATCCCAAACCAAAAACATTCCATAGTTTATCTTGCTAAAGTCTTTGGTTTTCCACCATGTATTAAAATTTCGGTCGGCAAATTCTAAAAGTGGCCAGGGCCAGATGTACCATCGCTCAATAAGAGAGATTGTAATATTGATTCTGTAAAAATCATTCGTAAGTATAGAAGTTGTATCAATAGTTGCAAAATTAAATAAGGATGTATTTAATAAATTTTCACGGCTTTCTTTTATTAATATTGATAATTGATACAGGGATAAAGTGTCATTAACTTTAAATTCCAGTTCACGGAAAATAATATAATCCTTGGTTTTTTTATTTCCTTTAAGAACAATGTCATTTATAATATATTTTGATTGGTCTGTTACTGAATCGGTTAGAAGGCTATCAGAACTAAATTCCGGAGTATATGGTTCAAAATTTTCTGAAAATGAATGAAATGAGACAAGTAGTAAAAATATGTATAAACCGGCTTTCATCAAATAAAAATTAAGTTCAAGTTTTGATTTTGCAAATATTCAGACATTCAGATAATTCATTAAAGATTCAAATCTTTCACGCAAATCATCAAGGTTTTCTTTTTCAGAATATGATGCTTTTACAATATAATTATACCTGTTAAAAGTTTGCAATACAGGAAGAATATCAATTTTATTAATTTTAAGAGTTACTTCAATCTTGGTTGAATCGGGATGAGAGGTAACATACAAACTGAGCACTTTTGCACTATTTGATTCAACTATTTGAGCAATTTCAGTAAGTGAATAATCATTATTATTTATATCAAGAACTATTATGCCTCCTGGATTATTTATTGCAGTTAGCTTTGAAAAATTCTTAACAAGAATATTCAAGGTTATTGAACCCATATATTTATTGTTATTATCCAAAACCGGAACCAATGTTAATTTTAAATACGATATCAATTTAACAACTTCATAAAAGTGATCATATTCAATAACATAAGGCTTTGGTAATGACAAGGCAAAATTTCCAAGCGGTTCGTCAAAATTATTCAGATTATAAATATCAACATCTGAAATTAAGCCTAAAAAATCAATATTATTTACAATCGGGAGATGTGAAACCCTGTAATCGTCCATCATGCTCAATGCCGTTGATCCCGTATCAGAGCTTTTCAACGGTATTATTGATTCTGATATTAGTTGTTTTGCAATCATTGTGTAGCTTTTGTTCAAACTTTGATTTTTAAAAAAATTACTTAGTCCCAGTTATCTTTATCAAAATAATCATCATTTAAAATACTTAAATAATTGTTATACCTTGACCGGCTGATCAATCCTTTTTCCAAAGCTATTTTTACTGCACAACCCGGTTCATGAACATGTGTGCAATTGTTAAACCTGCAACCGTGCATATATTTCCTCATTTCGGGAAAACGCTCGGCAATTTCCTCTTTTTTAAAATCAAGTAAACCAAATTCTTTTATACCTGGTGTATCAATAATAAAACCACCAAACGAAAGCTCGTACATTTCTGCAAAAGCAGTTGTATGTTTCCCTTTTTTATGATATGATGATATATCTTTGGTTTTAATTTTAAATTCAGGCTCAATTGCATTTATCAAAGCTGATTTTCCTACTCCCGAATGTCCGGCAAATAAATTTACTTTTCCTTTTAAAACTTTTTTAATGATTTCAATATTATCGCCTCTAAGTGCAGAAACCGAAAAACATTTATATCCGGCAGATATATAAATATTTGTTATTTTATTGTGTAATTTTTTTAGTTCGTTATTATAAATGTCAATTTTATTAAAAATTAAATTAGCCGGAATATGATATGCTTCAGCCGTTACGAGAAATCTGTCAATAAATCCCATAGATGTCCTGGGTTCAGCAAGAGTAACGATTAAATAAGCCTGATCAATATTAGATGCAATAATATGAGAAATTTTTGAAAGTTTTGTTGCCTTACGGATAATATAATTGCTTCTTGGGAGGATTTTAGTTATCAAACCTATTTCCTCAAAAGGTAAAATATGAAAATCTACCTTGTCCCCAACCGATATGGGATTTGTGGCTTTTATATTTTTAATACGAAACTGCCCTTTTAATTTACAATTAAATTTTTTACCATCATTTCGCCTGACAGTAGACCAGCTTCCAGTTGATTTTGTTACAATACCTTCCAAAAAAATTGATTTTATTTAAAACTATAATGTTTCTTAATATTTTTTTTAACATCCCAAACGCATTTTAAACCGTCTTTAAAAGTAACAAAATCGCCGGGTTTTATAGTGAAATTTCCATCATTAGTTTCAATGGTAACTTCGCCGTCTAAAATCAGGCATTCCTCGTCACCATTGTATTCCCAGTCAAATTTTGAAACTTCTTTTTCCCAAATAGGCCAATTTTTAATACCTCTTTTTTTTATTTCGCTTTCGCTGAGTTTTTCAATAATTATCTTTGTCATGATAACCTCCTCTTAATAAAATTATAATAAAATTATTTGTAAAATTACAAACAATTATTATATTTGAAAAATTAACCAAAACTAATTGCTTTATGAATATTCAGATTTTATCATTTTTTATTGCTCCGGTTATTGCTTTATTGCTTATTTTTTATATGAAATTTAAATTTCAGGTTAAAACATATTCATTGATAAAAAAGGCATTTCTTTTTGGAGTAATAAGTGTTTTGATATTGGTTTTAGCACAAATTCTTGCCTCGTATCTACGACTTGATGAACCACGGAGTATACGAAGAATGATTTTTTATGCTTTTGTTATTATCGGTTTTAGTTCGGAATTTGCTAAATTTTTAATTCTGAGATATTATTTTCAACCAAAAGAAAATTTTAAAGGTCCTTTGGATGGTATTATTTATTCATTTTTGATTTCATTGGGGTTTGCTACTGTTGCAACTATTCTATATGCATATAATGTTATAGGATCTAATGTAGGTTTATTATTTCTTTTCACCTATGCTTTGGCAAATATTGTATTTGCAATATTATTGGGATTTTTTGTGGGATTAGGCAAAACAAGGAAAAATCGCTTTATTGATTCTATGACCGGGTTATTGGCAGCTGCTTTTTTCCATGGCTTGTATATTTTATGTTTCCTGACAAGAGATTACCGTTTGTTGATTATTTTGGCTGTTGGTTCAATAATAATTACTATTTTGTTAACATTAAAATCATTAAAAGTTAAAGTAGAGGATTGATTTTAGGTTAACTTAAATTTTGCAAAACTTGTCTGTATAGACCTATTCAGTATCGGTATAAAATTCATTATAGGGTAAATCCCGAAGTCTCGCATAAGCGTTAACTTCAGTATCAAAATGAATGTTTTATATGTATAATTGAATAATGGTAATGGTAAAGGTTAGGAAGCCGGTTTGGGTAAAGGAAAAAGCTTAGGTGTAAAAAAAATTTACCCTTACCTCTAAACCAAACAGGTTTCTTAACCCTAACCCTATAACCTAAATAAATATCAAAATCATAATATTTTAGTTAATGCTAATGCGAAGTCTCGGGATCGAAAAAAATATTTAATCTAATTTATAATGCCTAAAGCATCCTGTAAACTTTCCCGGGTAAGCATTTTATTATTCCCTCAAATTCAAGATTTATTAGTGCGGATGCAACTTTACTTGCACTTAATTTTGATAAACTGCTTATTTTGTCTATTCCCAGTTCCTGTTTTTCTTTTAAAATATTTACGATAGTTTCTTCTTCAGGAGATAATTTAATAAAAAGCCGCTGTTGTTTTTTTGGTGTTTTCTTTGTTAGTTCCCAGCCCATAATATATTTTATGTCTTCGGCTGACTGAACAAGTGCAGCTCTGTTTGTTTTGATCAGATTATTACATCCTTTTGAGTATTTATCATTAAGCCGTCCGGGAACAGCAAAAACATCACGATTGTATGAATTTGCTATGTCAGCAGTAATTAAAGCTCCACCTCTAATAGCAGATTCAATAACAATTACTGCATCGGAAAGACCGGCAATAATGCGGTTTCTTTTAGGAAAGTTTTCACGGTCGGGGATGGTTTTGCTTAGAAATTCAGTTAACAAGCCACCGTTCTTTAACATTTTTTCTGCTAAAGATTTATTCAATTGCGGGTAAACCATATCCAAACCATGAGCTAATACTCCTACTGTTTTTAAATTGTTTTCCAATGAAGTTTTATGAGCACAAGTATCAATTCCATAAGCAAGTCCACTTACTATTAGAATATTCTGTTCGATTAATCCCTCAATCAATGAACTGCAAATTTCCTTACCGTATTCACTGGCTTTTCGAGTGCCGACTATACTGATGATTTTTGGAGCATTAAGGTCAGCAGTGCCTTTATAAAACAGCAGCATCGGGCTATCTTCACATTGTTTTAAACGATATGGGTATTTATCATCTAAATAAAAAAGAGTATCAATTTTATATTTTTCAATAAACTTTATTTCTTGTTCAGCTCTTTCAAGAATTTTTTGGTTAATTATCGAATTTACGGTGGATTTACCAATTCCCGGGATTTTTAATAAAAGTTTCTTTTTTTCCTTAAATACTGCTTCAACACTGCCGCAGTAAGCAATAAGCTTTTTGCCAACAATATCGCCCACTCCGGGTATTAATGTTATGCCTATTTGATAAAGTAACATTGATAGGGAATTAAATATTTAGTAATTAATTAAGTATTAAATTAACAATGAAAATTTCTTCACAAATTATATGGAATAATGGAAATATGGGAAATAGGGGGAATAAGGGAAATACCTTTATACCACTTATATACCATTATCCTGTAAAACTTTGCTAAAAAAACAAAGTTATTTAGCAAATCCACAATTAGTAAGCGATTGCTGAATAACATGTATCTTGCCATTTATGGCGCTATGTTTATACCTTTATACCCCTTATACCATTTATAACTTTATACCAACAATGTCATTTTAATAATCTATCCTCAATCCCGATATCTGGATAGAATTGAAATGGATTAATTACAAAAATCAAATTTATACTATTTTTTATTACATTTGTATATCATTTCTGCGATTTTATTTTGAAAGATAAAAAAAACATATTGTTTTGCCCTCTAAATTGGGGAATTGGTCATGCAACACGTTGTGTGCCAATTATTAATAAATTGATTGAAAGCAATTTTAATGTTATTATCGGAGCTGATAAAAGACCTCTTGAATTTCTGAAAAAAGAATTTCCTGAACTCCAATACATTGTTTTTCCCGGTTATAATCTAAATTACCCTAAAAAAGGAAGCATGGCTTTTAAAATGTTTTTATCATCTCCCATAATTTTATTTTCATTTATACGAGAACATAAAATCCTGAAAAAGATCATAAAAAAATATAAAATTGATGCAGTAATTTCAGATAATCGCTATGGCTTGTGGAATAAGCAAATCCCATGTATTTTTATGACACACCAGATTTTGGTTAAAACTCCGAAGAATACAAAATTATTTAAAAAATTTCTGCTTAAGATCAATAAATTTTATATAAATAATTATGATGAACTCTGGATTCCTGATTTTGAAGGAGAAATAAACCTTTCGGGTGATTTATCACATAAACATAAAATTTCTAAGGCAACTTATTTTATCGGACCTTTATCACGTTTTAATGAGTATAAATCTAAAGTTGATATTTCAGGAAAACCGTGTTATGATGTACTTGTGATGCTTTCGGGACCCGAACCTCAAAGAACCATCCTTGAAGAAAATATTTTAAAACAATTAAAAAAAACCAAGCTCAAAAGTGTTGTTGTAAGAGGTATAACCGAAAAATCAGAACATTATAATTTTACTGAAAACATTAAAGTTTTTTCACATTTGGAATCCGGTGAATTGATTAATTATATTCTCCGGTCAAAGATTATCATTTGCAGACCAGGATATTCCAGTATTATGGATTTAACAGCACTTGGCAAAAAAGCAATATTTATTCCAACTCCAGGTCAAACCGAACAGGAATACCTGGCTCAAAGATTTCTTAATAAAAAAATGTTTTATTCAGTTGAACAAAAATATTTTAATCTGTTAAATGCTATTGAAAAATCAGAAGAATATTCAGGATTTCTGTTAAAATTTGATTCAACTCAATTAGATAAACGTATTGCTCACCTTATTAGTGAAATAGATTTGAGATTTGAGAATTGAGAATTGAGATTTGAGAATTGAGAATTGAGATTTGAGAATTGAGATTTGAGAATTGAGAATTGAGATTTGAGAATTGAGAATTATTTTATTTTTTGGGGAATCCATACGCCCTGTGGTCTCAGGGGAATAAGTGGAATAAGTGGAATAAGTGGAATAAGGGAAATAAGGGAAATACATTTATACCCATATACCTTTATACCCTTATACCCATATACCTTTATACCCATTTAACTTTATAATACTTAAAAATTTCATTTTCAATTTTTCCAAATCATAAATATTTACCGTACTTTTGCATTTTCAATTTATATATATGAAGATCATAGAAGTAAAAGACAAAAAAACAGCAAATTTATTTTTAAAAGTTCCACGTATTTTATATAAAAATGACCCGCATTGGGTTTGTCCGCTGGATTCAACTATTGAAGATGTTTTTAATCCGCAGAATAATATATTTTTTAAACACGGTGAAGCTACAAGATGGATATTAACTGAAAATAATGGTAATTTGATTGGAAGAGTTGCTGCCTTTATTAACAAAAAGAAAGCATACAATTTTAAGCAACCAACCGGCGGAATGGGCTTTTTTGAATGTATTAATGATAAAAATGCGGCATTTATGCTTTTTGATAAATGTAAGGAATGGTTGAAGGAAAGAGGTATGGAAGCTATGGATGGTCCCATTAATTTTGGTGAAAATGATAACTTCTGGGGTTTGCTGGTTGAAGGCTTTATGCCACAAAGCTATGGAATGAATTATAACTTCTCTTACTATAAATCTTTTTTTGAAGACTATGGTTTTCAGTCTTATTTTGAACAAGTTTCCAATCACCTTGACCTTACCAAACCATTTCCGGAACGATTCTGGAAAATTGCAGGCTGGATAAGAAAAAAACCAGGTTATAAATATGAACATTTCAGGTTTAAAGATGCTGAAAAATTTATTAAGGATTTAAAAGAAGTTTATGATAATGCCTGGAAATTTCATGAAAATTTTACTCCAATTGAAATTGATGACATGAAAAAGACTTTAAAAAAAGCCAAGGCAATTATTGATGAAGAATTTATTTGGTTTGCATATAAAGATAACACACCTATTGCATTCCTGATTATGCTTCCCGATTTCAATCAGATATTAAAATACATGAATGGGAAAATGCACATTTTTAATAAATTGAAATTTCTGTACCTTAAATACAAAAAAACAATTACAAGATCAAGAATTACAATAATGGGAGTAATTCCCGAATTTCAAAAATCCGGTATTGAATCGGCAATATTTTGGAACATGCAAAAAGTTATGGATAGAAAAACTCACTACACGGAAATTGAATTATCATGGGTTGGTGATTTTAATCCCAAAATGCGAGCTTTACATGATTCTGTCGGTGCATCCTTTGCGAAAAAACATATTACTTACCGTAAACTCTTTGATGAAAGCAAAAAATATTACAAGTCAGATGTTATTCCGGTTGATACCAAAGAAAAAGCTGTTGATAAATAGTGCTTGCCAGAAAACGTCAATTTCTTCGTTACGCTCGTGCAGAAACCAGTCATCCGTACGGACTCCTTATTTTCTGCACTTCGCATCCTGATAATTATCGGGACGAACTTGACGTTTTCTGACTAAGCACTCCAAAATATTGAGTTTTCGTACAAAGACTAAATAGGAATTAAACATTCAACATTAATAATTAATGTCGAAATAAATATTTAATCTAATTTATAATGCCTAAAAAATCGCTGAAAGCTTTCGGGATGGCGGTTATTTTTTTGTGGATTAAGTTCAATGTCATTATGTTAAAACGTAATATGAATAAGGTAATAAGGTTAATTTTGTTTACAATACACTTTCTACTAAAGATAACTTTTAAAAAAATTTATTTAAAAAAATTTTGATTTATTTAAAAATTTTGTAAATTTGCAACTAATTTATATGAAAATAATTATAATTAATAAATGTTTAACAAAAATTTACAATCATGAAAAAATTATTACTTTTTAGTTTGGCTTTGGCAATAGGGCTTTGTTCTTTTGCTCAACAAACTTACACATTAAAAAATGTTAGGAGTGAAAAAGCTCCGACTCAGATGAGAATTGCGGATATGGAAACATTTAAAAAAGCTCCATCAGTAACTGATGCATTAAACTCATCATCCTCGGTAAAAGGGACCGATATTGTTACAATTATTGACCTTGGACAATCAGCCAATGCTTATGGTTACGGTTATGGCGGTGG
>JAUXFX010000063.1 GCA_030622635.1 Bacteroidota bacterium
CAAAATTGTTAAGAAAAATAAAAAGATTATTTAAAGATGGCGTTACTATTGCAGGTACAAGTGCAGGAGCTGCTGCTGCCGGCAATCTTATGATATTTGATGGTGATAGAAAAGGATTTCTTAAAGGAATGGTTAAATATTCCGAAGGGTTTGGATTTATTAAAAATATTACCATTGACACTCATTTTAATAAAAGGGAGAGACTATTACGTTTAACTGAATTTTTAATCAGCGGGAATAGCAGCAGGGGCATAGGATTGGGTGAAGATACTGCAATAATTATTAACCCTGTTAAACAATTTGAAGTTATTGGAAGTGGTATTGTTACTTTATTGAATTCAAGCAGGTATACTTATTCTAATTATGAAACTGCATTGAATAACGACCGTTTGAATACAAACGGAATAAATATCGGGTTTTTGCAGGATGGTGCTGTATTTAATATGCAGTATTGGTCGGTTAACAATGAAGCTACAGAAAAAGAGATATACTCAAATAATTATTCAAGATTAAATTAACAATGATACTTTTTAAAAATTGTAAGGTTTACAGTCCTGAATACATCGGTAAAAAGGATGTATTAATTGCCGGAACAAAAGTTGTTGCAATTCAGAACAATATCTCGTTTCCTAAGGAAATGGAGATTGATATTATTGAAGCAGACGGATTAAAAATGCTTCCCGGTTTAATTGATGCCCATGTTCATATTGCCGGAGCCGGTGGTGAAGGCGGACCTGCTACACGCACTCCGGAACTACAGTTAAGCAAAATGCTTGAAGCAGGTGTTACAACAGTTGTTGGTTGCCTTGGCACGGATGGAATGACCAGAAGTGTTGAATCTGTTTTGATGAAAGTGAAAGCATTACGCCAGGAAGGAGTATCAGCATGGATGTACACAGGAGCATACCAGGTTCCTACGCCTACTATACTTGGTGATGTTGGTAAAGATATTGCAATGATTGAAGAAATTATCGGGGTTGGTGAAATTGCATTGTCCGACCACAGGTCATCTTTTCCTACTGTTTATGAACTGATAAGATTGACCCAACATGCAAGGGTAGGAGGTATGCTGGGAAATAAAGCCGGAATAGTGAATATTCACATGGGGGATGCTAAAGACCCTTTTAAGCCTCTTTATGAAGCAGTTGAATTAAGTGAATTAAAGCTCACTCAGTTTTTACCCACACATTGCAACCGTAATGATTATATTTTTGAAGATGCTAAAAAATACGGAAAAAAGGGATATATTGATATAACAGCAAGCTCATATCCTTATTTTCCCCAATATGAAATTAAGCCTTCAAAAGCTATAGTTGAATTTCTGAAAGCCGGAGTGCCGCTTGAAAATATTACAATGACTTCCGACGCTTGTGGCTCTCTCCCTGATTTTGATGAAAAAGGAAATCTTATCCGGTTAGAAATGGGTTATCCTAAATCAATATTTACTGAAATAGTTGATACAATTATAAAAGAAAATCTGGAAATTGAGAAAGCAATAAAAGTTTCAACTTCAAATATTGCTGATATTTTAAAATTGAAAGATAAAGGAAGAATTGCTGTAAATAAGGATGCTGATGTTATTGTTGTGAATGATGATTTTGAGATTATTCATTTATTAGCTAACGGTGAGATAATGACACGGAATAAAAAAATGCTTCGCAGAGGAAGTTATGAAAAGTAAAATTATTCATTTGTGTTTTTATTTTATTTAAGTGTTAAGTCATTTAGAAATTATTTTTTTAACAACAGATGAATCTTTGAAATTTATTTTAATAAAAATTAATCCCTTTTCATTAATATTACTAATCGTTGTTGTTTTATCAGGATTATTGTTACTATAGATAATATTTCCGAATGAATTATAGATGAATAGACTTTGAGGTTTTTCGGAATAAATTATCTCTATCTGAGATTGTCCATTCAACATTGGATTCGGATATAGTTTCACAATAGGTTCTTCCAATTTATTTTCTAAGAGTTCCGGTTGTACTTCTTGTAATTTTGGATTCTCTATATCTTGCGAATTAGTAATGTCAATATCGTCTACAAAGGTTGCATTTAATGGATTTTGGTTGCATCCATTAATGTCGGCTGTAAAAAAACAACCCAATTCAACGCTAAAGCCAGGTAATAATATAACCGAGCCATTTGCACCAAAATGTACTTGAGCTTCATTCGATATTGTATTTGATGCAGTAATTGTATTACTTGCTAAAAATCCATGAGTCATACCACTTATAGATTCTGTTATTGTTAGATTCTCCTGACAATCACCTTGTATATTAGGAATAGTATTTATTGAAGGGTCACCAAAAATATGCCAGCCTAAAAACATATTCGCACCACTTTGACCATTACCTGCCCCATATTCATCCATCATTGAACAAGAACCATTATAACATAATGCTCCAAATGTTATATAATCTTCACTTATTAATAAGATGTTGAATTCATCTTGTGCTTCCATAGGTGGTGCCCAATCCTGATTTATAGATGAACCATAGAATCCAATGGCACCAGTTGGGTTGCTTGTACTATTATTCGTTGCTCTTAACCAGCTTTCTGCAAAACAAGTACTATTCGTGAAATTTCCATTTACACAAGCAACAGAAAAAATAAACGGTAACATATCATCATTAGTCAGAGAATTCACATTTGTAATAGAAAAACCGCTTGTCGCCCAACTTGTTGTGCTTCCATGCCCTGTATAATTAATAATTGATAAACCATTATTAACAATATTGCTCACCATTGATGCTGTTGGATCACCTGAAGCATCCTCACCACCTTGACTTCCTTCATATAATTCAGAAATTGTTGTATAATGATAATTTAACAAGTCTGTTCTTATATTCCTCAAATGCTCCCAATCATATTCATTGTCATCTCCATTGCCAGTTCCATCGTCACTAGCAATACCACTTCCAGAGTGAAACCAATTTTGTTCTGTCATATTTTCGTAAAATATGGAACGGGTTACCATTGTCTCAACTTGACTTTCATTTTCTGCTGAAAACCGACCAATAATTATATCCGGATAATTATCAACTCCTGAAACTAAAGAAAATGATGGATCCGAACCTCCACCGTTGACTGTAAGTGTTGGAACTTGTGCATTATCCCCAACCAATAAAACAAAAGTCAATGAATTATCATCATCGTAATCATTTTGAATGTAATTAGCAACATCATTGGCAGTTGTTCCGACATCATCCATACTAACAATTTCAGTAGATAATCCTCGATTGTTTTTGTGATTAACAAATTGTTGCATTTCATCAATAAAATTATTATCACATATTATTAACATCCTTCCTGTTTCCTCAACCGTGCTTGTACTTTTTAAATTATTTACTGATTCATAATTTATAAAGTGTTTTTTTAGTATTGGTTCAAAGTATATATTATTGCTACCCATTGAATGTTGTGTTGAATTTTTAAGATTCGAACCGGAAAATAAAATTTCTATTTCAAGTTTTGTAAATATTCTTAATGTTTTCTTTATAGGATTATAGGCAAAAGGGTAGATATTTATCGCAACTCCTCTTGAATCTCTAATAAGATGAGGTTCATTAAAACTATATCTATCAGTCGGATAAAAGATGTTATTGGAATAAATAGAAGAGAATACATAAGGTATATGATTAGGATTTACTGCCCTTGATAAAATACCTTTTGAAGGTTTTACAGGTAAAATAATATCTTTATATTCGCTAGAAATAATATTTGCTGAAAAGTTTGAAGTTCCGGGAATTAATATACTTCTCGTAAATTTAGGTAATTCCGGATTGCCTTTTTCTTTAATCAGACTTTCTTCTGGTATGTTTACAGAAAAATATGTCTTTCCATTTATTTCTACAGGCACTTTTAAAAAATCACTTAGCTGCAATTCAATAATTAACCTATCATAAGAAGATGAGATTAATTTGAGAGAGTTACCATTATGATTAATATTAACTTTTTCAGAATTAACTTGTCCATATATAAGAGTTGAATAAGCGATAAAAATAATTAAAAGTCTTTGTTTCATTGTCAATTGTAATAATTTTCATACACTATCCAAGTGATTGACTAATATATTATTATAAATTTGCTTATGCGATCCCGACAGGATTCGAACCTGTGACCCACAGCTTAGAAGGCTGTTGCTCTATCCAGCTGAGCTACGGGACCAAATAATGATATCAAAAACGACTGCAAAAATACTAAATAATCCTGAACTAAAAAAGGAAGGAAATAAAAAAATTAAAAAAAAATTTGGTTTTTGTTGTACAATGTTGTACATTTGCTATTTGAATAATTTTAATTCTTTTAATTATGACATATTTCAAAGACATTTCAACAAAAACACAGCTTAAATCCACATATATAAAATTAGCTAAACAAAATCATCCTGACAGGGGTGGTAATAATCATACAATGCAGAATATTAACGCAGAATATGAGTTTATGAATAAATTGATAAGCACACGCAATAAGTCCTTAATGAACCTAAAAAAAGGAGATAAAGTTTTTGTAAACGGTACTGAATGTACGGTGATTTTCGACACTTCAAAAATATTTATTGCAAAAGCAAAAGACAGGGAAAAGAAAGAAATGTTTGATAAAATTACAGGTTTGGGGATTAATAATAAAAAGTATAGAGCACATATAATTTAGATTTTAGAATTTAGATTTTAGGCATGGCTAAAAAAGAAACAAAGGTTCATACAGGGTTTAGATTGTCGAAAAATAATCTGGACTTTATTGAAGACATGGGAAACTCATTAGGGCTTAATAAAACTAATGTAGTTGATATGATACTCACCATTGTTAGAAATGATACTGCCTTGGTAGTTAAGTTGATTAAGAATTCTATAACAAAAAAATAATTATTCTGTTTTTTTTATCATATTTTTTTATATTTTTGACGTAAAAATAGGTTCAAGGTTTAAAGCTTAAAAAATTGTCGAACCTGAAACCTTCGACACGAAGTCCATATGAAGCGAAGCAAATCCGTATGGACGGATTCACTTTGTTTCATTAGCCCGTATGGGAAACCTGAAACAGTTACAGTAACAAATCTCAAAATTATTCGTAATAATAACTAACAAAAAACAGAAAAAATGGATTTCTATAATATCTCTGTTGTTCCATCAGGTGATAAAGATTCAAAAGGAGTAACTGTATTAATTAATGGTGACTTAACACTTCAAAACTCTGAAGATATTAAGCAGGAATTATCTTCAATAATAAGTAAATATATAAAAATTACAATAAAGTCAGACAATATTGAAAATATTGATATTTCATATATTCAACTTTTATTTTCAATTTATTTTTATCAGAAAAAATTATCAATTGATCTTGATATTGATATAAAGTTGAATGATGAATTAGAGTCATTAGTAAAGCATTCAGGATTTGGGAGAATTCTTTTGTCATAGTGATGCTGATAGTAGCAGTTGCAGTCCATACGGACTTCTTTCAGTCGTCGGCAGTCAGCGATTAACTGGCTGAAGACTGAAGACTGAAGACTGAAAACTGAAGACTGAAAACTGAAGACTAAACTTTAAAAACCGAATACAATTAAACAAATAATTAATAACAATAATTAATAAATCTACTTATGGGAAAAGTTGTTTTAGTTGTAGATGATTCCGAAAGTATTCTTGAGGTTGTTAGTTTTACACTTGAGAATAATGGTTTTGATGTGCTTAAAGCCAAAGATGGCAAGGATGCTTTAAAACATTTTGATGGAGCAAATATTGATTTGCTTGTAACCGATTTGCATATGCCGGTAATGAATGGTATTGAATTAATTAAAGAAGTAAGGGCAATGCCTGAATATAAGCATATACCGATTTTATTTTTAACTACCGAAACACAGGTGGCTAAAAAAATTGAGGCAAAAAAAGCCGGTGCAACAGGTTGGCTTATAAAACCTTTTAATGCAGAAAAATTAATTGCAACAATAAAAAAAGTTCTCAGGTAATGGAAAGCTTGCAGAAAAAATTTATCATTGAGGCAAATGAGTTTGTAAACAATCTTGAAGATTCCCTTTTATCATTGGAAAAAAATCCTGATGATAAAAATAAAATACAAGAGATATTCAGGATAATGCATTCGCTTAAAGGAAGCGGTGCAATGTTTGGCTTTGATGATATTAGTGAGTTTACACACAATCTTGAAAATATTTATGATTTGATCAGGAATGAGAAAATGGTTGTAACTAAAGAATTACTAAATGTTACGCTTGCCTCTGTTGACCATTTGAGAAATTTATTAAACCAAAAATCAAACGAAGAAGTAAAAAATGAACATCAACGCCTTACAAATATCATCAATGATATTATTAATAATAAAAATAAAGAAGAAAAGAAAGATATAGAAATAGCAAGTCCTATTAAGCAAGTTTCAATACTTAGACAAGATATTAAAAATCAGGATTTAAAAACCTATTTTATTTTCTTTGAACCAAATGAAAATATTTTTAGCAACGGAACAAATCCGTTATACCTGCTTGATGAATTGAATTCAATGGGTACATGCAAGGTCTTTTCCCGTTTAAATAAAATACCGTCAATTGAAAACATAAATGTTGAAAAATGTTACACATACTGGGATGTTATTTTAGCTACAAGTCAGGGTATTAATGCAATATCGGATGTGTTTATCTTTGTTGAAGATGATTGCAACTTGGAAATTCTTGAAATTGCAGCTTATAATTTATTTGAAAACAAATTTTTTATTGAAGAAATTGAAAATAAAAAATTTTTAAAAGAAAATATCAGTATTGATGAATTACAAAAATTTATTAGTACTTTAAGCAATATTGAAGTTGAACCGGAGAAAATTGATATTCCTGAAAAGGAAGTAATTTCTGAAAGTATTGAAGATGTTGTTGATGAAGTAAAACCAAAACCAAAACCAAAAGAAATAGTTACACATCAAATAAAAGAAAAAGCAATATCAACCATAAGGGTTTCATCAGAGAAGTTAGACCAGTTAATGAATTTAGTAAGTGAATTAGTTACCACACAAGCCAGGTTATTGCTTTTTGCCGAAGAGAGTAAGGATAATGAACTGATAGCAATAGCTGAAAATGTACAGAAATTATCACGCCAGCTTAGGGAGAACGCATTTGATATGTGCCTGATACCAATCCAAACCCTACTGACACGTTTTAAACGGCTTATGAGGGACCTTTCAAATGAGTTGAATAAAGATGTTGAATTCATTACTGAAGGTGCAGAAACCGAATTAGACAAAACCATTATTGAAAACATTGCCGACCCGGTAATGCATATTTTACGCAACAGCATTGACCATGGAATTGAAAGCGAGGAAACAAGAGTAAGACTTGGAAAGCCCAAACAAGGAAAAATTCTCTTAAAAGCGTTTTATTCAGGAACAAATGTTCACATTATGATTAAAGATGACGGTGTAGGAATTGATACTGAAAAAATAAAGGAAAAAGCTTTAAAGATGGGAATTATCAATTTTGAAACATCATACAGCAAAAAAGAACTTTTGAACCTGATACTGATTTCCGGTTTTTCTACTTCAAAAAATGTAACAGATGTTTCGGGCAGGGGAGTCGGTATGGATGTAGTAAAACGAAATATTGAAGAAATAAGGGGTGAGGTTGAAATTGATTCAGTTGTTAATGAAGGAACTACCATAACTATAAAACTGCCGCTTACTCTATCAATAATTGATGGATTGCTTGTAAAAATTAATAATACCTGTTTTATAATTCCATTATCGGCAGTTGATAGAATTTATGAAGCTGACAGAAGCGTGCTGGAAAATAGTTTTAATAATATTATTGTTTTTGAAAGCAAACAGATTCCTTTTTTGTATCTTAGGCATGAATTTGATATTACTGATAACTGCCCGTCAAAACAAAATCTTGTAGTTGTAAATTATGAAGATAAACAAATAGGACTGGCAGTTGATACGGTAGTTGGCGAGTATCAGGCTGTTCTTAAACCCCTTGGTAAATATTTAAATAAGAATGAGATTTTTTCAGGGGCAAGCATATTGGGTGACGGAACAGTTGCATTAGTTATGGATACCAATAAGGTTATTAATAAATTTACAAATTAGAAAAACATGGAAGATAACATTTTAAAAAATTTAGATTCATATTTAACTTTTGAACTTGGTGGCGAAATATTTGCTGTAAACGTAGCTAATGTTTTACAAATATTGGAATTACCGAATATTACCAAAGTTCCTAAAGCTCCTGAATATATGAAAGGTGTGGTTAATCTTTACGGTAGTGTTTTGCCTGTAGTTGATACCCGTATAAAGTTCGGCTTGCCTGAAACGGAATATACTGCTAATACCTGTATTATTGTTTTAAGTATTGAAATTGACGGCACACAGGTTAATATTGGAGCAATCGTTGATTTGGTGCTTCAGGTTCTGGAGGTTAAGGAAGCTGACATTAAACCTCCACCGGGCATCGGTGAAAAATATAAATCGGAATTTATACAGGGAATGATAAAAGTAAATGAGGAGTTTATTATGTTGCTGGATGTTGCTAAAGTTTTTTCTTCGGATGACCTGGTTTATATTAAGGATTCAGTTAATGAAACTAATAACTAAATAATTATAAAGTCATGAAAATTAAAAATTTAAAATTTGGAATCAAATTAGCCATAGGATTTGGCATTGTTATGCTTTTAACATTGATAATCGGATTTTTCGGTTGGTATGGTTCAATTAGAATTAACGGCAGGATTGATAAAACTGTTAGTATTTATAAAATTAATGAGCAGATATTGGAAACAAGGCGACAGGAAAAAAATTTTATAATAAGAAAGGATGAAAAATATGTTAAAAATGTACAGGAGCATATTGATAATATTTATCAACAGGCAGAAGAAACAAAGAAAAAGTTTAAGCAAAAAGTAAACAAGGATAAAATGGATGAGATAATTCTAAGCTTAAATAATTATGAGAAGTTATTTTACGAGTATGTTGATTATGAAAAAAAGAAAACTGCTGCTATTGAAAAGATGCGGGTATCGGCAAGGAAAGCAATAACAGAAGCTGAGAATATAAGAGCCGACCAAAAAGCACAACTTGAAGAGTATCGTAAAAAATTATCTGCTTCAGATGAACGAATTGATGACAAATTAATAAAAGCCGATGATGCCAACAGAATTATAAAATTGTTTCTTGATCTTAGAAGATATGAAAGAAACATGATCATTTCAGGAAGCAAAAAATATTATAAACAGGATAATGAAGAATTTAATAATACTCAAAAATTACGTAAGGAAATATCTGATAGAGTTAATAATTTAATATCTGATCTTTTGCAACGTTTTAAACTACAAAAGAATATTGAACAGGGTAAAATATTAAAAGCCGCCTTTGATGAATATTTAACAAATTATGATATTTATATGGAATTAAATAACAAACAAAATGAAATTGATAAAGACCTGATTGTTTATGCACGAAATGCAACTAAAATATGCCATGATACCCTTGAAATAGAAGATGAAAAAATGTTTTTTGAAATTAGAAGGTTTAATACAATGATTGTAATATTTTCTATAATTGCAATAATTTTAGGTGTAATTATTTCCATAGTTATCATTCGGTCTATAACATTACCTCTTAAGAAAAGTGTAAGTTTTGCAAACCGGCTTGCAAATGGAGATTTATCAGCAAATATTGATATTGACCAAAAGGATGAGATTGGTGATTTAGGGAAAGCATTAAAAGTTATGGCAGATAAAATCAAAGAAGCAATAACAATAGCCCATACAGTGTCATCAAATATTGCTGTTGCAAGCAATGAATTAAGTTCAGCTTCCCAGCAAATTTCACAAGGTGCATCTCAGCAGGCAGCTTCTACACAGCAGATGGCATCGTCAATTGAAGAGATGACTTCAAATATTCAGCAAAATACCGAGAATGCACAACAAACCGGAAAAATCTCATTTAAAGCAGCTGATGATGTGGACAATATTGCAAAAGTTGCAGACAAAAGCTTAAAGCAAATAAAGGAAATTGCTGAAAAGATTTCAATAATCGGCGAGATTGCTTTTCAAACAAATATACTGGCGCTGAATGCTGCTGTTGAAGCTGCCCGTGCCGGTGAACACGGTAAAGGTTTCGGTGTGGTTGCTACCGAAGTAGGCAAGCTTGCCGAACGTATTAAAATAGTTGCAATTGAAATTGATAAACTTGCGAAATCAAGTGTTATTGCTACTGAAGAATCAGGGAAACTTATGCAAGAAATATTTCCTGATATTCAAAGTACTTCAAAATTAGTGCAGGAAATTGCTGCTGCAAGCATAGAACAAAATTCAGGTGCTGAACAAATTAATAATGCTATTCAGCAATTAAATGAAGTTACACAACAAAATGCTGCTTCATCGGAGGAAATGGTTACAAGCTCGGAAGAATTGTCAACTCAGGCTGACCAATTACTTGAAACAATATCGTTTTTTAAAATTGATGATAAAATATACACTAAAAAAAATATTAGGCAAAGCCAGCTAAGAAATAAAATCCTTCCTGCTTCTGCTTCTGATAGAACATTGTCACAGAAAACCGGCAGGAAAAATAATGGAGTATATATTGATTTAGGCAAAGAAGGTGAAAGAGATGAAGATTTTGAAAGGTTTTAGTTGGGGAGATAAATGTTAAATGAAAGTGTTCAATTAAACAAATATTATAAATGCAGAGACGCAAAGCCGCAGAGAAAAAAAATGATAAAAACTTGAAACTTGAAACCTGAAACTTGAAACTTGAAACCAGTAACCATGAAAGAAAAAAGATTAAACATACTAATACTTGAAGACAATCCTGATGATGTAGAATTGATGGTGAGAGAACTTAAAAAAGAAGGACTTGACTTTGAATGGAAAAGAGTTGAAACGGAAAAAGATTTCAAAAAAATCCTTACCGAAAAACCGGATATTATTTTATCTGATTTTAAATTACCTTCTTTTGATGGCATGTCTGCCATTAAACTGCAACAGCAAATTACACCGGAAATTCCGCTTATCATTGTCTCCGGCACAATAGGCGAAGAGCTTGCGGTTGAGTGTTTGAAAGCCGGGGCAACTGATTGTGTTCTAAAAGATAGACTTTCGCGTTTGGCCCCTGTGATAAAACGGGCTATTAAAGAAGCTGAGGCATGCCAAAAAAAAGAAAAAGCAGAGAAAGAGTTAATTGAAAGAGAAAAGAAACTGGTTCAAAAGAATGAGCAATTAGAAATGGTAATACAAGGGGCAAATTTGGGATGGTGGGACTGGGATATTCCGTCTGGTAAAGAAATATATAATGAAATACTGCCGAAAAATTTAGGATACAAATTTAGTGAGATTGAACCAGATATTAAATGGTGGGAAGATAAAATTCATCCTGATGATTTAAAACAAGTTAGTATAGATTTACAAAAACACTTTAATGGAAAAACTGAGTTTTATATAAATAAACATCGACTGAAAACCAGAACGGGAAAATGGAAATGGTTTTTTGATCATGGTAAAGTAGTTTCAAGAGATAAAGATAGTAAACCAATTAGAATGATTGGGACGCTCAGAGATATTGATTATCAACAGCGAGCGGAAGAAGCGTTGCGGGAGAGCGAGGAGAAATATAGAAAACTGGTAGAAAGTTTGGAAGATGTAATTATCAGTTTTTCATTGGATGGAACTATTTTATATTGTAGTCCGAATATGAAAAAGTTTGGAGGGTATGATCCTGAAGAAGAAATCGGACATCATTTCAGCAGATATATTGCAGATGAACAAATAAAACAAGAATTGCAAGAACTATTTCAAGAGATCATCAAGACAAAAAAACCAGTATCTTTTGAGTTTCTTTACAAACCGAAAAGCAAAGAACCTTTTTATGTAGAAGCAACAGCAACCCCGAATATAAGTCAAATATCAAATGCAATTGTAAGTGTCCTATGTATTGTACGCGATATCACCGAACGCAAGAAAGCAGAAGAGGAATTGAGCCACAGTAAAACGCTGTTGCGAGACATCATGGATTTGGTTCCTGTTTTCATCTGTGCAAAGAACCTCGATGGCAGGTTTATTCTGGTCAACAAGAAACTGACCGATTTCTATGGTACGACAGTCGAAGAGATGACAGATATGCTTCACGCCGATTTATGTAAGGATGAAAATGAATTGCGTGCTATGCTTGCTGATGACCGTGTAGTAATCGAAAGCGGCAAGCCCAAATTTATACCCGAAGAAACGATGAAGAATCCCGATGGAAGCATCACTGTCCTCGAGACTTATAAGATACCTTTTAACGCTCACGGTGAGCCAGCGGTCTTGATAGCAGCCATCGACATCACCAAGCGCAAGCAAGCAGAAGAAGATTTGGAATCAGCTTTAGAAAGAGCCACCGAATCCGACAGACTGAAATCTGTATTTTTATCAACTATGTCGCACGAACTGCGTACACCGTTGAACGCAGTGATCGGATTTTCTGAAATGATAGCTGACTCCGAACTTTCAGAAGAAGAAACAAAGGAGTTTGCTAATACCATTCTAACCAGCGGTGATAACCTGTTAAGTATTATAAATGATATTTTTGATATTACTTTAATTGAAACAGATAAAGTTGAGATAAACAAAGAAAAAATTTCAATAAATAAAATGCTCGAAAGTATCAATTCAGGCTTTATGAAAAATGATAAAATCTTAAACAACAAGATTAACTTAATACTTAATAAAGAGTTAGACGAAGAATCAGATATCATTCATACAGACAAAACAAAATTCCGTCAGATATTAATTAATCTTATTGGAAATGCCTTTAAATTTACACATCAGGGAACAATTGAATTTGGTTATCAAGTTAAAAAGGATAATAATACTTCATTTCTGCAATTTTATGTAAAAGATACCGGAATAGGTATTCCAGAAAATAAACAATCAATAATATTTGAACGTTTTCGTCAGGCTGATGACTCAAACACACGCCAATATGGAGGCACGGGATTAGGATTAGCAATTTCCGAAAAACTTGCAGAACTCTTAGGCGGAAAAATATGGGTGGAATCCGAGGAAGGTAAAGGTTCAACATTTTATTTTACTTTACCTTTTGAACCTGTAGTAAAAATTACTGATATTGATACTGAAAAAATCGAAAAATTTGAATACGACTGGCAAGGCAAAACAATACTTGTTGTTGATGATTTTTTTCTAATCTATAAATTTTTTGAGTCAATATTGAAAAAAACAAATGCAAAACTAATATGGGCACAAGATGGAAAAGAAGCAATCAGTATATTTGAATCAAACAAAGAAATTGATATGGTTCTTATGGATATTCAGCTCCCTGATATAAACGGATATGAGGTAACTAAACAAATAAAAAAGATAAATAAAGCAATTCCTGTTATTGCTCAAACCGCTTATGCCTTATACGGTGATAGAGAAAAAGCCCTTAAGGCAGGTTGTGATGATTATATTACAAAGCCAATAAACAAAGATGAACTTTTAAGAAAGATGGCTAAATGCTTAAATGCTTAAATGGTCTAGACGGACTCCTTACAGTCGTTGGATGATTGAATGACAACTGAAAAACAATCATAAAGACAAGTCATGATTTGTCTCTACATCAAAACCACAATTACAATCGAATGACAATTGAATGACAACTGAAGATTTGATCTTTACGGATTACGAAATACGAATCAACAAATAACGCCAAACATCAAACGTCCAACGTCAAACAAATAACCTCGCAAAATGCCTTTAAATAAAAATAGAAGTTTGTCTTTGAAAGAAATGACGAATAGTGATTTTAATCGCTTAAGTAGTTATATTTATAATAATTACGGAATTAAAATGCCGGTTGGAAAAAAAACAATGCTTCAATGCAGATTACAGAAACGTATGCGGGAATTAAAAATTTCATCATATAAAGAATATTGTGATCTTGTTTTTAGTAAACAGGGACAGGAAGATGAAATATATCAGATGATTGATGTTGTTTCTACTAATAAAACTGATTTTTTTAGAGAACATGCTCATTTTGACTTTTTAAAAAACACAATATTGCCGGGATTAAATAAAAATGATTCTTCAGGAAATTTTGTAAAAGTGTGGAGTGCAGGATGTGCAAGTGGTGAAGAGGCTTATACTATAGCTATGGTTATGAGCGAGTTCAAAGAGAAAAACCCTGATTTTGATTTTAAAATATTAGGTACTGATATATCAAATAAAATTTTAACTGAAGCTGCAAATGCAATTTATCCCTTAAACAAAGTAAGTGATATCCCTTTAAACCTGAAAAAAAAATATTTATTAAAAAGTAAAGATAAAACACTTGCGAAAGTCAGAATAGTGCCTGAACTGAGAGCAAAAGTGAAATTTGCAAGATTAAATTTAATGGAAGATAATTATAATGTTCAGGAAAAATATGATATTATTTTTTGTAGAAATACATTAATATATTTTGACAAGGAAACTCAAAAAAAAGTTGTTTTTAACTTAATTAATGAAATAAAAAACAATGGATATTTTATTCTTGGTCATTCCGAATCGCTGATAAATATGGATACTCCAATAAAGCAAGTTAGTCCAACTGTTTACAGGAAGGTATGAAAATGATGGATTGATTAGAATTGTTGAATTGTTAAATGGCTAAATTGTTAATTAACTACTGAATGACAATTGAATGACAAGTAAAGAGCAATCGGTACAAATATCAGAAACATGAAATCCCGACCTCCTTTGTCGGTATGAGATTTCGCTTCGCTAAACCTGAAACCTGAAACCTAAAACCTGAAACCTGAAACCTGAAACCTGAAACCTGAAACCTAAA
>JAUXFX010000219.1 GCA_030622635.1 Bacteroidota bacterium
CGCTTGCATTTTCTCCAAAAAGCCTTGATGTGCAAAGAAATGTTGTAATTGAAGAATTCAAACAAGTGTTTCTTAACCAGCCCTATGGCGATGTTTGGCTATTACTGCGTCCACTGGCTTATAAGGTGCATCCTTATCAATGGTCAACAACCGGTAAAGAAATTTCACATATTGAAAATGCCAAAATGAAGGATGTAAAAGCATTTTATAAAAAATTTTATAACCCAAATAATGCAATTTTGTCTATTGCAGGTGATGTTGATATTGGAAAGATAAAAAAACTTGCAAACAAATGGTTTGCTCCAATTAAAAAAGATAAGAAATCTTTGAGGAAATTACCGATTGAGCCGGAACAAAAATCACCTGAAAAACTTACAGTCAAACGAAATGTTCCATTCAATTCGATATATAAAGTTTTTCATACATGTTCGAGAAGAGATAAGGAATTTCATACTGTTGATTTGCTTTCGGATATTTTATCTAACGGAAACTCATCACGCCTTCAGCAGGAACTTGTAAAAAAGCAAAAGTTATTTAGTGAAATTAATGCATTTTTAACAGGCGAAATTGAAAACGGTCTTTTTGTTATCAGTGGGAAACTAATAAAAGGTATTTCCATGCAAAAAGCCGAAGAAGCTATAAACACCGAACTTGCTAAAATTAAAAAAGATATTATTAAAAAAAATGAATTACAAAAAGTTAAAAATAAGATTGAATCAACTTTGGTGTTTTCTGAAATGAATGTTCTGAATAAAGCAATGAACCTTGCTTTTGCCGAATTGTTGGGTGATGCATCACTCATAAATAAAGAAATTGAAAAATATTCAGTTGTTACAAAAGAACAAATTAATGAACAGGCAAATTTTATTTTCAGGGAAAATAATTGTTCAACACTTTATTACTTGGCACAATAAAAATACTTGTAACCATTAACAGTTAAATAAATTCTAAAATCTAAATTCTAATCAGCTATTTAAGTTGTGAACGATTATAAATATTTAAACATGAAAACAGGAACCAACAGGCAAAATCAACCTGATTTAACAACAACTAAAAAAATCAGTTTAACTAATCCTGATAAAATATATCTTGATAACGGAATACCTGTTTATATTTTAAATGCCGGCACACAAGATATTCTAAAAATTGATTTGATATTTAATGCTGGTACATATTTCCAAAATAAACCATTGATTGCTCTATCAACCAATAAAATGTTAATTGAAGGAACACAAAATTCAACCGCTTATGAGATTGCTGAAAAACTTGATTACTATGGCGCCCATCTTGAAACAATTCCGGGAAAAGATCATGCATCAGTAACACTTTACTTATTAAACAAACATCTTGAAAAACTTCTGCCTGTATTGGCTGAAATAATCAACAAGCCCGTTTTTCCTGAGAAAGAACTGAAAACCTTTATTAAAAAAGCTAAACAGGAATTTATAATCAATAACGAAAAAGTTAAATATCTTGCAAAAATAAATTTCGATAAAATAATTTTTGGAGATAAAAACCAATATGGAAGAATAGCTGACCTTAAGGATTTTGACAATCTTGAAAGAAATTTTCTGATTGATTTCTACAAAAAATATTATACTACAAAAAATTGCAAAATAATTGTTTCTGGGAAAATTAATAATAAAACTATTCCATTGCTAAATAAATTATTGGGTGGTAATAAGCAGAACGCCGGTTACACGGAACAATCCAAACCATATAAAATTGAAGCCAGTGCTGCACATAAGCATTTTATAAAGAAAGAGGATGCATTGCAAACAGCCATCAGAATAGGCAAACCATTGTTTAATAAAAAACATCCCGATTTTATTCCTTTGCAGATATTAAATACTGTATTAGGTGGTTATTTCGGGTCAAGATTAATGTCAAACATTCGTGAAGATAAAGGATATACATACGGAATAGGCTCAGCTTTGATTTCATTGCAAAACGCAGGGTATTTCTACATTGCAACCGAAGCAGGTACAGATGTTTCAAAAAAAGCAGTAAATGAAATTTACAAAGAAATTAAATTGTTATGTGATGAATTAATTACCAAAGACGAACTAAACCTCGTTAAAAACTTTATGCTTGGCAGTTTCCTCAGAAGTATTGACGGACCTTTTGCATTATCCGAAATGTTTAAATCGGTTCTTGAATATGATATGGATTTCACTTATTATGATAAATATTTAAACATAATTAACTCAATAACTTCTGAAAATTTAATTCAGTTGGCAAAAAAATATTTTACTAAAGAAACAATGTTTGAATTGTTGGTTGGTAAATAAAATAATTAATTTTGAACCTTTCATGCAATAATTTTAAAAACAATACTTTAAATATAAAGGTGGAAATATTATTTCAGCTTATCAAAAAGTATGTTTAAAAAATCAAATCTTATAATCGCTATAATACTTTTATCATCTTTAAAGATGTATTCCCAGTATTCGCATTATTTCAGGTGTGTTGCTGTAGATAACAATGGTGATGCAACTCTTAGTTGGGATACTCCCGTTTCTGCTGATGAATTTATAAGCTATCATTTTTATCATGCTTATGCTTCAAATCCTGATATTTTCACGGAAATCGGCAGTTCAACTAATTACAGCAATACAAATTTTACTCATACAGCTTCTACTTCAAACCTGATGCACAATTTTTATTTTATTAAAACTTTAACTGTTACCGGTAATCCTGTTTTTTCAGATACATTGAGTACAATCTTTCTTCAGGTTTTTAATCCGGGTAACGGAAAAGCCGAGCTGGAATGGAATGCTTTACATACTCCATTGTTGCCTTCATCAAACGGATGGTATAAAATTTACCATAAGTATTCATTTAGCAACTGGGATTTGATTGACTCTGTTCAAAATTTTGAATACGAAGAAATAATCAGCGTTTGCAACGATACAATAAATTATCAGATAAAAATTTCAGATGAATCAGGATGTGAATCAACATCAAATATTGCAGGAGACTGGTTCTATGACATTAATAAGCCTCCAACACCGGTTCTTGACTCTGTTAGTATTGATTCAAATGAAAATGTGGTAATCGGCTGGGAAGTCAATCCGGCAAGCGACACCGAAGGATATATTATTTATCGTAACCAAGGTGGAACATGGATAACTATTGATATAATCTATGGATTAAATAATACATTTTATACGGATTTTGCAGTTGATCCGTGCACTTCTACAAAATCATACAGTATTGCAGCTTTTGACAGTTGTGGAAATACAAGCCCTCTTGGAATCGGTCCGTTTGCTGAAGGCGATTCGCTTAGAACCATCTGTTTATATAAAATTATCTATAACCCATGCGATTATACAAACACAATAAACTGGACATCATATATCAATATGCTTAACCAACTGGAGGGTTATAAAATTTATTTTAGTATTGATGCCGGCCCTTTTAATTTATTAATAATAACTTCTTCATCCGATACAAGTTATATTCATCAAAATTTATCAACCGATAATGAATATTGCTATTTTATACAGGCATATAATCATTTAAATCAAATCACATCAACATCATGCAAAAAATGTATTACCACCTACGAATTTTCAAAACCTGATTTTATTTATTTAAGAAATGCTTCGGTTGAAAATAATAATCATGTTGAATTAACTTTATTTGTTGATACAACTGCATATATTACCGGATATAAAATTTTAAGGTCGGAAAACCTTTCGGGTCCGTTTGATTTACTTGAAATAATCCCTTCATCCGTTACTTCTGAAATTAAATATGATGATTATAATGCTCTGGTAAACAACAGAAGCTATTACTATGAAATAATCGTTATTGATAGTTGCGGCAAAGACTTCCTGTATTCATACATATCAAGAACAATTTTTTTAACGGCAGAAGCAAAACCCGATAAAACAAATTATTTGGAATGGAATGATTATGAAGGATGGGACGGAGGAGTTGTTTCATACAATATTTACAGGCAAGTGAATGGCATTTTCAGTCCTGACCCTATCATTAGTTTACCATTTGGTACAAACAATTATTCGGACGATATTTCTGCTTTTACAAATTCACAAAGCAAATATGGTTATTATACTGAAGCTATTGAAGGTAACGGCGAAACTTATCCTTTTCAGGATACGGCAAAATCAAATATTGCAATAGTTAATCAAACATCCGAAATTTATCTTCCTAATGCCTTTGCACCAAAAGGTATTAACAGCGAATTCAAACCTGTAACAGTTTTTATTGATAATTCAGGTTATTCATTTCAGATTTTCAATAAATGGGGGCAATTACTGTTTGAAACACAAAATCCAAATGAAGGATGGAACGGAAAATATAAAGGCAATTACGTTCCCTTAGGCGTTTACATTTATTTTGTCGGATATAAAAATGAACAAGGAAATTCTTATGATAAAAAAGGCACAGTAACGGTTTTATTTTGATTTCAGGCGTTTGATGTTTGATGTTTGAAGTTGCGGATTACGAATTACGTCCTCGTCTTCGCTGCCAATGACAACTTTTCGTAAATACTTCATTAATAGGTATTTAAATGGAATCAGCAAAATAAGAATATCATTAAAAATCTAAAAAAATATCATCGAATTACGCAGATTTCACGAATTTTCAATTCGTGTAATTCGTGCAATTC
>JAUXFX010000243.1 GCA_030622635.1 Bacteroidota bacterium
AGCTTTAATGCAATTGTAGTAATAGCAGGCTTTATGGTACTACTATTTTCAGTATTTCCGCCAAACAGAGAACTTGGAGCATTAGTATCGCTTAATATGTTTACGAGTTTTGTTGGAACAGTAACTATAATGCTTGTTTTAATAAATGTATCAAATATCTATTTTAAAAAGAAGAAAAATAAAGTATTAACAAAGAATCTATAAAAAATGAAAAACTTAAAAATCTTAGTATCAGTTATTGCAATAATCATTTCAATTAGCTATCAGACAATAGCTCAGGAAATGACAGCAAGGGAAATCATCGAGAAAGTTTACAATCGCGCTGAAGGTGATGACCAGACTTCTAATTTAACGATGACTTTAATTAATAAAAGCGGAAAGGAAAGGATCAGAAAGATCAAACAATTCACAAAGGATATGGGTGATATGGAAAAAATCATCATGTTCTTCCAGTCGCCTGCTGATGTCAAAAACACTTCATTCATGAATTGGTCCTATGATGATGAAAGTAAGAGCGATGACCAGTGGATTTACTTACCGGCATTAAAAAAAACCAAACGTATATCAAGCGACAGCAAAAGTGATTATTTCATGGGATCGGATTTTACTTATGACGACCTGGGCGACCGCAAACTTGATGATGATACACATAAAATGCTACCTGAAGAAACCATTGACGATGTTGCTTATTATGTGGTGGAAAGCACTCCGAAAGACGAAGATTATATGTACTCCAAAACCATTAGCAGGGTCAGGAAAAACAACTTTATCGGACTAAAAAAGGAATTTTATGACAAAGATGAAGAGTTGCTTAAAATCCTTTATATAAGAAAATTCGAAGAAATATCAGGCTTTTTGGTCATAACAAATTCGGAAATGCACAACGTTCAGAAAAATCATAAAACAAAGATGGTTTTAAGTGACATCAAAATAAACACCGGAATTTCCGATTCAAAATTTACCGAACGGATGATGATGAGAGGATTATAAATAATATACAAAACCTTCAAGGTTTTAAAAACCTTGAAGGTTTAAAACTATAAATTAATAAAAAATGAAAACAAAAGGACTAATACTGATTTTGCTTTTAATGGCGAGTCAATTTTCAATGGCACAAAATGTTGACATAAATGGTTTTGCCAGAACCTATGAAGGTGTTTTATACGATAACGGTAATTTTGGAATTATTCAGCAAACACTTAATCTTAACTTTGAAAAGATGGGCGATAAGGTTGCTTTCAAGGTAAATCCAATGGTTTATTTATACAATGCCGACAGCCTTGATTTCAGGATGAGGGAGCTTTACCTGGATTTGTATTTTAAGAATTTTGATATTCGAATAGGAAGGCAACAAGTGGTGTGGGGAAAAGCTGATGGGGTTTTTATTACTGATATTGTTTCGCCATTGAATTTAACGGAATTCCTTTTACCCGATTTTGATGAAATAAGAATAGGTGTGATTGCTACAAAAATAAATTACTACGTTGGCAACAATACCTTTGAAGCAATCTGGGTTCCGGTGTTCACCCCGACAGAAAGGCCCCAACAGGGTTCGATCTGGTATATTCAGCCTGATTTTCCAGCACCTCCTGTCTGGGACATCTCTAAGGAAACAATAACACCAAGTCTCAAAAACAGTGAGATATTTTTAAAATATACTGCACTTACTTCAGCAATTGATTTTGAGTTAATGGGCGCTTACACGTGGGATGATAACCCGACAATGCTTACAAATAAAATTATTGACACAGCCACCGGACAGTTAACAGGTTTATTGATTACGCCTGAATACAATCGTTTAACAATAGGAGGTGGTTCTTTCAGTTCTGAGATCAAAGGTGTGATTTTGCGAGGCGAAGCTGCCTATTATAATGGTAAATATTTCCTTACCCAAGATCCGGCGCAAGCGGATGGAAATGTTCAGAAAGATTATTTGCATTACTTAGTTGGAGTGGATTTTAATATTGGATCAGTTAAGTTAAGTTCGCAATTTATTCAACAAACAATACTAAATTATAAAAACAATATCCTGAATGAAAAAACAGAAAGCACGATGACTTTTTTAGCTCGTTATGATTTATTACGTGAAACTTTGCATCTTGAACTATTCTCATACATCGGCTTAACAAATGATGATGCATTGGTCAGACCCAAAATTACTTATGATTTTGAAGATAGTTTTTCAATCCTACTTGGTTCAAATATTTTTATTGGCGATGAAAAAGGACGATTTGGGCGATACAAAGACAATTCGATGGCTTATATAAAATTAAAATATAGCTTTTAAAGTAGCAACTGAAAAGAAAACACTGACCTCGGCACAAAATTTTTTCTTTTATACGATTGAGTAAAAAAATGCAATGAAATATAATATAGAAATATTTACTATTTTAGCGTAAAATTTGGAGTTTAGACGAAGACTCACATTGGTAGCAAGTTGAAACAAATACAAAAAAGATAAGATATGAAGAAAATCTTAGGATTATTAATAGTTAGCTTTTTAATTATTAACTAAGTCAAAGTTGGAAATGACTTCAGGAAATATTTATTTAAAACTTAATAAAGAATAAAACATACTGCAAACAATGTATAAAAGATTGCTTTAAATTAATTTTATTAATGAATATCAAACAAAATTTCTCAATTAAGTTTTTTAACACTTTCGGAATAGATGTTAAGGCAAAGTATTTTGTTGAATTAAATTCCGATGAAGAAATTATTTCATTTTTATCTTCAGGGTTTTTAAAAAACAAGCAATTTTTAATCTTAGGTGGTGGTAGTAATATCCTTTTTACTAAGGATTTTACCGGTGTTGTTGTAAAAATAAATACAAAAGGAATAACTATTTTAAAAGAAGACGAAGATTTTATTTATATAAAAGCAAAAGCTGGGGAAGATTGGCAGGATTTTATAGATTATAACATAAAAAATAATTATGGAGGATTGGAAAATTTGTCAACAATACCCGGAAGTGTGGGTGCGGGTCCAATTCAAAATATCGGTGCTTATGGTGTTGAATTAAAAGATGTATTTTATCAATTAACTGCTATTAATATTCAAACAGGTGATATAATAAAATTTAACAAAGAAGATTGTGATTTTAGTTACAGAAGCAGTATTTTTAAAAATGAACTTAAAAATAAATATATAATAAATTCCGTAGTTTTTAGATTATTTAGAAAGCCTGTTTTCAATACTAAGTATGGAGCTATTGAGATGGAATTAAGGGATATGGGTATAAATAAATTAAGCGTAAGTGCTGTTAGCGAAGCTGTTAGCAGGATAAGAAAAAGAAAGCTTCCTGATATTGAGCAAATCGGATGTGCAGGCAGTTTCTTTAAAAATCCTGTGATTACTGAAGAAAAATTTAAAAATTTAAAGAAAGATTTTCCAAATATTGTTGCTTACGAACAACCTGATAAGACATTTAAAGTAGCTGCCGGCTGGCTAATTGAACAATGTGGATGGAAAGGTAAAAGAATCGGAAATGCAGGAGTGTATAAAAATCAGGCGCTTGTGCTGGTAAATTACGGCAATTCAACAGGCAAAGAAATTTTAGAATTATCATGTAAAATTGAAAATTCAGTATTTGAAAAATTTAATATCAGATTGAAAAAAGAGGTGAATGTATTGTAATATTTTTACCTTAAACATTCCATTTCAATAATATCATCTGAAATAACTGATTAAATTTTAGATTTAGGATTTTAGATTTA
>JAUXFX010000150.1 GCA_030622635.1 Bacteroidota bacterium
ATAAGTATGGGAGTTTCTACAGGGAAAGAACGTTCGTATGTTTATATCTCCGGATTACAAAAATCATTTGAAAAAGGAATAGAACTGCTTGAACATGTGCTGGCAAATGTTAAACCCGACCAAAAAGTTTATTATGATTATATTGATGGTATTTTAAAAGAAAGGTCTGATGCAAAACTCAGTAAGAGGGCTATTCTTTGGAGCGGTTTATTCAATTATGGAAAATATGGCGAAGAATCTTCGTTCACCGATATTTTTTCAGGAAACGAATTACGTGAGATTAATCCTAAACATTTGACGGATCTGCTTAAAAAACTTTATTCTTATAAACATAAAATCTTTTATTATGGTCCCGAAAGTATTGAAAAAGTTCAGAATGTTGTGAATAATTTTCATGAAATACCTGCCGAACTTATGGAATACCCGCAAATTGTTAAATATCCCGAATTAGCAACTGATAAGAACAAAGTTTATTTTGTTGATTATGATATGGTTCAGGTTAATCTTATGATGTTATCAAAAGGTGATGAATTTAATAAAGACCTTATTCCCGAAGCACGGTTGTTTGGAGAGTATTACGGCAGTGGTCTTTCATCAATTGTTTTTCAGGAGATAAGAGAAGCAAAAGCATTGGCTTATACTGCTTTTGCCGTGTTTTCTATTCCGCCGAAAGTTGATTTATCAAATTATATTTACACTTATGTAGCTACACAGGCAGATAAAATAAAAACAGCTTCTGAAGCAATGCTTGATTTGATGAGTAATATGCCAAAGGCACAAATTCAGTTTGATGCAGCCCGTGAGGCGATTTTAGCAAAAATTGAAACCGAAAGAATTACCAAATCAAATATTTTCTGGACTAATCAAAGAAATCTTGACAGGGGTATAGATTATGATATTCGTAAGGATGTTTATGAATATATGAAAACTGTAAATATGGATGAGTTCAGTAAATTTTTTGATGAGCAGATTAAAGATAAGAATTATACTTTCCTGATTATTGGTGATAAAGAAAAAGTTGACATGAATGTATTGAAAAAATTAGGAACGGTTAAGGAATTGACATTAGAGGAGATATTTAATTATTAAAAATTTGTTAATGCATTTAATTATAGAGACGAGGCGACGTCATATATTTTACCGTATGGTGTTTTAAATATTTATTGTAGAGACGAGTCATGATTCGTCTCTACTCAGAAATTAATGTGCCTCCAGCCAGTTTTTACCTGAATTCATATCAACAACCACAGGCACATTCATTTTAATTGCATTTTTCATTTTATCTTCAACAATTTGTTGTACAATTTCCAGTTCGTTTTTATAAGTGTCAAATACTAATTCGTCATGTACCTGAAGTATCATTTTTGACTTTAAATTTCTTTTTTCAAACTCCCTGAAAATATTGATCATCGCAATTTTTATCATATCTGCCGAAGAACCCTGTATTGGGGCATTAATGGCATTTCTTTCGGCGAAGCCACGTACAACAGCATTACCTGAATTAATGTCGCGCAAGTATCTCCGTCGTCCCATCATAGTTTCAACATAGCCGTTTTCACGGGCAAACTCTATGGTTTTATTCATATATTCTTTAATGCCGGGATATTTCATAAAATATTGATTAATTATTTCAGCGGCTTCTTTTCTGGGAATGTTTAATCTCTCCGATAATCCGAATGCAGAAATTCCATAGATAATTCCAAAATTTACAGTTTTTGCATTTCGCCTCATATCTTTTGTAATCTCGTCAAGTGGAGCATCATAAACCTTTGATGCTGTATCTGCGTGAATATCCAAGCCATTCCGAAAAGCTTCAATCATTCCTTTATCTTTACTTAATTCGGCAATGATGCGGAGTTCAATTTGTGAATAATCTGCGGAAAGCAGGACATAGTTATTATTACGCGGGACAAAAGCTTTGCGGATTTCCCTGCCCCGTTCGGTGCGTATAGGAATATTCTGCAAGTTCGGATTGTTTGAGCTTAACCTTCCTGTTGCAGTAACCGCCTGATTATATGAGGTGTGAATACGTCCGTCCCTTGGATTAATTAATTCAGGTAAAGCATCAACATAAGTGGATTTGAGTTTTGTTAAAGAACGGTAATCAAGGATTTTTTGAATTATAGGATGTTTATTTATTAATTTTTGAAGAATATCTTCACCTGTAGCATATTGTTTTGTTTTTGTTAATTTGGGTTTGTCTGTTATTAAAAGTTTTTCAAAAAGAATTTCACCCAATTGTTTTGGAGAAGAGATATTAAATTCCTGTCCTGCAAGTTCATAAATTTGTTTTTCCAGTTCCTGGATTTCCTTTTGAAGTTCAACAGAATATTTATTCAGAGCATTAAAATCCAATTTAACTCCTTCGGCTTCCATGGATGAAAGTACAGGAACAAGCGGAATTTCAATATCTTCAAATAATTCTAATGTTTTTGTTTCTTTAAGCATTGGCTCAAAAACATGACGAAGCTGCAAAGTTATATCAGCATCTTCACAGGCATAATCTTTTAAGATTTCCGGGTCAACCGTGAGAATACTTAATTGATTTTTCCCTTTTTTGCCAATCAGCGATTCTATTGAAACAGGTTTATAGTTTAAATAAGTTTCAGACAAAAAGTCCATATTATGCCGTAAATCGGGCTGGATAAGATAATGTGCCAGCATTGTGTCAAACATCTTGCCTTTCACATTTATATCATACCATTTTAAAATTGAAATATCAAATTTAAGGTTTTGCCCGATTTTTTCAATTTCCGGATTTTGTAAAACACTTTTAAATTCATTTACAATTTGTTGACAATCATTATAATTTTCAGGAAGAGGCACATAATAAGCTTCTTTTGGTTTGAAAGAAAAGGATATTCCGACCAATTCCGAATTATTAACGTCAAGTCCGGTGGTTTCTGTATCAAAACAAAAGGATTTTTGCTGACTCAGTTTTACTATTAATTCCTTTCGTTTTTCTGCTGTATCAATTAAAAAATAATTATGCTCAGTATCATTTATAGTTGCCTTTTCAGTTAAAAGTTCCTTTTCGGTTTCCTTATCAGTAAAATCAGAAAATAAATTTGCCTGTAGCTGTTGATTTTCATATTTTTTTAAAGATAAATCAGTAAATACTCTTTTTGCAAATTGTCTGAATTCAAGTTCGTTGAAAAGTTGTTTTAAGGCAGTTTTATCCGGTTCTTTAATTTCTAATTGTTTTTCATCAAAATCAACCGGAACATCAAGAATTATTGTTGCAAGATTTTTTGATAATAATGCCTGCTGACTGAATTTTTCAAGATTTTCTTTGAGTTTACCTTTGAGCTTGTCGGTGTTTTGAAGCAAGTTTTCAATATTATCAAATTCGAAAATTAATTTTGAAGCTGTTTTTTCACCAATACCGGGCACACCGGGAATATTGTCGGAAGCATCGCCCCATAATCCTAAAATATCAATAAGCTGTTCAGGGCGTTTAATACCGTATTTATTGCAAATATCAGATACTCCGAGAATTTCAGGTTTATTGCCCATGCGGGCAGGTTTATACATTAAAATATGTTTTGAAACTAACTGCCCGAAATCTTTATCGGGAGTAACCATATATGTTGTATATCCGTTATCTTCGGCTTTTTTTGACATTGTTCCGATAATATCATCGGCTTCATAACTGTCAACATACAAAATCGGGATATTAAATGCTTCAATCAATTTTTTGATATAAGGAATGGATATGGAGATATCTTCAGGCGTTGCTAAACGGTTAGCTTTGTATTCAATATATTCTTCATGACGAACGGTTGGGACAATAGAATCAAAAGCAACCCCGATATGTGTAGGCTTTTCATTTTTAATAACATCATAAAGAGAATTTGCAAACCCAAGAATCGCAGAGGTATTTAATCCTTTGGAATTAATTCTTGGATTTTTGTTCAATGCAAAATAAGCACGGTAAATCAGTGCCATTGCATCAAGAAGGAAAAGTTTTTTAGTTTCGGGCATCTTAAAAATATTTTGGCATAAAGTTACTCAAATTAATGTAAATAATAAAAAATGGTATCTTTGTAAAAAATAAATCTTCTAAAATTATGAATACAATAGAATTGAAAACAGATTTGCACAATTTAATAGATAAAATTAACGATGTAAATATTTTAAATGCTATTAAAGTTTTATTATCTAAAAAAACAAAAGAATTTGACTGGTACGATGAATTAGATTCCGAACAAAAAAAATCAATAGAGCAAGGACTTAACGAACTTGATAATGGAGAAGGCATTCCAAATGAGTCTGTTATGGCAGAAGTCAGAAAACTTTATAAAATTTAGAAAATGGCAAAAAGAAAATCAAAACAGAAAAAAATATTTGTTCTTGACACATCGGTAATTCTTTATAATCACGATGCAATCAACAGTTTTGAAGATAATGATGTGGCAATTCCAATCACAGTTTTAGAGGAGTTGGATAATTTTAAAAAAGGTAATGATACTATAAATTTTGAAGCAAGGGAGTTCATTCGCATAATGGACAGGCTTTCCGGAAAATTTACTTTACAAAACTGGATTTCGCTGAATGGAGCTGAAAAAGGAAGGTTTAAAGTTATTATGAACGAGCAAAGTAAAATGGATGCCCGGAAAATATTTGGTGAAAATAAACCCGACCACCGGATATTGAATGCAGCTTTAGTCTTAACTGAAGAAAACCCTGATAAAAAAATAATCCTTGTTACCAAAGATATAAATCTCAGGATTAAAGCCAAATCATTGAGTATTCCTGCCGAAGATTTTGAAACAGGCAAAATCAAAGATGTTGATTCATTATATTCGGGGAAATCGGTTATTGAAGATGTTGATAAAGTTGTTATTGATAAAATTTATAATGAGGGCTTTTGTTCCTTGGAGGAAATTGGAGTAAGTGATGCTATTCCAAATCATTATTTTATTTTAAAGAACAATAGAGCGTCTGCATTGGGTTTTTATAATCCTGTAACAAAATTTATTGAACGTGTTGAAAAATGTCCAGCTTATAAAATTGTGCCACGTAATGCCGAGCAGGTTTTTGCTTTGCATGCTATTCTTAATCCTGAGGTAAAATTAGTTACCTTGCAGGGAGTTGCAGGTACGGGTAAAACTTTACTGGCTCTTGCCGGTACGCTTGAACAAAGAAGAAGGTTTAAACAATTATACCTTGCCCGACCGATAGTTCCGCTTAGTAATAAAGATATCGGATATTTACCTGGTGACATTAAGGATAAAATTAGTCCTTATATGGAGCCGTTATGGGACAACCTGAAATTTATTCAAAATCAATACAGGGAAAATGATAAGGAATATAAAGCCATTAATACTGCTGTTGATAGCGAAAAATTAGTTATCACACCATTAGCTTATATACGTGGAAGGAGTATTTCAAATGTGTGTTTTATTGTTGATGAAGCCCAGAATCTTACCCCTCATGAAGTAAAAACAATCATTACAAGGGCAGGGGAGAACACAAAAATTATTTTTACAGGTGATATTTACCAGATTGACACTCCTTACCTTGACTCGCAAAGTAACGGCTTGTCATACATGATTGACAAAATTAAACATCATGAAATTTATGCTCATGTAAGACTGGAAAAGGGTGAGCGGTCGGAGTTGGCTAATTTGGCGAATGAATTATTGTAAAAGAATTGGTAATATAAAAAAAGTGTTGGGATGGTTAAATCTCATCAATTTCTTTTTCAATTTTATGTTTTTTGATATTCATAATTCTCTCGAATATTATGATAAAAGAAACTGGCTTGCGACCCCGCACTCATCAACTTTTCATACACCTCTTGTGGCACATCAAAATACCGGTAAATTGCTCCGTGATGAAATTCTATTTCCAGTATTTTATTTTCAGCATCATAACCTACTGTGGCAATATTGGATGAAGCAACGGGTAATCTTTTAATGCCTGTTTTTTTTGGTTCAACCAATCTTTTTGCAACATCTGAGGTTATATACTTTTGGTTTTTACTTGTGGGCTTATCTGGTATGGTGAGTTGTAACCAACCAACCTCAATAATGGGCTTAATGTAATTTTTAAAGTTCCTGCTATTATTGTATATTTTCATATGCTCAAAAATCTCCTCTCTTGTTTTTGGGCTAATACAATAAAGTAATGCTTTCAAAAATATACGATCTACCTTACTTTTTATCTTTTTCTCAACTTGGGCCCATCTTAGGTCATCCAATGACCTAAGATAATTATCAATATCACTTAAAGAATTAATTAACAATTCCTTATCTTTGGTCTCATCTTTGGTCATATCTTTGACTCCTTGTGATTCTACCTGTTGAGTCAAAGGATGAACTTTAATAATACTCAGGAAATAATACCGGTCATCGTCTGTTTCAAATATTGGTGGTGGCGAGCCGTTAATTTCAAGACTTTTATAGATAATAGGAAAGCCGGTTCCCCTGCCTTCGGTTAATTTAAGTTCTTTTAAAAATCCACCCAGTTTCCGGTTTCTGTATTCTCTTGTAACAATTCTTTCTTTTTTAAGCATCTCTTTGTCAACAGGAGGCATAGGACCCGGGAAGCTCAAAATTTCAATTTTATCAGGATGTATCTGTATTTCAACAGGATTTTCACGTTCGTAGCTTCTGTGATAAACGGCATTTACCAATACTTCTTCAATTGCCTGATACGGATAATTAAAGAACCTTACTGCCTCTGCCTGTCCCTGAGCCTTTGATACTTGTTCCTGAATAGTATTAGTATTAATGAAATTTAGTACATCTCTTACTTGTTTGACAATAGGGCCTGTGAATATTTTTTCCACGTAATCTTTACCAACTTTGCCTTTGTGTATTACAAGTTCTATTTTGGCTCCGGCAAAGAAATTATCAGGATGTTCGTTAAAAAGCAATAAACCAACATTTGTAGGCCTGAGATTTTCATCCGGTCCTTTTGCAATTTTCATTTGTTTACATAAATCCTGAAACGATATTTTTGTGCTTTCTTCATATAATAAACTCATTATTTCTTTCAGGTGCGACTGAATTAATTGTAAACTCAGGTCATCAAGTGTTGCACTCTGATTTATTCTGTCATCAAATGGTATTCTTGCTGTTAATTCAAGTAATCTTCTTTCGTCATCAGAACCATCTTTCACCTTAACGGTTTTTGATCCTCGTTTGATATACCATGCCTTTTCCGACTTCTTTTCGCTGAGGCTTACCGGAGCTTTATAAGGACGATTATCTCCTGCTGGTGCCCAAATAATTAAAATATGTTTTCCGTCTTTTATATATGGCTGCGAAGCCGGAATATAAGCAGGAGATATTTTATACGATAATTCAATTAATTTCTTTTGAATTGAATCAATTTGCCTAAGATTTAACCCGTAAGGAGGAAGTTTTGCCACTCCATTTTCTTCTTCTACACCAACGAGAATATATCCTCCGTCCCAATTGTTAATATCATTGGCATAAGCACAAAGTGAATGTATAATGTCTTTGGGATTCCACCCTTTTTTCAGTTCAATACGATCCCACTCAACCGTGTTGCCATGTAGTAGTTCGTCTATATTTATGGGTAATGCCACTTTTATTTATGCTAATTTTTCAGATTCCACATTAAATACCCTATCCCTTTCATTCAAATTATTTATTTGTTTTTCTTTCGCCTCGTACAATTTTACTGACTATTGACTGGTCAATATCAACCAATGCAGCAAGTTGCCTGAGAAGCATTCCTTTATCTTCTCTTTTTTTTCTTATTACTTCTCCTCAAAAATCACTGTTAAAACCGTTTGTCCTACAACTTTTAATGTTGCCGGGTCAATAACATCAATATTATCATGTATTGTATGCCAATGTTTAAAGAAGCCGGAACGGGTATTCGGATCATGATGGATGATATCAATAGTTGGGATATTAATAATATCATTAATGTAATAATGATCGTCTATAATTCCGTTTGTTTGGTCATAAATAAAATAATCCTGATACCCGATTTTATTTGCAACATCCCAAACTTTTTTCATTATGTCGGGAGCATAATACATAGATGTTCCTTCCATTGTAAATGTCGCATCGGAAGCACCCACCATGTCAAGCAGTATTCCGTATCTTGCCCTGTAATTAATGTTATGAGGATTTTTCGACCAGTATTGAGAGCCTAAT
>JAUXFX010000100.1 GCA_030622635.1 Bacteroidota bacterium
CAAAGAAACACAATCTTAACTCAATTGTCAATTTCTTTATTATGAAAATTAAAAAATTTCTAAATAAAAAAAATTTTGTAATTTTAACAACAAATAATATTATGTTATAAAGATGAAAACAAATATTTATTATTAAAAAATAAAAAAAATGTCAAAAAAAGAAATTGAATTATTAAAAGAACAGATCAAAAAACTTGATGTAAAAAATTTTGATCTTGAAGCATGGAAAAAATATACCATTGTTTTGCTTGCACGGATTTTCGGCGATGATTCGCAAAAGATCAAGCAAATTGAAAATATTGAATATGATTACAGTAGCTGGGCGCTAAGGGATACTTCCGGGACATCTTCTTATTTGAAAACCTGTAAAAAATTAGGTAAAGAAATACTGGATGCCTCAATCAGTGAAATAGAAAACTTCGGACTTCCCGAAAAGAAAAAGAAAGCCGAGATATCCGAAATTATTCAAATAATTATTAATGCTTTACAGGATGAATTAAAAGGGTCGCAATTCAGGGAAATAAAAGAAATCCTGAAAGCCAAAACCAAAGAGGAAGTAAAGAAGAAAAAAATCTTTGACAAATTTATAAGTTATAGTGCCGAGACTGCAAACGAAATATTGAGCAATATTCTTGTAAATTCCAAAATTTCGAAAGAGATTTAACCTGACCTATTCATAAACTTTTGTTATATCAACGCTGTCATGTCTTTTCCCGAAGGGATGCGTATGTACAGACGAGACAGGTTTTTTAAAAGCTGACAGCGTTTGCAGAACCTGTCCGTTTAATAATAACCTATGAATTCTTCAGGTTAAATAAATTGTTGATAAATAAAAAATTCCTAAGGAAAATAATCTATAAAAAGCCGCGAATTCGCGAATTTTAAACGAATAAATATGAAATATTTGCAAAATATTCGTGCATTCGCGGCAAATAAAATAGTTATTAACAAGTGGTATCCTTAAATCCCGAACTATCAATTAGAATTGAACAGCCATGAACCCAAATTAATATTAATCTCAATAATTCATTTATTTTATTTACTTTTGCACTCACTTTTTAAAAAAGCAGTTAAAAATTAATTTTAATGAAAACCAAATACCGGGAATATAAAAAGCTTAATTTACCTGAAATCGGACAGGAAATTGAAAAATATTGGGAAGAAAACAAAATTTTCAAAAAAAGTCTTTCCATCCGTCTGGATAATAAACCTTTTGTGTTTTACGAAGGACCACCTTCCGCAAATGGCATACCTGGTATTCATCATGTTATGGCAAGGACTATCAAAGATATTTTCTGCCGTTACAAAACATTAAAAGGTTTTTATGTAAAGCGTAAAGCCGGATGGGATACACACGGACTTCCAATTGAAATATCTACTGAAACAACCCTTGGAATAACCAAAGAAGATATTGGCAAAAAAATTTCCGTTGAAGATTATAACAAAGCCTGCCGTAAGGAAGTGATGAAATACAAAGACCTGTGGGATGAACTGACCATAAAAATGGGCTACTGGGTTGATATTGAAAACCCTTACATTACATTTGATAACAAATATATTGAAACGGTTTGGAATTTATTATTCAAACTTTATGAAAAAGGGCTGCTTTACAAAGGTTATTCAATACAACCCTATTCTCCTGCTGCAGGAACGGGTTTAAGCTCCCACGAATTGAATTTACCGGGTTGTTACCGGAATGTTAAAGATAATACTGTGGTTGCTCAATTTAAAGTAGTAAAAAACGAAAAATCCGAATTTCTGTTTAATAACATTTATGGAGATTTATTTTTCCTTGCATGGACAACAACCCCTTGGACTTTACCTTCCAACACAGCTTTAGGTGTGGGGAAAAATATAACTTACGTTAAAGTAAAAACATATAATCCATATACAAATAATCCAATTATGGTTATCTTAGCAAAAGCCCTTTTGAATAAATATTTTCCTGAGAAAAATGCCGAATTAGAAATTGAAGATTACCAGAAAGGACAAAGAAATATTCCTTTTAAAGTAAGCGATGAATTTACAGGTAAAGAACTGGAAGGGATCAGGTTTGAACAACTGCTTCCGTATGCTCAACCGAAGGATGGAGATGCTTTCATGGTTTTGATTGGTGATTTTGTTACAACTGAAGAAGGTACAGGTATTGTTCATCTTGCTCCGAGCTTTGGTGCCGACGACTTCATGATAGCAAAAAAATATAAAATAGGTTCTTTGACATTAGTCAATAAGCAAGGAAAATTTACAGAAGAAATGGGTGAGTTTGCAGGACGATATGTTAAAAATGAATATGACCCTGATGCTGACCCCGGTTCAAGAGAAAATGTTGACATTGACATTATCGTTAAATTAAAAAAAGAAAACAAAGCATTTAAAACCGAAAAATACGAACACTCTTATCCGCACTGCTGGAGAACCGATAAACCTATTCTTTATTATCCTTTGGATTCATGGTTTATAAAAACTACAGCTTTTAAGGAAAGAATGATTGAACTTAACAACACTATTAACTGGAAACCAAAAGCTACGGGTTCGGGTCGTTTTGGCAACTGGCTTGATAATCTTGTTGACTGGAATCTTTCACGTTCACGATTTTGGGGTGTTGCATTGCCAATTTGGGTTACTGAAGACAGGAAAGAACAAATTTGTATCGGCTCAGCCGAACAAATAAAAGCTGAAATTGAAAAATCCGTTAATGCCGGATTTATGGAATCTAATCCTTATGAAAAATTTATTCCCGGTGACCAATCAAAAGAAAATTACGAAACTTTTGACCTTCATCGTCCTTATGTGGATAAAATCATTCTGGTATCGGAAAGTGGTAAAAAAATGTTCCGCGAACCTGATTTGATTGATGTTTGGTTTGATTCGGGTTCAATGCCGTATGCTCAATTTCATTATCCTTTTGAAAATTCTGAAGAATTTAAAACCAGCTTTCCTGCAGATTTTATTGCAGAAGGTGTTGACCAAACACGCGGCTGGTTTTTTACAATGCACGCAATAGCTGTGATGCTTTTTGATTCTGTTTCTTATAAAACCTGCGTTTCCAACGGACTTGTTTTGGATAAGAATGGCAATAAAATGTCAAAACGGCTCGGTAATGCTGTTGACCCCTTTGTAACCATTGAAAAATACGGTCCTGATGCCCTTCGCTGGTATATGATCACGAATTCACAGCCATGGGAGAATTTAAAATTTGATATTGAAGGGATTACAGAAGTGCAACGAAAATTTTTCAGCACACTCTATAATACGTATGCTTTTTTTGCACTTTATGCAAATATTGACGGATTTACTCATTCCGAAAAAGAAATTCCTGTAAAAGAACGTCCTGAAATTGATCAATGGATAATATCAGAATTAAATACCTTAATAGAATCCGTTGATGAATTTTATAATGATTACGAACCGACAAAAGCCGGAAGAGCAATACAGGAATTTGTTGATGAGCATTTAAGCAACTGGTATGTTCGTTTATCAAGAAGAAAATTCTGGAAGGGAGATTATTCTGATGATAAGATCTCTGCATATCAAACATTATATAAATGTCTTGAGACCATTGCACAACTGTCATCACCTATAGCTCCTTTCTTTATGGACAGACTGTTTATTGACCTGAACAAAGTTACAGGCAGGTTTGATGTTGAATCGGTTCATCTGACTGATTTTCCTTATGCCGACCAAAGATACATTGATAAAAATCTGGAAGAAAAAATGCAGCTGGCTCAGAAAATTTCATCAATGGTATTATCGCTACGTAAAAAAACAAATATTCGCGTTCGTCAACCTTTAAATAAAATCATGATCCCTGTTCTGGAAAAAAAATTCAGGAAACAGGTTGAGGAAGTTAAAAGCCTTATCCTGTCGGAAGTTAATGTGAAAGAGATTGAATATGTTACCGATGCTTCCGGGATACTTGTAAAAAAAATCAGACCCAACTTTAAGTCACTCGGACCAAAATACGGCAAGCTAATGAAACAAATTGCCGCAACAATTAATCAATTCGGGCAAAACGAAATAGATAAAATTGAAAACAAAGGAAGAATTTTACTTAATATTAATAGTATAAATGTTGAAATTTTATCTGATGATGTTGAAATTTTAACTGAAGATATCCCGGGCTGGTGTGTAGCTAATTTGAATAATTTGACTGTGGCTCTTGATATTACAATTACAAAGTCATTAAAAGAAGAAGGAATTGCCCGCGAACTTGTTAATCGTATCCAGAATTTAAGAAAAGAAAAAAACTTTGAAGTTACAGATAAAATTGTAATTCAGATAGAAAAAAACAATGAAATTATTGATGCAATTAAAAATAATTTATTATATATTTGTTCAGAAACTTTAGCTGAATCGTTAAATATTGTAAATGAGATTGAAAGCAACGAAAAAGTAAATATTGAATTAACTGACAACATTAAAATTTTTATCAAAATTGATAAAATATAATAAATTGGTTTAAAATATGTTTTTATAAAAAATATAATGCTATGAAAGATCAAGCAATTAAAGAAGGCAGAAAAAAAACCAGGTATTCTGACGAGGAATTACAGGAATTTAGAGAAATAATCCTTGAAAAACTGGCAAAAGCGAAAAGTGACCTTAAAATGCTTACCGATGCTTATACAAATAACAATGAGCATGGTACAAATGATACTTCTCCAACATTTAAAGTTTTAGAAGAAGGATATCAGGTTTTATCAAAAGAAGAAAACAGTAAGCTGGCAGCACGTCAGCAAAAATTCATCAACAATCTTGAAAACGCATTGATCAGGATTGAAAACCAAACTTACGGTATTTGCAGGGCAACAGGTAAGCTAATTTCTAAAGAAAGGCTCAGAAGTGTTCCGCATGCTACTTTAAGCATTGATGCGAAATTAAAACAATATCAAAGATAAAATATCGTTTCCCAAAAATTTTGAAAAAATCTTTAATAATAATATTCCTGATTATACTTGTTGATCAGGTTTTAAAATTTTGGATTAAAACCCACATGTATATTGGTGAAGAATATCATGTGCTTGGTAATTGGTTTCTAATTCATTTTACTGAAAATTACGGAATGGCTTTCGGTATTCAGCTTGCAGGTGCATTCGGTAAAATATTATTAAGCATCTTCAGGATTTTAGCTATTGGAGCAATAGGATATTATTTGTTTACACTTATCGCGAAAAAAGCCAATACCGGATTAATCATAAGTATTTCCCTTATTTTCGCAGGTGCACTCGGAAATATTATTGACAGTGCTTTTTATGGATTAATCTTTAGCGAAAGCGGCTATTATTTTAATCAAATTGCAACTTTATTTCCTGAAGACGGCGGATATAGCTCATTTTTGCATGGCAAGGTTGTTGACATGTTTTATTTCCCGATTATCAAAGGGCATTTTCCTGATTGGTTTCCTTTTTGGGCTAATGAAACTTTTATCTTTTTCCGTCCTGTTTTTAATATTGCCGATTCATCAATCACGGTAGGAGTGTTTTCTTTGATACTTTTTCAAAAAAAACTTTTCAAAAAAAATTAAATTTCAAAACTCCTGACCTAATACAAACTATATTATAAAAGCCTTGTAATAATTCAGACGCAGATTTTCAATGATAAAACGGCAAAATCCGATTTTATTTTTATATTTGCATTCAAATCTAATGGGTTTTAATATTTATGGAAAAAATTAATGTAGGACAAATTTCTCAAATAATCGGTCCTGTAATAGATGTTTCTTTTGATCAGGACGCTGAACTTCCTAATATTTTTGATGCGTTGGAAGTTAAAAATAATCAGGGTGATATAATTGTTCTTGAAGCCCAGCAAGACATTGGCGAAAATACCATCAGAACAATAGCTATGGATTCAACCGACGGTTTACGGCGTGGAATGGAAGTTTTTGCAACCGGTGGACCAATAACAATGCCAATCGGCGAAGAAATCCGCGGACGTTTGTTCAATGTGATTGGAGAGCCGATTGATGGCCTAGGACCAGTTTCAAAAGAACATACTTACGCAATTCACCGCGACCCTCCTAAATTTGAAAATCTTACAACCCAAAAAGAAGTACTTTACACAGGAATAAAAGTTATTGATTTGATTGAGCCGTATTCCAAGGGTGGTAAAATTGGATTATTCGGTGGCGCCGGTGTTGGTAAAACCGTGATAATCATGGAACTTATCAACAATATTGCAAAAACTTATTCGGGTTTATCGGTTTTTGGTGGTGTTGGCGAAAGAACCCGCGAGGGAAATGACCTCCTGCGCGAAATGATTGAATCAAAAGTTATAAGATACGGAGACAAATTCATCAAACACATGGAAAAAGGAGAATGGGATCTTTCATTGGTTGACCATAAAGAATTGATAAAGTCGCAGGCTACTTTGGTTTTCGGGCAGATGAATGAGACACCGGGCGCCCGTGCAAGAGTGATTTTATCAGCTCTTACTTTAGCTGAATATTTTCGTGATGGTGATGACAAATCAGGCGGACGCGATATTCTTTTCTTTATTGATAATATTTTCCGTTTTACACAAGCCGGCTCCGAAGTGTCAGCCCTGCTTGGACGAATGCCTTCGGCTGTGGGCTATCAGCCAACATTAGCTACGGAAATGGGAATTATGCAAGAACGGATAACTTCTACAAAAAGAGGTTCAATTACTTCTGTTCAGGCTGTTTATGTGCCGGCAGATGACCTGACTGACCCGGCTCCGGCAACAACTTTTGCTCATCTTGATGCTACTACAGTATTAAGCCGGAAAATAGCAGAACTGGGTATCTACCCTGCTGTTGATCCCCTTGACTCAACATCAAGAATTTTAACCCCGGAAATTGTTGGAGAGGAACACTACAATACCACTCAAAAAATTAAAGAAATTCTTCAGCGTTATAAAGAACTGCAGGATATTATTGCTATTCTCGGAATGGATGAATTATCTGATGAGGATAAACAAGTTGTTTATCGTGCACGTAAGGTTCAGCGCTTCTTATCGCAACCGTTTTTTGTTGCCGAACAATTTACAGGTTTAAAAGGAACAACCGTTTCAATAGAAGATACAATTAAAGGATTTAATATGATAATAAACGGCGATGTTGATGAGTATCCTGAAGCTGCTTTTAACCTTGTCGGAACTATTGAGGATGCTATAGAAAAAGGAAAGAAAATGATAGCAGAAGCTAAAGAATAAAAAATTGCAAAGTGCAAATTTAACATGAACAATGTTGATTGATAAGAAAATACAGTCAAAATGCATCTTGAAATAATAACACCTGACAAAACTGTATTTACCGGAGAAGTGGAATTAATTCAACTTCCGGGTATTGACGGCTCTTTTGAGATATTAAATAATCATGCACCGCTAATATCCGTTTTGAAAAAAGGAAAAATCAAAATCAAAAAAAAAGATAAAAACTTACATTATTTTGAAATAAACGGAGGGATTATTGAAGTTCTTAAAAATAAAGTGTTAATTTTAGCCGAATAAATTATCTTTTTTTAAACATTTTATTGACTTTATTAATGCCAATTATTATATTTGAAAAAAAATAAAAATTATGGCAAATATTTTTAGAATTATTGGTTCAATTTTTAAGAAAAAAAAACCATTAGACAATGTTACTTATGAAGTTAGCGGAACACCAAGCGGATTTAATGTAACTTATACCGAAGAAAGTAAACAAACCATTCAAAATCCTGATGTGCCTGATGGCTGGAAATATTCGTATAAGGGCAAACCGGGTAATTATTTTTATTTCTCAGCACAATCAAATAATAAAAATGCAGCAGTAAATGTAAAAATTTACCAGCATGGTGAGGTGCTTAAAGAAGCATCTGATTCAGGAGATTTTGTATTGGCAACTGTTTCAGGTAGATTAACGTAATAATTTTTCTAAATTATTTACAATAATGTGACAGTGCTACATCAGCATTCGGGGCACCGAGTTCTTTTGCTTTTTCCCAATCCGAACATGCTTCTTCTTTCTTTCCAAGATAAAAATTTGCAATCCCTCTGTTAAAATATGCATCAAATTTTTTTGGCATTAATTTTATAGCTTCATTAAGATCGGAAAGAGCGTCTTCATAATTACCTAACTGACCTTCAACCGTACCCCTGTTATAATATGCCATCCCATAAGTAGGATTTATTTCAATAGCTTTGTCATAATATTCAATTGCCTTATAGTACTCTTCAAGAAAAAAATTGCTTAGACCACAATATAGCAATGAGGTTGTATCTTTAGGGTTTAACTCAACCGCCTTTTCAAAATAAGTTAATGCTTCTGAAATTCTATTCAAATTATAATTTCCAAACCCAAGATTATAATAGGCTTTTGAATGCTTCGGATTAATTTCTATGACTGTTTTAAAATCCCCTATCCCTTCCTCAAAATTTTTAGTTTGATAATTAGCAACACCATTATTAAAGGCCTTTTTTGCCAGCATTTTAGTATCAAATTTTGGAGGAGACTCAGGATTTTCTTGTCCTTCTATTTTTGTCACAGAAACAAGTCTGGGTTTTATAATAATTTTCGAAGTCTCATCTCCATTAACGGATTGAGCAATTTTAGCTGAATCCGTTAGTTCTATGTCAGAATTATCAAATTCAACATTAGCATTGTTTTCCTTATCTTTTTTTTGTGAACAGGAAATGAGTGCTAAAACTGTAAATAAAGAAAATACTAATTTTTTCATCAATAATTTTATTTTTTTGTTTCTTCTATTTCAACTGATACAGGAATAGATAAATGCCCCTGGACAATTTCCCAGTTATTTTCCTTTTTTTCCAAAACACCTGTAAATCTTATTCCTTCAAAACTTTGTGCTTCACCATTATAAATAAAATTATAATTCAATAGTTCTGAAAACCATGCAGTATTTCCGGTATCATTAATTTTAATAATCTGATCACTTACAGCAATATAAGTGTCTTTAAATTCCTTAAATTGATTTTTTATGGCTTTTTTAATTGTTTTCCATCCTACGAGTTTTTCATCGCTGTTAGTACCAATTAAAATAATATCTTCATCTGATGACCAAATTTTTTCAATTAAGCTTAAATCCTGATTTTCATTTGCAATTACATATTGATCAAGTATGTTTTCAATATTTGCTAATTCATCTGCAGGATTTACAGGTTGTTTTGATTCCTTGCAACTGCTTAGTCCGATAAAGACAAAAGCAAAGAATAATACAATAATTTTTTTCATAGCTGATATTTTTTTATGGTTTTGTTGATAAATATTTTTATACGCTTTATTTTCAATAGCAGTTTAAATGTTTTCAATTTGTGAAGTTACATTAATATTATATAATTTTCAATGAAAATCTTTATTTTTCGCAAAGTTAACAAGTTTTTTTAATTCAAATATTAAAAATCTTTTAATAATTCTGTAAAATTTTGTAAAATTGCATTCTATTTCAAAAAATCATTTAAACAATAAATGAACAGGATATATTACTTAAAAATAGTTTATTTTTTAAAAGCATTTGTTTTTTCTTTTCTGCTTTTATTAAATTCTTTAATATTTGCTTCTGATAATTCGAATAAAACTCATAGTAATAAAAATGATACAATCAGCCGTGAACATTCTGAAAATTTTCCTCTTAAAGTTGAAGAAGAAGAATATAATGCAGGTAAACGAATAATAGAGCATATTGTTGATTCTTATGACTGGCATATTATGGATATTGGAGGGCATGCAGTTTCCATTCATTTACCTGTAATTCTTTGGTATAATGGCAAACTTTCAATATTCAGTTCAGGTAAGTTTGAACACGGGCACGTTTCTTATAAGGGATTTAAAATAACAAGTGAAGGGCCCAACAAAGGCAAAATAATTAAAATCCTTGAAGAAGACTTTGTTCATGGTAATGTGATTGAAGTAGGATCTAATGAAGATTTACCTTTGGATCTCTCAATTACAAAAAATGTATTTTCTATTTTTATTAGCATGATAATTATATGCTGGATATTTATTTCAATAGCAAAGACTTATAAAAAACGCAAAGGTAAGGCTCCAAAAGGCCTTCAATCATTATTGGAACCGATAATTTTATTTATCAGGGATGATGTTGCAAAATCGGCAATCGGTGAAAAAAAATACGAAAAATTTATGCCGTATTTACTCACCCTGTTTTTTTTCATATTTTTAAATAACTTACTCGGATTAGTTCCATTTTTTCCCGGAGGGGCAAATGTTACAGGTAATATAGCTGTAACTGGGGTTTTGGCTTTTTTTACTCTTATAATTATATTTTTCAGTGGAAATAAAAATTACTGGATTCACATAATTAATACTCCGGGGGTTCCTTGGTGGTTAAAGTTTCCTGTCCCATTAATGCCGATTATTGAATTAATCGGAATTATAACAAAACCTTTTGTATTGATGGTGCGACTTTTTGCTAATATTACAGCTGGACATATAATTGTTTTAGGTTTTATTAGCCTGATTTTTATTTTCGGAAATATAAATCCGGTATTAGGATATGGTGTTTCGGTATTATCTGTGGCTTTTGCTATTTTCATGGGTTTTCTCGAATTGCTTGTTGCTCTTATTCAGGCTTATGTTTTTACATTATTATCAGCACTTTATATCGGAATGGCAACAGAAGAACATCATTAATTAGTACTTGTTCATAAAGTCATATTCTAATAATTTAAGATTTTAGAATTCAGATTTTAAATTTAAAATCATAAATCTAAATTTTTATCAAAAAAATTGTTATTATGCTTATATTGTTGATCATAGTTTTGCTTCTGTCGTTTTATCTTTTAGCAAAAGTTATCGAAAGATATTTTGTGGACTCGCTGGATAAAATTGCAGTGAAACTAAAAATGTCATCGGATGCAGCCGGAGCAATTTTAATGGCAGCAGGCTCCAGCGCACCGGAGTTATTTATTGCCCTTTTTGCAGTTTTTCGTCACGGAAACCATGAAGCTATTGGAATAGGCACCATTGTAGGCTCTGCAATATTCAATATTTTGGCAATTACAGGAGCAG
>JAUXFX010000160.1 GCA_030622635.1 Bacteroidota bacterium
GCAAATCACCTGTTTTACTAACCATGTTTTGAGCATCACTGATTGCCATATATGCAGAATTACTTTTTGGTGAAGAAGCGAGATAAATAGCAGTTTGCGACAGAATAATCCTTCCTTCGGGCCAGCCGATTTTATTAATGGCGTCAAAACATGCATTAGCAAGTAATAAAGCATTAGGATTAGCATTTCCAATATCTTCAGAAGCGAGGACTACCATTCGCCTGGCAATAAATTTAGGGTCTTCGCCGGCTTCAACCATACGTGCAAGCCAGTAAACAGCAGCATTAGGATCGCTTCCACGCATTGATTTAATAAAAGCAGAAATGATGTCATAATGCATCTCACCTGCTTTATCATATATCGCAAGGTTTTCCTGTATTACATTTAATGCTTTCTCATTATCAATAATTATTTCGCTTTGTTTATCTTCATAATTTGTAATGAGTTCAAGAGCGTTGAATAATTTCCTTGCGTCACCTCCGGAAATTCTTAATAATGCTTCATCTTCTTTGATAATGATTTTAATATTTTTTTGTTGTTCAAGATGTTGTTTTGCAACAGAAAGCAATTGTAAAAGATGGTCTTTTTCAAGAGGTTTTAAAATATAAACCTGGCAACGAGAGAGCAATGGAGATATAACCTCAAACGAAGGATTTTCGGTTGTAGCCCCGATGAGTGTTATAATACCTTTTTCAACAGCACCAAGCAATGAATCCTGTTGCGATTTACTGAAACGGTGAATCTCATCAATAAACAATATTGCATTGTTTCTTGCCTTAGCCTGAGTAATTACATTCCTGACATCTTTAACACCTGAACTTATTGCGCTCATTGTATAAAAAGGACGCTGAAGTTGTTGAGAGATAATATAAGCAAGTGTGGTTTTGCCTACTCCCGGCGGTCCCCATAAGATCATTGATGGAATATTTCCCGATTCAATTGCCTTTCGTAATATGGCATTTTTACCTGTAAGATGTTCCTGACCAATAAATTGTTTGAGAGTTTGCGGTCTGAGTTGTTCTGCTAATGGTTGAAAAGAGGTCATTTATGATTAAATATTTATGCTATTATAATTTAAAAAATTTGTCTTTTATTCTGTCCACAGGATTGTATCCCCGTAGTACGAATTTCCTCGTGCTACGGGGGTTTGCTCAAAATAATGACTCAAAGTCGTACTACGGAATTATAAAATCCTGATGGAATTGTTTTCGCAAGCTCAAAATTTCACAGGGTAAACTGTGAAACAAAAAGTATAAAAGTATAAAAATATTTTATTAATGGATTAATTTTTAATTTTGATTAAAAAATTAACATTATAATTATGAAACTATTAATGATTTATTGTAATAATTTTTATTATAAACCTGTAAGTAAAACTCTTGAAACTGTTGAAGATAAAACTGAATCAATGGAATTTGATAATGTTCTTGTCGGATTTATTCATGCCGAAGCAGAAGATGAGCAAGATTTTACCGGAGTTGAAAAAAAGTTGGTAAAAAATCTTAAATGGGCTGCAAATAAAAACAACACAAACAAAGTAGTATTACATTCCTTTGCTCATCTGTCTGAAAGCAAGGCTTCTCCTGAATTTACCGTTGAATTATTTGACAAAACCGAAGCAAGAATGAAAAATGTAAATTATGAAACATGGCAAACTGCTTTCGGATATTTTATGGATTTGAAAATAAATGCTCCGGGATATTCTTTGGCAAGGATTTATAAAAGCTTTTAATTACTTCTTCTGAGATGGAATGAAAAAAATAAAAGGAATTGACCCGAGTGCAATAAAAGCAGATACCTGGAATGTAATATTGAGTCCGATCCAGTCTCCCAATATACCCACTATCATAATTGTAGCTGCACTGATAATAAAATTTATTGTCATGTAAATCCCATTAACAAATGCAGGTCTTTCGTGGCTTATCTCCTGAACAATTGCAAGAAGAACAGGACTTGTTGCGAACATAAAAAATCCAAGTAATATCAATACAGGTATCATCATATCTTTAGAAAAGACGAAAAAATACATAATAAAAGGAGTTACTATTGCCGAGATAAGAAGTGTTGTTTTTCTGCCGATTTTATCAGAAATACTTCCTCCTATCAAAGTTCCGGCAGCACCTGCTAACTCCAGTATAGATAATGAAATTCCTCCAATCCAAATGCTTTCGTTCTGGTCAAATGTCAGGTAGGTGGGAAGAAAAGTAGTAATAGCTGATTTCATTATTGACCTGAAAAACATAATTCCTATTATAATAATAAAAATGGGTGTAACTTTTTTTACTGTTTGTTTAATACTTTGTAATTTTTTTTTATTTTTATAATTATTTGAAGTATCAATATCTCTTAATTTATAATACAAAATCAGAGAAGCAAAAACAGCAAATGGAATTAGTTTCCATGTGCCTTCCAATCCCCATAGTGAAATGGCACCGAGAATTATTAATGGACCGATTGTACGCGCAATCTCTCCGCCAAGCATGTAAAAACTCATACCTTTTCCAATACGGTTTCCGGAGATATCTTTGATTATTACCGGACTTGGTACGTGAAACAATGAAGCACTTATACCCATTACAAATAATAAAATTGCAAGTACAGTATAATTTGGAGCTGCACCTAACAAACTCATTGCTACAGCAGAAATACTTGGTGTTACTATTATGAAATATCTTATGGGAGCTTTATCTGCAATAATCCCGAAAATCGGATTTAAAAGTGAGGGAATCCTTTGAAATACTGTTAACAACGCTGCAAGTGAATAAGAGATACTTAATTTTTCAATTAATAATGGTAATATCGGGGCGAGAAAAGAAGTGTAAATATCATGAACAAAATGTGCGAATGAAATTGTTATAACATTTCCTAACTGAAATTTACTTCTGTATTTAGTAGTAGAATTTTGCAATTTGAAGAATTAAAAATGCAAAACTACAAAATGTATAATATATTTAATACCTCAAAACAAAATTATAACAAGTTTAATTTTTTTAAAAATATTTTTTAAAAAGTTATTGTTATTTTAAAAATTGTGAGTAATTTTGCACATCCAAAAAAAAATGATTCTGTAGCTCAGCAGGTAGAGCATCTGCCTTTTAAGCAGAGGGTCCCGAGTTCGAGCCTCGGCAGGATCACCATAAGCCTTACGATACAATATTTGTAGGGCTTTTTTTATGCTCATCTGAATAGTAATAAAAATACAATTTTTAAAAATAATCATAAAAAAAACATGATTCTAAATGTTATCAATGAATTTTTCATATATTTGCTTGATAAATTTCAAATCAAATTTATAAGAAATAAATAATTAAATCATGAAAATAACAATAGTTGGAACAGGCTACGTTGGTTTAGTTACCGGTGCTTGTTTTTCAGAAGTTGGTATTGACGTTACATGCGTTGATATTAATAAAGAAAAAATTGACAACCTTAATAAAGGTATTATTCCGATTTACGAACCGGGTCTTGAAAAAATGGTACTCAGGAATTATGAAAAAGGAAGATTACATTTTACAACTGATCTTGCATCTTCCTTAGATGAATGTGAAGTAGTTTTTGGTGCTGTCGGTACACCTCCGGATGAAGATGGTAGTGCAGATTTGCGTTATGTTATTGATGTTGCCAGGGAAGTAGGACGAAATATGAATGATTATCTGATTATGGTAACAAAAAGCACGGTTCCTGTTGGTACTGCATCTAAAGTCAGGGCTGCAATACAGGAAGAAATAGATAAACGCGGCGTGGATATAAAATTTGATGTTGCCTCAAACCCGGAATTTCTTAAAGAAGGTGCTGCTGTTGACGATTTCTTAAAACCCGACAGAATTGTAATTGGTTTAGAGTCAGAAAAAGCAGAAAAAATAATGAGTAGATTATACAAACCTTTTACAATGAATGGTCATCCTGTAATTTTTATGGATATTACGTCTGCTGAAATGACAAAATATACAGCCAACTCAATGCTTGCCACAAAAATCAGCTTTATGAACGACATTGCTAATTTATGCGAGATTGTTGGAGCTGATGTTAATATGGTTAGAAGAGGAATAGGTTCGGATTCAAGGATTGGAAATAAATTTATTTATCCCGGTGCAGGTTACGGTGGCTCATGTTTTCCTAAAGATGTAAAAGCCCTGATAAAAACAGCAGAAGACTTTCATTACCCTTTGAGAGTTCTTAAAGCTGTTGAAGATGTTAATGATTATCAGAAAACCGTTATGTATGAAAAAATTGCCAAATTTTATAATAACGATTTAAAAGGTAAACGAATAGCTTTATGGGGTCTTTCATTTAAACCTCAAACCGATGATATGAGAGAAGCTCCTTCATTGGTTATTATACAAAAATTATTGGATGCAGGTGCAACTGTTAAAGCTTATGACCCCGTTGCAATAGAAGAAGCTAAAAGAATTTTAGGTGATAAAATTGAATATGCACCCGACCAGTATGATGCTTTAATTGATGCAGATTGCTTGTTGCTTATTACTGAATGGCCCGAATTTAAATTCCCTAACTTTAATATTATCCGTAAATTATTAAAAGAATCCGTAATTTTTGATGGTAGAAATGTTTATGATATTGAAGACATTAAAGAAAGAGGTTTTAAATATTTCTGCATTGGAGTTGATACGACCAAATAAAAAAAACTATGAAGAAAAAAATTTTAGTTACCGGAGGTGCAGGATTTCTTGGTTCTCATCTTTGCGAACGCCTCTTAAATGAAGGAAACGAAGTAGCTTGCCTTGACAACTATTTTACAGGACAGAAAAGAAACGTTATACATTTAATTGACAATCCTTACTTTGAACTTATTCGTCATGATGTTACAATGCCTTTTTTTATTGAAGTTGATGAAATTTATAATTTAGCTTGTCCTGCATCGCCAATTCATTATCAGTATAATCCGATTAAAACAATAAAAACATCTGTTTTGGGTGCAATAAATATGTTAGGATTAGCAAAACGAATCAAGGCAAAGGTATTACAGGCATCAACCAGTGAGGTTTACGGCGATCCTGAGATTCATCCACAACCTGAGAGCTATTGGGGACATGTTAATCCAATCGGTACAAGAGCATGTTATGATGAGGGGAAAAGATGTGCCGAATCCCTGTTTGTAAATTATCATAAACAGAATAATGTGAGAATTAAAATCATCAGGATTTTTAATACTTACGGTCCCAAAATGCATCCGCATGACGGAAGAGTTGTGTCAAATTTTATTGTTCAGGCTTTAGAAGGGGAAGATATTACTATTTATGGTGATGGAAAACAAACAAGAAGCTTCCAGTATGTAGATGATCTTATTGATGGTATGATAAAATTAATGAACACAGGGGAAGATTTCACAGGACCTGTAAATGTTGGAAATCCCGACGAATTCACAATGCTGGAATTAGCCCAAAAAGTGATAGAACTTACAGGAACTAAATCTAAAATTGTTTATCAACCATTGCCTGCTGATGACCCAATGCAAAGAAAACCTGATATTACTCTGGCAAAAAAAGTACTGAACTGGGAACCAAAAATTAACCTTGAAGAAGGGCTTATCAAAACAATAGAATATTTTAAATCAGTAATTTAGAAATGTATAATATACTTGTTACAGGCTCAAAAGGACAGTTGGGAAATGAAATCCAAAAATTAGTATCTTCATATCCTTCCTTCAATTTTATTTTTACTGATGTTGAAGAATTGGATATTACAGATGTTGAGCAGCTTGATAAATTTTTTATTGAAAATAAAATTGATTTTGTAATTAATTGTGCTGCTTATACTGCTGTTGATAAAGCAGAAACCGACAGGAAATTAGCTGATTTAATAAATGTTACGGCAGTAAAATATCTTGCTGAGATTTCAAAAAAATTCAAAATAACCCTAATTCATATTTCTACTGATTATATTTTTAATGGAAGGAACTATAAGCCTTATGTGGAAACAGATAAACCCAATCCAATTTCTTATTATGGTCAAACTAAGCTTAATGGGGAAATACAGATTGAGAAATATGCGGGCAATGCAATAATAATCAGGACTTCATGGCTCTATTCAGGATTTGGAAATAATTTTGTTAAAACAATGATAAAATACGGAAATGAGCGAGATTCATTAAAAGTTGTTGCTGACCAGGTAGGAACACCAACTTATGCCGGCGATCTTGCTAAGGCAATACTTGAAATTATTCCAAAACTAAAAAATATTAATGAAATAGAAATTTATAATTTTTCAAATGAAGGCGCTATCAGTTGGTATGATTTTGCAGAAGCAATCATGAAATTAAAAAATATAAATTGCAAAATTATTCCCATTGAATCAAAGGATTATCCAACTCCTGCCCCCAGACCTTTTTACAGCATACTCAACAAAGCAAAAATCAAAAACGATTTTGGTATTGAAATTCCATACTGGTTGGATAGTCTGGAAAAATGTCTTGCAGAACTTAAGTAGAATATTTATTTATTGAAACACTCATAGATACAGACAATTTGGGCTTAATGCAAAAAAACTCATATTTATATTGCTAATTTGCTTAAAGATGGATTTTATAAGTATTTTTACAAAAAAAACAAATATGAAGACACTAAATATTATTATATCAGACAATGATTTTATATCTTATGCCTTTCAATCTGATAAAATTACATTTTCAGAGATTGCTGAAAAAATTAAGAAGAGAACTATCCGTAAAGCGTTATATAAATGCCAAAGTATTTCTGATTCAGTAAGTTTATCTAACTTAACTATGGAAGAAATTAATCAAGAAATTAATGAAGTAAGAAAAAAAAATGCAAAGAATAATAATTGATACTAATATCCTTATTTCTGCATTGATTTCTAAAGGAATCCCTTCGCTGATAATTGACAGATTGATAATTGAGAATAAAGTTAAACTTTGTTTATCAAATGATATTTTTATTGAATATTTGGAAGTTATTGGTCGTGAAAAATTCTCAAAATATCGTAATTTCAAAATAAAAGCAGATTTAGTAATTGGATTACTTGAAGATATTTCATTAAAATTTAATCCAATATATAAAATTGACGAACTTACAGATAAAAGTGACAATAAGTTTTTAGAATTGGCAGTAGAATCAAATGCTGATTTTTTGATAACAGGAAACGTAAAAGATTTCACGATAGATAAAATTAAAAAAACAAGAATTGTAACACCGAGTGAATATTGGAACAAATATAATCCCGAATTGAAACACTAAACCAAACATGATGCTATGTACCACTGGACAGAAAGTGTTTTTTGAAACTTTTAGTAATTTTGTTTAACTCTAAAATATTATCACAATGAAAAATATAATTGACAAACATATCCTTGAAAAAGCCCAATCGTGGCTTGAAGGAAATTATGATGAAAAAACAAAACAAAAAGTAAAATATTTGATTGAAGATGACCCGCAGGAACTTGTAGAATCCTTTTACCAAGACCTTGAATTTGGCACAGGAGGACTGCGCGGTATTATGGGAGTTGGAACTAACAGGATGAATAAATATACCGTTGGAATGGCTACACAGGGATTGGCAAATTATCTTATAAAAATGTTTCCCGATATCAGTCAAATAAAAGTGGCTATTGCTTATGATTCAAGGAATAACA
>JAUXFX010000179.1 GCA_030622635.1 Bacteroidota bacterium
ATTCCTAGTAATTATAACGTCTTGGTTATTTTCTATTGCGGTAAAATATTGAAGTCCATCCTCAAAGTCAGAAAATGAATCGTCATTTAATGCTAACCCAATTATTTTGTCGTCAAGTGGTAAAATATTTACTATTAATCTAAGTTTCCTTAATATTTCTTTTGCTTTCGTTGTATTGATTTGCCGTAACAGTGTATAACTGGTATTTGCAACAGTCAATGACGAAATATTAAGTTCAATAATTTTCTTGTCTGCTAATGAAAAAAGATTTGCTGACTCATCATAAAATGGTTCTCTACGTGATAATAGGTCTATGACTATGTTGGTATCAATAAAAAGTTTTTTCATTTATATTTTTCAGTTAAATAGTCACCGTATTCTTTTTTATAGTCAAAGTCAGACGGCAAGTCAATTACACCGCTAAGGCTTTCCACAAGAGGTGTTATTGATATTTTGCTATCGTTCTCTTTTTTCCTAGTCAGACTGTCAAGATATGATTCAATCATTTTTGATAGACTAATCTTTTGACTCCTGGCATAGGTTTTTGCTCTTTCGATTACACTATCATTTAATCTTAATGTCAATTTTGTTTCCATGTCAATAATATTTACGTGCAAACATACAAAAACTATACGTCATGTCCAAATTTGTAGGCGTTTTTCTTTTTTTTGATTTATTGCTAAGTTTATTATATCATCATTTATGTAATGTATTTCAGAGCCATCCAAAAACTCCTCTCTTATTATAATATCTGACTTAAGATAATATATGAAAATGATATTCTAACAAACCAGAAGTACATTTTATACACAATCAGGGCTAGTCCCCCCGACTATTTTAGAAAAAGTCCATAGGAAAAATTGCAATTTTATCGGGTTACAGATAGGAATATATTTTGGGAAATAGCCTTCTTGTAAAATACATCAATGCGTCAGCACAATATTCTTCTCCGCTATAAACTTGCGCAGATTTATCAGGGCATACCGCATCCTTCCTAAAGCAGTATTGATGCTTACATTTGTTACTTCGGCTATATCTTTAAAGCTCATCTCGGCGTAATGCCGCATGTACAAAACTTCTCTTTGTTCATCGGGCAAAATTTCTATCAGGTTTCTGACATCTTTATGTATCTGCTCTGTAATCATTCTGTCTTCAATTGATTCATCCATTATATCGAGCGTATCAAAGATGTTAAAATCTTCATTTTTGCTGTTATCAATAACAGGTATCCGGTTCGATTTCCTGAAATAATCAATTATCAAATTATGAGCAATCCTCATCACCCATTGCAAAAATTTACCTTCTTCATTGTAAGACCCCGCCCTGATGGTATTTATAACTTTAATAAATGTATCCTGGAACAAATCATCTGCTAATTCCTTATTCTTGACGATCATAAGGATATAAGCATATATTCGATTTTGATGACGGCTGATAAGAATTTCAAGGCTGGCGTGATTACCTTGTAAATATCTACCTATTAGCTCTTTGTCGCTTAACATCTGAGCTTTCATATATACCTCCTTTTTTATTATAGGTTCTAAAGGTAGATTTTACTTCTATAAGCTTTCCTCCTTGTATTTTGAGTAGTTAAGTAAAAAGATTTTTGAGTTGTTTTATTATAAATAATATGCAAAACTAATACAAAATATTTAGAAATGCAAATATAATTGATAATTTTGACCGGTGTAAGGTTAAAAAATGTTAAAGAAGGACATATCAATACTCGATCCGAGAGATAATATCATTATTAAGGGAGCAAGAGTACATAATCTTAAAAATATTGATCTTGCCATCCCTAAAAATAAATTTGTAGTCATTACAGGGCTTTCAGGGTCAGGGAAATCATCATTGGCTTTTGATACTTTATATGCAGATGGTCAGCGTCGCTATGTAGAGAGTCTCAGTTCGTATGCACGGCAATTCCTTGGCAGGATGAGCAAACCGGAGGTGGATTATATTAAGGGGATTGCTCCTGCCATAGCCATCGTACAAAAGGTTAATACACGTAATCCGAGATCGACTGTAGGTACATCAACTGAAATTTATGAATACCTTAAATTGCTATTTGCCCGAATCGGCAAAACTTATTCACCGGTTTCAGGGAAATTGGTCGAACGGCACACAGTATCACAAGTTACCGGTTTTGTATTTTCTAAAAATATTGGGATAATAATTCTTATTTACAGTCCCCTGGAAATCAATAAAGAAAGGTCATTAAAAGACCAATTGTCTGTTTTACTTCAACAGGGCTTTAGCAGGGTGCTTATCAATGGAGAAATCAAACGGATTGAAGTATTAATAAAGGAAAAACTCACTTTCGAAAATGAGATATATGTTATAATTGACCGGATAATCATAAATAAAAAGGATTCCGATTTACGTTCCAGGGTGGCTGACTCGGTTCAAATTGCATTTTATGAAGGACACGGTACATGTATTGTTCAATCAGAAGAAAATGGGAATAAAACCATAGAATCCTTTTCCAATAAATTTGAAGCAGATGGAATTACTTTTGAAGAACCCTCGGCAAACCTGTTCAGCTTTAACAATCCTTACGGCGCTTGCAAAACCTGTGAAGGATTCGGTAGTGTTATCGGAATTGATGAAGACTTAGTTATCCCAAATAAAAATCTTTCAGTTTATGAAGAGGCAATCGCCTGCTGGAAAGGGGAAAAAATGGGCGAATGGAAAGACGAGTTAATCAGAAATGCCTACAAATTTGATTTCCCGATACACAAACCGGTTTATGAATTAACCTCCGGACAACGAAAACTTTTATGGACAGGTAATGAATACTTTTACGGATTAAACGACTTTTTTAAATATGTAGAGGAGCAAACCTATAAAATTCAGTACCGTGTAATGCTTTCGAGGTATCGTGGCAAAACAGTTTGTCCTGAATGTAATGGCGCCCGGCTGAGAAAGGATGCTAATTATGTGAAGGCAGGCGGCAAATCCATAAGCGAGGTTGTGCTGATGCCGGTAAGTAATATTATCAAATTTTTCAATAGTATAAATATCTCTGAATTTGAAAAAAAAATAGCCAAAAGATTACTTATTGAAATTAAAAACAGGTTACAATACCTTGAAGATGTCGGGCTGGGTTACCTGACTCTGAACCGGTTGTCAAACTCATTATCAGGCGGCGAATCACAGCGGATAAATCTTGCTACATCTCTTGGCAGTAGCTTAGTCGGTTCTTTATATATTCTTGATGAACCCAGTATAGGTTTACATCCAAGAGACACACACAGGTTAATAAAAGTACTTAAACAATTACGCGATGCAGGAAATACTGTAATTGTTGTGGAGCATGATGAAGAAATCATTAAAGAAGCCGACGAAATAATTGATATTGGTCCGTATGCCGGTATTAACGGAGGCGAGCTAATGTTCCAGGGGAATTATGATGATCTTGTAAAATCAGAAAAAAGCCTTACTGCCAAATATCTGACTAACAGACTTAAAATTAAATTGCCTTCAAGACGAAGGAACTGGAAAGAATACATTGAAATTACCGGAGCAAGGGAAAACAATCTGAAAGGCATCTCTGTTAAATTCCCGCTTAATACCTTTACGGTTGTTACCGGAGTTAGCGGTTCAGGTAAAACATCTCTCGTAAAAAATATCTTATATCGTGCATTGAAAAAAATGTTCGGCGGATATGGAGAAAGAACAGGCAAGTTTGATAAGTTAAGCGGTGATTACCGCAGGATATCAAACATTGAATTGGTCGATCAGAACCCTATCGGCAGGTCGTCCAGGTCGAATCCTGCAACTTATGTAAAGGCTTATGATGACATCAGGGCTTTATTTGCAAGCCAGCCTTTGGCAAAAGTCAGGGGATATAAACCGGGTTTCTTCTCCTTTAACATTGAAGGCGGTCGTTGTGAAGAATGCGAAGGTGAGGGCGTTGTAAAAATAGAAATGCAATTCATGGCTGATATTTTACTAAAGTGTGAGAGCTGCGACGGGAAAAGATTTAAAGATGAAGTGCTGGATATAAAATACAACGACAAGGATATCAACGACATTCTGAATATGACTATTAACCAGGCAATTGATTTTTTCAACTCATCGTCAAAACAAAGCTCCGCAGAAAAAAAAATAATAAGAAAGTTAAAACCCTTGCAGGATGTGGGCTTGGGATATCTCGGATTAGGGCAGCCTTCAAATACTTTAAGCGGTGGTGAGGCTCAAAGAGTAAAATTAGCCTATTTTCTCTCGAAAGGAGGCAGCGAATCCCCTACCCTTTTCATTTTTGATGAACCTACAACAGGACTTCATTTTCACGATATATCAAAATTGCTTAAGGCTTTTGACGCATTGATTGAGAAAGGCCATTCAGTTATTGTTATTGAGCATAATATGGAAGTTATCAAATGCGCCGACTGGATTATTGATCTGGGTCCGGAAAGTGGTGATGATGGAGGGAATATTGTTTATGAAGGCATTCCGGAGGAATTGATTACATGCAAAGATTCTTTTACCGGTAAGTTCCTGAAAAATAAATTATAATCATCCCTGACACTCTAACTGTCAAACTATTTGAATTCTTAAAAGTGCTATTATTCTTTATCCTTTACTATATTCTTTAATTCTTCTATCAGTTTGTACTTTCCTTCTGTGAATATTTTGCAGAATAATTCGATATTACTGAAACAATAGTTACTTAAAAAAGTAAAAAGATGTAGAATATGTTTATCAAAGTAAGGTTTTTAGTAAAATTCGAATTATAATAACACTTAAATAAATGAAACGATTTCTTTTCTATATATTAATTTTGTCATTCATTACTTGCTGCTTCAGTAAAGGATATTCGCAAGAGGCATATTACAGTCAATATTATAATGCCCCTGCATATTATAATCCGGCGACCATAGGGCTTCATAGAGGTTTAAAGATCAGAATGTCATATCGTGACCAATGGCCTCGATATAATGATGATCTTAAAACTTACAATTTTTCCATGGATTTGGCAGAAAGAGAAATGCCGGGCGCCGGTGGTATTGGTATAATATTCAGCACCAATAAAGAAGGTAAAGGTTTTATCAAAAGAAACATGTTAGGAGTATTGACCTCTGTAAGAGTAAAGTTGAGCCGGTATTGGTTAAGCCAGTTCGGTGTACCGGGAGCCTATGTGCAAAAACAAATTGATTCGGATAATGATAATTTCATCTGGAGTGATCAGTTAGATGGCCGGCATGGTCTTTTATATGAAGATTCGTCATTTCCCGGTTTCACAAATAAAAATGTTTCCTATCCTGACTTAAATCTTGGTGGACTTCTGAATTATGAAAGGCATTACATTACTGCAACATTTGGAATAGCCGTACATCATGTTTTAAAGCCTAATGAATCATTTTTCAACCTCGATATAAGAGTGCCGCGTAAATATGTTTTTCACACTGATTTTGTTATATTACAACATAGCAATCCGAAAAAGGGTTTTAAATTCAATCCGGCATTGTTATTTGAAAATCAGGCAGGTTTTAACACATTTACCCTTGGCATGAATATAGCTAAATCGGTTTTATATGCAGGCGCCTGGTACCGTAACAAACAATCTCAGATATACAACCCACAGTCAATTATTTTACTTGTGGGAATTAATATTCCAATGGTAACCGAAGACTCCCGGATGAAACTCATGTACAGTTATGATTTAAACCTAAATGAAATGAAAGGTACGGGAGGGGCACATGAAATTAGTTTACGATTTGAATTTGATCACATCCACCTGATAAAAAGTAAATCTTCATTTGCTGATGATTATCCGGTTATCCATAAGCCATTGATTTTCTAAGTATTCGTCAGACCATTGCGCACAAACTTTTTACCCGCCCGAACGAGCAACTTTCCTGCATCCGGTTCTTCATAAATAGGATTCGTTTTAAGATAAGAGTGATAGATTTTTAGTTTAAGAAGCGGATGCCATTCGGTAATAAGTTCAATGAATTTTTCCCAATGTTAGTATTCAAGGCTTAATACTACTTCTTTAACAATCGCTGTTTACGCTTCATGCTACCATCTCTGGCAACTATGCATTACGATAGCTATCGGAGAACGCTTCCTGTGCTGACCAAGCCTTGCCGTGCATGATTGTTTACCTGCCAGGCTGTTGCGAGATGTTTCATTATATAATAAAACGCCTATATATATTACCATCTTATGGGCTTTGCACGGCACGATAGAACTCCTGACCCACTTAAAACGAAAAATGTTACTGTTAGATTTCAAATTCTTCATAGCTTCATAGCATAGGGTTTAAACCCTATGCTATAAATTAAATTTCGGTA
>JAUXFX010000126.1 GCA_030622635.1 Bacteroidota bacterium
TTCGGTTCTAACTGAATTAAACTATTTGGATTAAATGTGAAACAGACCTACGAGGTTTTCAAAACCTCGTAGGTCTTGAAGATGGTTCGCATTACCAGCTAATCTGTTAAGATAAAAATTGACTATTCAGATTAAATTTATTATATTTGAAGTTCTTAAATTATGTTTAACCAAAACTTATAATCATGAAAAAATTATTACTTTTTGGTTTAGCTTTGGCACTAAGTGTATGCTCTTATTCCCAAAGAAGTTATACAATTAAAGATATCAAAACAGCACAAGCTCCTTCTCAAAAGATAATTGTCAATACTGAATCTTTTGAAAAAACTCCTGCATTTACTAAAACATTAGATTCATCTTCTCCACTAAAAGGGACTGATATAGTTACCATTATTAACCTTGGACAGGGTACTCGTAATTATTCATATGGTTTATATGATGGACCAAGATCAACAGTTTGGGCAAATGATGACCTGAATGCAGTTACAAATATTCACAGGGAAACTGATTCAACATACTCAGGTAACCTTGCTTATGATTTATCTCTTGACAACGGGCAAACTTTTGAAAACAACATCAGAATTTATGAATCTACTATTTCGGGTGGTTATTATAATACTGATGCAGTACGTTATCCAAACAGTGCGATTTACAATCCTGAAGGTAATATTGATCCGGCTAATGCATGGTTTGCTTTTTTCGCTCCAAATCTTGACGGCTCAAATGGCGGTAGCTGGGGTGGATATAGTTATGGTATTGCCAATTTAGTTAATCATGATGATACATCAAAGCATCTTAAAGCAAGTCATGGCAATTTTTTTCAATATATCCCGGAGGCATTTACAATTACTACATTAGGTGCTACATGGGTTGTTGACCCGAGTATGGATTGGACAAGCGGCGGAATATATACGGAAAATCTTATCATTAACCAGGGAACATTTATTGATAATGATTATGTTTATGAAGAATGGCTTTTTCCTGCCCCAATGACAGGAACAGGGTATGTTTATGATGAAAAAATCGCATTCGCTCCTGATGGGATAACAGGTTATATTTCATTACTCGGAAATAATGAAGAAATCCCATTCTCAACTAATGCTGTTTATCCGATAGTTCATAAAACTACCGATGGTGGTAATACATGGGAAGATGCTGTTTGTATCCAGCTTGGAGGACCTGACGGAATTTATGAAGTAATATGGTATTTAACCGATGAACAAATTGCCGAATTATTTGAACCACCTGTTCCTGAAAGAGATGAAATAGTTTATACTACTGCCTACGAACATGATATTGTAGTTGATGCCCTTGGAAACCTTCATATCGGTGTAATTATTGGTGTAGCAGGAGCGGAACCTTATTCAATAGTTACTGCTGAATATTCTTTCGCTGCATTTGATATTTACACACTTGACGGTGGCATAACATGGTATGGAGCTTTTTTAGGCTCTTGCAAAACCTTCCGTGGTATTTTTGGTAATTGTGATGTAGATAACCATATAAATGCTTCTATTACTACTGATGGCTTGAAAGTATTCATAACATGGCTTGACACACAACTTGAAGGTGTTGAAGAAAATAACCAACCTGATGTTTATGCACGTGGATATGACCTTGCAACAAATTGCTTATCAGGTGATAATGCAGGTGCTGACTTGCCAAATAATGTTACTGCTTATTCAGCAGGAATGAATCAGGCATATTTTGCAACTACTTCTCATTATACCTTAACAGTTGGCGATCAATACATCATTCCGATAGTTTATGAAGATTTTGACCCGCTTAATCCATCTTCAATTGTACAATTTAAATACATACAGGATTTTTCATATACTGATGAAGACTTTATTTGGAGCTCAATTACTTTACCTTGTTTTGTATGTATTGAATCTCTTGAAAATAACAAAACATTCGTTTCTCAAAATTTCCCGAACCCGTTTAATAATACATCAGTTGTAACTGTTAATCTTAAAAAAGCTTCTGAGCTTAGCTTAGAAGTATTTAACTTAACCGGACAAAAAGTTTATGAAATAAATAATGGAAAAGTTGTTGCCGGCTCTCACACTTTAACTATTGACGCAAGCAATTTAAGTTCCGGTGTTTATTTTTACACTGTATATGCCGGTGCGGTTAAGGTTACGAAGAAAATGATTATTTATTAAAACATTCCATTTCTCTATCAGTGATATTGTAAGAAAGTTGAAAATACGTTTGATTGAAGATATTATAGAAATGGAATGTTTATGATGATTCGAATTACAATCGTATTTTTTTAGACCTAAAACAATTTTATTTTCCTGAAGATTTTATTACTTTTGAGAAAACAATTAATAAACAAGGAGGCATTATGAAAAAATTTATACTACTAATTTTTGCTTTGTTATTTTTTACAAATCTTACTTTTTCTCAGCAATACCTGCCATTACAGGATAACTGGGAAATACCAAGCAACTCATGGATAAAAATAGTTGCCGGCGATTATACATTCGGCGATTTCGATGAAGATGGTGTAATTCAGATTGTGGGAAAAGAAAATATTATTATTGATGGCGACAGTGTTACGGTTGAAGGTGAGAATTACTTCGGTTATATGGTTTATATTGAGAACTCAAATAATATTATAATCAAAAACTTTGATGCTGTTTTTAATTACTATTATGCTACAGTAGTTAAAAACTCACATAATATTATAATCAATGATAATAATTTTTCATACAACCAAAAGGATACTACCGGCTGGATATCAATCTGGACAGGTGTTGACCAGGCATTGGGAGGTGGCGTTTTAATGCATCAAAGCAGAGTATCTGAGCTATTTTCAAATTTAATGACCCAACAAAATGATGGAATAGCTATGTATGAATGCGACAGCATACATATTCATAATAATGTTTTAAACTGGAATACCGGCTTTGGTGTCAGAATGAATTTTACTGACAGTTGTAATATTCATCATAATGATTGCTCTCATGTCAACCGCGAGACCGACCCAAGCGATTGTGCAGCAATTTTGCTAATAGTTTCAAATGAAAACCGTGTGGAACACAATGATTTAACATATTCTGGTGATGGAGTATTTTTAGGTCAATATAATTATTCAACAATTCCTAACAATAATTACTTTGCTTATAATGATTGTTCTTACTCACCTCATAATGCCATTGAAGCTACATTTGCAGATGGAAATATTTATAAAAACAATCTCTGCAATTACAGTCATTATGGTTTTTGGCTCGGATATTCTTTTAACAGCATAGTTGACAGCAACGAAATAATTGGCAATCAATATTCAGGAATTGCTGTTGACAGGGGCTTTAATAATACATTTACAAATAATATAATAAACAATAATCCTAACGGCTTTGAACTGTGGGAAGGTGATGGAATACCACCTTATCAAAATCAGTTTTCACATGATTATTATATTTATGATAATATTATTGAAGGTAACACTGTTGCAATCTCGGCAAAAGAAACCGAGCATTTGGTTGTAAGGAACAATCAATTTATAAATAACAGAAATGGAATATATCTTGAAGGATTATCAACAGAAGATTCAATAACCGCTAATCTTTTTGAACGGAGTATTTTTTACCATATTGAAAATAATTCCCAATACGATATTTGGGCTGTTGACAATAACTTTATGATAAATGATGAGGAAATAATCGCATGCAATATTTATGATGTGCATGATAATCCGGCAAAAGGTGAAGTTATCTGGCATCCTTATATTCCCGGTGATGAACCGGTATTTCAGAAAACCCCTCCTGACGACCTGTCGGAACCTCCGGCTGTATGGTATGCTTATCCTGAATCGTGTTGGTGGTATGGCTTGCATGAACCTACAATTATTGAATGGGACTCTACTGATAAAAAGGTTGGCTATGCATCTGTTCATATTTCTACTCCTAATGGCTGGGATATTGCTGCAACTTACAGACCCGGTGGCGATTCCATTGCCACCTGGAGTTTTACAGAAAACGATTCTATAAATATTTGGTTAAAATCAGAAAATTATTCCCCGTATGGGTTTCAGTTTTGCCATATTATTTTAGGAAATGACTGTGGCGACTTTTATAAATATACAACCTCAGCATCTTCAATTTTAAATCCAACAATCGGAAGCTGGAAAAATTATTCAATTCCGATAGCAGGCAATTCTTTATGGTCAAGAACTTCGTTTGGCAATATTTCATTAGATAGTATCAGTTATTTTGAGTTTCATGCCGATACATGGGATGTCGGCTTTGAATTATGGATTGACGGTTTGCAATTCACACCATTTATTTTTACATCAATTGAAAAACCCGCTGAATCCTCAACTTTTTTGCTTTCTCAAAATTATCCTAATCCGTTCAGCAAAACAACAAACATCAGATTTAATTTGCAGGAAACATGTTTTGTAACCTTAAGCATATTTGATGCACAGGGAAATAAAATAAGAAAAATTGTAAATGAAAAACGTGATTCAGGAAGTTATGAAGTTGAGTTTGATGGTTCGGATTTACCGACAGGAGTTTATTTTTATAAAATAATTACAAATAAATATTCTATTACGAAAAAATTTGTATTGATTAAATAACGATCATTTTGTTTAAATATAAAAGTTTGTTGTAAAAATATTTTTTTTCAGTATAACAGCATAAATCTAACAGGTTTATTAATACCTTCGCAGCTTAATTTTACTACCTTAAATTTTATTAGGATGAAACAAACATTATTTAAAAATTTAGCAATACTAATTTTAATAAATTTTAATGCAGGTTTATTTGCCCAGATTCAGCAAAATCCTGAAATAACCGTAAACGAATTAAAAGAACATATTTCAATTCTTGCCTCAGATTCTTTAAAAGGCAGAAAGCCGGGAACACCAGGAGGAAAAAATGCAGCAGATTATATAAGAAACCAATTCAAAAGTTTTGATGCCGGATTACTTGGAGATGATGGCTTTCAATATTTTAACGTTGTTACAGAAGTAAAAACCGGTGATAACAACTTTTTTTCTTTTAATGAGTTTGAAGGAAAACTTAACGAAGACTTTGCCACATATTCGTTCAGTAAAAATGATGAAATAAAAGCAACTGTCGTTTTTGTTGGTTATGGATTTGACATTAACAAAGACAGCATCAAATGGAACGATTATGAAAACATTGATGTATCTGATAAATGGGTAATTATTTTAAGAGGCACACCTGATATTAACGAAGAAGAAAACAAATATTTACCTTATGCCGATGATCGCGACAAAGTGTTGACTGCAAGAGATAAAGGTGCAGCAGGTGTTTTGTTTGTTACAGGTGTTGAAATTGATAAAGAAGATAATCTGGTCTCATTGTATTTTGATAAAACAAAATCAAATTCAGGTCTGCCTGTGATAAATATTAAAAGAAACATAACTGACAAAATACTGGAACAAAACAATCAGACTATAGAAAATCTTGAAAAACAATTAAATAATAGTCATAAACCTGCAAGTTTTGAAGTGCCTGTTATAGTTGACGCATCAACTGAGGTTTTGCAGAAAATAGCTCAGACTCAAAATGTTGTTGCAATGATTGAGGGCAATGATCCTGTTCTGAAAAATGAATTTGTTGTAATTGGAGCACATTATGATCATTTAGGTATGGGTGGACCGGGTTCAGGTTCCAGAATGCCGGATACAAATGCAGTGCACAACGGCGCCGACGACAATGCTTCGGGAGTTGCCGGTATTATTGAAATTGCCGAAAAATTATCAGCCCACAAAAATGAACTCAAAAGAAGCGTAATTGTTATGGCTTTTGGTGCTGAAGAAATGGGGCTTCTCGGTTCAAAATACTTTACAGCCAACCCGTTGACAGACATTGGAAATATCAAAACAATGATAAATTTTGATATGATCGGAAGATTAAATCCTGAATCAAAAGCAATTGTTATAAGCGGTACAGGTACCTCAGCCGAAGCAGTGTCAATTCTTGATAATTTAGCTGAAGGAAGTAAAATCAAACTAAGATATTCTCCGGAAGGATACGGACCTTCAGATCATGCTTCTTTTTATGCTGAAAATATTCCTGTGTTTTTTATTACAACAGGTGCTCACGCTGATTATCATACTCCTTTTGATGATATTGAAATTATAAATTTTGAAGGTCAAAAATTAGTTGCTGATTTTTCTTACAATTTGATATTGGATATCATCAACAGACCTGATGAGCTTACATTCAAAGCTGCGGGTCAAAAGAAAAAATCAAAATATGGAAAAAAGCTGAAAGTTACATTGGGAATTATGCCTGATTTTACATCTGCCCAAGAAAATGGTTTGGCTGTAGGAGGAGTTACTCAGGGAAGGCCGGCTGATAGAGCAGGAATGTTAAAAGGTGATTTAATCGTTGCTATTGAAGGTAAACCTGTTAAAAATATTTACGATTATATGAATCGCCTGAAAAAGTTTGAGCCGGGACAAATTATCACCGTTGATATTATAAGAAACGGGGAGAAGAAGGTTTTGCTGGTTAATTTGTAAATAAGTAGCTGATAGTAAAAATATTTTTTTATGTCCGAAATCTGGTCACTGTCTTTTTTATATAAATTCGTAAAATTCGGAATTGTAGGTTTTACAGGATTATTTGTAGATTTCGGATTTACATATATCTGTAAGGAAATCCTTAAAATCCAGAAATATGTTTCCAACGCAATTGGCTTTACTCTTGCTGCCAGCTCAAATTATTATTTAAACCGTGTATGGACTTTCAAAAGTACCGACCCTGAAATATTTGTTGAATATTCGGAATTTATTATAATCTCAATGATAGGTTTGGGTATTAACACACTTATCCTTTGGATAATCGTAACTAAATTTAAGTTAAATTTTTACCTGTCAAAAGTTTTTGCAATTGCAATAGTTACGGTTTGGAATTTTTTTGCAAATGCGTTTATTACATTTAGTTAGATTTATAGAACTTTATTTTTACTTCGTTTCCATCAAAGACAGCATAAGAAAAATTTGTTATCCAATCGCCGAGAATTATTAAATTACAGGTTTTGGAAAGCTGAGCACTAATGGGTACATGTCTGTGTCCGAAAATAAAGTAATTGATCGAAGGTTCTTTTTTTAGAATTTCATTGCTATATTTAAACAGCATTTCATCCTGAAGAGGAGTACTGTTTTCTTTTTTGCCTTCTTTGGCAAAATTTGCCAACCTGCTCTTTTTTGAAAAGTACAGACCCATTTGTGCTCCTAAATCCGGATGAAGCCAATGGAATAACCACTGATTAAGTTTACACTCAAAAGTTTTTTTCAGGAATTTATAGCCTTTATCACCCGGTCCGAGTCCATCGCCATGTGCCAGATAAAAGATTTTTCCGTTAAATTCTTTAATAACAGGTTTTCGGTGAAGCTGAATATTAATTTCCTTATTAAGATAATTAAAAGCCCAGATATCATGATTGCCGCGAAATAAATGAACCGGGATTCCTGAATCAGTAATTTCGGCTAATTTCCCGAACAAACGAACATATCCTTTTGGAATTACGGTTTTGTACTCAAACCAGAAATCAAAAATGTCACCCATCAAATATATTTCCTTTGCATCCTTAATTATTTCATCTAACCATCTGACTAATAACTTTTCCCTTTTCAGACTGCTATCATGGTCGGGAATTCCTAAATGGAAATCGGATACAAAGTATATCTTTTGATTTTTTGATATGGTATTTTTTTCTTGATCCAAAATTTAAATCTTCTTTAATTTGCAATAATAATAAAATAATTGTATTTTTATTGTTGCAAATTTAATTTTATGGCTAAACCAGCAAAATTATTCTTAACATTAATTTTATTTTTAGCATTAAGTATAGCAGTTAATGCCCAGAAAATACTCCTGCTGGAAAAACCCGGTACTGTTAAAAATATTAAATATCGTGCAGGTGATCAAATTTACATTAAAACAAAAGATAAATTAAAGTTTTCAGGTACTATTTCTATAATTACCGACTCAAGTATTATTGTAAATTATGATGAAAGCGAATTCTTACAAGCGATGTAAAATTAATAAGCTGTGGAGGTTAAAAGTTTTGGATTTTAAGATGATATCAGCTCTTTGATTATTAATGTCATTTCCGGCTCAATAACACTTGTAGTATCAATTACTTCCTTATGCGAAACTTCAACAGGTTTCCCTTCAAAGTTAATATTAGTAATTACTGAAATTGCAAAGCAAGGTAAATTCATGTGTCGGGCTGCTATTACTTCAGGCGTGGTTGACATTCCTACAGCGTCAGCACCGATTATTTTTAAGTATTTATACTCGGATGGTGTTTCAAAGGTAGGTCCTGTAATACCTGCATAAACGCCGGTTTGATATTTGATGTTATGAAGTCTTGCGATTTTAATAGCTTTACTAATTATTTTTTTATCATAAGCTCCATTCATATCTGTAAATCTGGGACCGAGTTTCTTGTCGTTTATTCCTATTAATGGATTAGGTATTAAATTAATATGATCGGTAATGAACATTATATCACCAACACTGAATTCCGGATTAACTCCACCGCCTGCATTTGAAACAATCAGCAATTCAATACCCAGGTATTTTAAAATCCTGACAGGAAAGATTATTTCATTCATTGAATAGCCTTCATAATAATGAAATCTTCCTTGCATTGCAACAACATTTTTTCCACCAAGAGTACCAAAAATTAATTGCCCTTTATGACCTTCAACAGTTGAAACAGGAAAATTTGGAATGGATTTGTATGGAATGCTGAATTTTACATCAATTTCTTTGGTTAAGCCTCCTAAACCTGTTCCTAAAATAATTCCGATTTGAGGTTTTAATGTGGTTTTATTTTTTATGAACCCTATTGTCTTTTTGATTTTTTGCAACATAACTTAATATTTGTTTGTCAAACTTTGCAGCATCATCTTTGTGAAACTTTATTGTAATAGGAATGTAATATACGGGAAAGTCTTTTATATATTTTATTAATTCGGTTTTAATTAAACGCATTGCATCTTTTTCAGTTGTGATGATTATTTTGTTTTTTGAAAAAACATCATTGTAAGCTTCAATAATTTTATTTAATTCTTTTGTTGTATACTTGTGATGATCGGGGAAGTCAAGAACAATTAATTCCTGACAATATTTTTTCAGATGTTCCTGAAATGGATATGAATTTGCTATTCCTGAAAATAATAATATTGTGTTAAAGGTTTTTTTATTGATTTTATTTTCAATGCCAGGAACAGGCAGTTTTTCTCCATATATAACATATGAAAAATATAATTTTTGATAAGCTTTAGGTTTTATCAACCCTGTTAGTCTTCTTCTTGTAATTGGTGAAAAAACAGTATCGGTTTTAGTGACAATTATAATATCGGCTCTTTTGGCACCACCTCTGCATTCGCGGAGTGTACCGCAAGGCATAATAAAA
>JAUXFX010000202.1 GCA_030622635.1 Bacteroidota bacterium
AAAGGTCTTCCCGAAAAGTCCCTTCTTTAATCATCTTCAATAAGTTTTTATTAGTAGCAACGATCAAACGAATATCAATTTTTCGTTCAATAATATCACCAACCTTTTTTATTTCACAAGTTTCCAGCACTCTTAATAATTTACTTTGTGTTTCCAGACTTATATTTGAAACTTCGTCTAAAAACAAAGTTCCTTTATCTGCAATTTCAAAAAGACCTTTTTTAGCTGCTATAGCTCCGGTAAACGAACCTTTAACATGGCCAAAAAGTTCGCTTTCCAGAAGAGTTGGAGCTAAGGCGCTGCAATCACAAGCTATGAATGGTTTATCATTTCGCAGGCTAAGTCTGTGAATCGCTTTCGCAATGAGCTCTTTACCTGTCCCGCTTTCTCCTGTAATAATGACTGTCCCATTTGTGGTCGCTACACGTTTAATGATTGAAAAAATTTTCTCCATATTAGGGGTTTTTCCAATTATTCCTTCAAACCCCTGATGCATGTGTAACTCTTTTCTTAAAGCTATGTTTTCTTTCAGCAATGCCGAATGTTTAATTACTTTCTCAATAATTATTTTCAGTTCATCCGGCGTAAAAGGTTTGCTTACATAATCGGCAGCCCCATGTTTAATAGCTTCAATTGCTGTTTGAATGGTAGCATATCCTGTAATGATGACAACTTCTGAAGATATTCCCAATGCCTTAATTCTTTTTAATATTTCCATTCCATCTAAATCCGGCATTACAATATCAAGAAGAATAAGATCATAATTATCCGTTAATGCTTCTTTCAAGCCTTGTTGAGAATTTGTTTCAATTCTTATTTCATATTTTTTTTCCAGTGACAAAATGCGTTCACAACTTAATCCGACAACAGGTTCATCATCAATAACTAATATCCGGCACTTCACTAAATTATCATTCATTCATTCATATGTTTATGTTTTAGTAACTGGTTTGTATTTAACTGTTTGTGTTTTTGAGAAATTAGAAATTGGAAATTAGAAATTCAGGAGAGTCCAAATTTCCAATTTCCAATTTCAAGTTTCATTTTATAATCATGCTCCAGTGTGTTTAAAATTAATCATGGATGTTTCATCATTCCATCATTCCACCATTCAATCATTATTAACAGGTAAAAAGATATTGAAGGTTGTACCTTTGCCTTCTTCACTCTCACATTCTATATAACCTCCATGTTGTTGAATAATTCCATAACTAATGCTTAATCCTAATCCTGTTCCTTTATTTACCGGTTTGGTTGTATAAAACGGATCAAATATTTTATTTAGATTTTCTTTTTTAATCCCGCAACCGGTATCCTTTATAGTGATAACAATATGATTTTGTTTAATTGATGTAGTTATTGTTATTGTACCTGTGTATGGAATCGCTTCTCCTGCATTGAGAATTATGTTAAGAAACACTTGTTGTAATTGGTTTTTATCGCAATAACAATCCGGAATAATTTTTGAGTAATTTTCTTCAATAACAATTTTTCTAAGCTCTTTTTGATTTTTAATCAGTTTAAGAATTTGATGTAAAATATCATTAATATTTAAATTTTCTTTTTTAAAAGGGGTTTGCCGTGCAAAATCAAGAAGCCCTTTGACGATTTCACGCACTCTTGTAGTTTCTCTGATTATCACATCCAAATCATTAATGTCCTCTTCTGAATTATTTTTCTTTTGTTTAAGTAAATGGGCAAACGTCAGAACCCCTGTAAGAGGATTATTTATTTCATGGGCTATTCCGGCGGATAATCGTCCGATAGAAGCAAGCTTTTCACTCTGACCGATCTGTTGTTGAGTAATTCTTTGTAATTCTTTCTCACGTTGTTCGATAGCTTCAGCCATCCGGTTAATTGTTTTACAGAGGATCCCCATCTCACAAGAAGAATGGATACTACAACGGGCAGTAAGATCGCCTGCAATTATTTTTTTACTCATAGTCATAATAATATCCATTGGCTTGAGCAACTTTCTGATATAAAAAAACAACAGGAGCAGGCTGGCAATTGCACATATACAAACTATAATAATAAAAAAAACAATAATGACCTTTTGTGGTTCTTTATATGGTTCTTCAAGCAAGCCTACATATAGTGAACCAATTATCTTATTATCCGGATCCCGGATGGGTTCATAGCTTGTAATATACCATTTATTAACTACAAATGCCCTATCATCCCATACCTTACCTTTATTAATAACATGATCATATACTTCAGAACTCATTTTGCTTCCGGTAGCTCTTTGATCATTTTTTCCCTTAACATTTGTGGAAATTCGCAGATCATCAAAAAAGATAGTTGCAGTGCCAATATCTTCTCCTTCGTAACTCTGATCCTGAAAAACTTCTGATTTGATCTTATCAACGATTTCAAAATGATTGTTTATTAGATAGCCTCCCATCAGAAAACCCAGTATCTTTTCATTATTTTCATTATCGAATGATACGAATGGTACAGCAGATGCAATAATAAAACCCCTCTTTTCTATATTTTTTGAAACGGAACGTGACTTAGGGGTATCTTCTATTTTGATGATCGCCCGCTTAGCCAATTCCTCACTTTCATTTTGCAATATTTCTTGTGAGACCACCATAGTTCCTTTTGCCGGTTTCCATTCTTCCAATACTTTTTTAATTATGGGTATTTCAGATATATCATCACCTTTTTGTTGCGGATTATGCGCACGATATATTACACGCCCATCTGTCCCGACAAGAGTAAGCATATCTATACCACTGTTATTGTATATATTTTGTAAAACTTTTCCAAGGTCTCCCTTAACCTCTTGTTCCAGAGGATATGATATTTTTCGACGAATAGATATTGCTTTCAGAACCTGTTCAATTTGATCAATAGAATTGTTGTAAATATCACGAGCTGAATTTAAATCGAGACGGACGCGGGTTTGTACCTCTGTAAAGTATACATTTCCAACATAAAGAGATGTAACAACAGCTAATATAATATTAGAAGCTAAAATAATTATAAATAATCCTATTGATAGTTTTAATCGAATTGACATAATAGCTTTCCCTTTCTTTTATGACAACGTCATTTTTACAAAATTAGTTAATTTTTTTTAAGCCCCATTTTGGATTAATGTATTTAAACTATGACTTGCGATTTATTATAATAGAATCATACAAAATACTGAGCTCTGAATATTAAGTGCATGAATTTACTCGTAATGTTCCTTTAATTTGGAAACCATTATATCAATCAGGTTTTGCAAGGGTCTTTTAGCCATTATTGCAAGCATAGGGTTCATGTTGGCTTTTAATTCAAGTTGGACTTGTGATTGATTATTTTCAGCAGGTTCAATATGACACATCATGTCAAAATCAAAGGGTGCTTTTCCCTCAGAAACAATATGAATAAAAGAAAATTTATTTGCTTCCTTGATTCTCATTCCAATATCAGCCATTCCTTTAACTGTAAAAGAACAAGTATCTTCGGTTGAATTCCAATTAATTACCTGTTCAGGCATTAGTTTTTCAAAATTATTGAAATTACTCAGAAATGAAAATATTTCCTTATTCGGTTTATTTATTAAAACTTTATCGCTTTTGATTTTCACCATTTATATTAAATAATTTGTAATTCGGTTTTTGAAATATAACTACTCAGATATAAAACGCCACGAATTTAAGACGAATAAATTTTTTTCCATCATTCCATTATTCCAAAATTCCATTACTCCATCTATCTACCCCACTTCTTAGGATTTTCTCTCCATCTTACTAATGATTGAATATCAGATTCGTTGATGTAATTGGTTTCAACAGCTTTACGGATTAAAAAATTGTAATCTGAGAGTGTGATTAATTTACAGTCTGCTTTTTCAAAGTTTTCCTTGGCAATTGTTAAATCATAAGTAAAAATTGCTACCATACCTTTAATATTGCATCCGGCTTCTCTGAGTGCATTAACAGCATTCAGACTACTTTTTCCTGTTGAAATCAGGTCTTCAACAACAACTACTGATTGACCTGATTCAACTATTCCTTCAATTTGATTCGTTAAGCCATGTTTTTTCTGAGACGATCGTATATAAACAAATGGCAAGCCAAGTTCCTGGGCAACAAGAGCCCCCTGAGCAATACCTCCGGTAGCTACTCCTGCTATAACATCAACTGAGCCGAATTCTTCATTAATAATTTTTACAAACTCCTGCCTGATATAAGTTCTTATCTTCGGAAAGGAAAGCGTAATGCGGTTATCACAATAAATCGGTGACTTTAATCCTGATGCCCATGTAAAAGGATTGGTAATATCTAATTTAATTGCTTTAATTTGCAGTAGAAAATCTGAAATTGTTAATGCGGTTTCTTCATTAAATATCATAAAACAAATGTATAAAGTTTTTATTAATAATAAAGCTGTTGTTTTTATTGAAGATATGAACAACTTGCAAGTATCGGAAAATGACAGGATACTTAAACTTATATCAGCAAAAGAGTTATTTGCTGAGTTTGAGGAATTTATAAAAGATGACAGTAAAACAAATTTATATATTATTAGTGAAAAAAATGTTGAAAAGTTATTCAAAATATTCACATCATTTTTTAATAAAATTGAAGCTGCCGGTGGAATACTCAGAAATGCGGCAAATAAAATTATGTTAATTTATAGATATGATAAATGGGATTTACCGAAAGGAAAGATGAAAAAAAATGAAGAACCTGATAATGCAGCAATACGTGAAGTGATGGAAGAAACAGGAATTAGTGATATTAAAATTATAAAAAAATTACCTTGTACGTATCATATCTACACTTTAAAAGGAGAAAGAATTATTAAAAAAACTTACTGGTATAAAATGTTTACCGAATCAATGCAAACGCCTGTGCCTCAAACCGAAGAAGGCATTACTGATGTAAGATGGATGAACAAACAGGAAATTACAAAAGCCCTAAAAAATACATATCGTTCAATTTTTGAATTGTTTCGTTTCATTTCTCAGTAAGATTAAGATTAAAAATGAGGTTATGGGTCAAATCTGTTGAAACCGACGGGTTAACCCGTCGGTTTCTTTCAAGATAGTTAATTCTGAAATGGAATGTTTAAGTAAATTTGTATCTTTGTATTAAAATTAACGACATGAAAAAAATTGCAGTTTTCCCAGGTTCCTTTGACCCGATAACAAAAGGTCATGAATCAATTATAAAAAGAGCAATGCCGCTTTTTGATGAAATAATTATAGCTGTTGGTGAAAATTCTGAAAAAGAGAGTTTTTTTCCTATTGAAAAACGTATGGGATGGATTAAAAAGGTTTTTGCTGATTATCCTTCAATCAGAGTTGCGAAGTATAAGGGCTTGACAGTTGATTTTTGTAAAAAGAATAATGCAAAATATCTTTTAAGGGGATTGAGAACTTCAGCCGATTTTGAATTTGAACGCAGCATAGGACAGGTTAATAAAAAACTCTTTCCGGAAATTGAAACGATTTTTCTTTTAACAACACCCGAATTAACTGCTATAAATTCTTCAATTGTAAGGGATATTATTCGTCACGGTGGCGACCC
>JAUXFX010000257.1 GCA_030622635.1 Bacteroidota bacterium
AATGTATTTCCAAAATCAATAATTAGCTTCATATTGCATGTGTAAATATAGTCAAAATAATATTTTGATGTGCTGATAAAACATATTTTCTTTCATTGATGTCCGATTAAATTAAAATGCTAATTATTGTCATAAGTTTGTTTTATATTTCGCTCCTACGGAGCTTTAAATTGCGGTTATTACTATGTTCTATAAACATTCCACTCCTAACGGAGTTTAAAAAAATAGTCCCGTTAGGGACGAAATGTTTATAGAAAAGTGTATCCACAAAAATATAGCCCCGTAGGGGCGAAATATTCATCAAAAAATTATCAATAGTGCATTTTATCATTATAAATTATTTTTATTCGGACAACAGTGATAGACAACATTAATCAATATTCCAATATTCCATTACTCCAATACTCCAATACTCCACTATTCCAACGACTAAAAGGAGTCCGTATGGATATTCCACTACTCCAGTACTCCAATATTCCATTATTCCATTATTCCAACGACTAAAAGGAGTCCGTATGGATACTCCAATACTCCAATACTCCAATACTCCATTACTCCATTATTCCACTATTCCACTGCTCCAATATTCCAATACTCCATTACTCCACTATTCCTCATAACGTATTTTTTTGATTAGTGATTCTATCTTGCGCCGAACTAAAAATGTTAAATTTATGAAGAATATCTTTAATAATATCTCTTATAAAAAGTTTTTTACTAAAATACGCTAAACTTTTGGCATTATTTTCACGAATATCTTTTTGAATAATTAAATACGCATCTGCAAGATTTAACATCTGAATTTTTATATTATTCACTGATTTTTCTTTCAAGATTGAATTTTTCAGGATTTCTTCAATAGGCTTAAAATTCAAATCCCATCCCGGCTTTTTTTTGTAAAGTAAAAATTGTTTCAAAGAAGTTTTATCATCTTCGTCAGTATAAAAAATTTTAAAGGTTTTATATTTCCTGTATCTGACTTTTTCGGTTTCCTCAACAAAATGTGCAAATGTAAATGCTTCGGCAATGCCTGTTGAAATCAAAATCATTTTTGAATTTTTATCTTTCAAAAAGGCAAACGGCGAATCTTTCCCAAATGAACTTTGGTTATTCATGCTACATAAATAATCTGCATATTTCCCAAAAACCATAAACGAATGCAAGGGATGTTTGGTTCTTTTAAAATCTTTGCGATTAAAGCAAGCTATTGAAAGTGTGCCTGTAACGGGTTTGGTTTTATATAAATCAAATTTTTGAAATGATCTGAGATTATGATTAAATGCTGGTATTATCAATGTTCCTTCTTCTCCAACTTTATCCTGAAAACTGTCAATAAATTTATCAATATTGAATTCTCCCTCATTTTTTTTTGCAAGAAAAGCCAATTTTGTAATATCTGATGCAAACATAACAATATCACCTTTCTGAATATTCAGTTCATCAACTATTTTACAATAAGGGATATAGACGTTTTGATTCATAATGTAGCTAAAGTTTACCAAGTGAAATACGAAGTGTATTTAATTTGGTTTTTAATACAGTTTGATGTTTGACGTTTGACGTTAAGTTTAAAAGTTTATTAGTTCTTATTAGTCTTTGCACTAAAACTTAATATTTTGGAGTGCTTAGTCAGATAAACTTCCTAAACTGAACCAATTCATATTCATAACCGCATTTTTCAAGATATTTTCTTGAGTATTCATTAAAATAATTTGCCTGTAACTCAACTGATTTTATATTTTTACTTTTGAACCAATCTTCCAAAGCAAACATCATTTTTTTACCTAATCCTTTTCCGCGGCATTCGGGAACAATATGCTGATGTGTAACAAATCCCACTTTTGAGCCACCCAAAAAATCAGGTGCAAAACGAATAACCCCGTGAATAAATCCTACAACCCTGTCATCTTCCAAAGCAATAATAAGAGCAGCAAACCTGTTTATAGATTTCTTCACAGAGTTGATCCATAATTTTTCGCCTCCTTCAATTAATTGCAGTTTTAATCCTTTATCTTTTATAAATTCATACATATCAACAAACAGTTGCTCAACCTGCTGAAGCGACTTGTCATCTGAGTCGGTTATGTGTTTAATTTTAAGATTATTCATTTGGGGCATTTTTAAAAATTTCAATTAATCCATTAATCTTTGTAAGTTTAGATTCATCAAATGCTTCTTCAAAATCAATTTCAATATTAAAATATTTTTCCATTTCAGTAACCAAATCAACAAACGACATTGAATCTAACAATCCACTTTGAACCAGATCAAAATCGTTCTTGATTTCGCTTTTATCAATTCCAAACTGTTCAAGTTTTTCTTTTAGCTTAAAAAAAATGTATTCCGAAATCTCTTTGTCTTTTATCATAAATATTTTTCAATTAATCTTTTTCTGTTTATTTTTCCATTAACATTTAAAGGTAATTTATTTATAAAAAATATTTTTTCAGGAATCATATACCATGGCAAATGTTCTTTGCAATAATTCAAAACAGTTTTTTCATTGATTTTATTGTTAGCCAAAATGCCGATAAATGAAAATAATTTATTTGACGCATTTTTTTCCTGTCCTGCATAAATTGTAACAACCGACTCAGTATCCACGACTTTTGCAATTGTATGGTCAACTTCAAATAAATTCACCCTGTAACCGCTAATTTTCACCTCGCTGTCGGTTCTTCCGGTAAAATAAATATTTTTATTCCCCGCTTCAATAACAATATCACCTGTTTTATACCAGATTTTATTTCCTTTTTCAGAAATTTTAATAAAATGTTTTGACGTGTTTACTTCATCCTTAAAATATCCGTCAATTACCTGAGATCCGCTTAAACAAAGTTCACCTTTGGTGCCGGGTTTTACAATCTCACACTTTGAATTTATTATACAAAAATCTTGTGTCGGGAAAATTTTGCCGATTGAAACTATTCCGTTTAATTCATCGTTTTTATCATTTTTTTTCCATTCATAAAAACTTATTGCTATTGTAGTTTCAGTAGGTCCGTAAAGATTAATAATTTGTGAATTCGGTGCAGTAGTTTGCCAGGCTTCAGCAGTTCTTGACAATAATGGCTCGCCACAAAAAAATGAATATCTTAGATTTGGAAAAATTTTATTTTTCAACAACCTCATTTTTGACATTAACACTGCATGTGAAGGCACCGAAAACCAAACTGTAATATTTTTTTTCTTAATATATTTTGACATTG
>JAUXFX010000089.1 GCA_030622635.1 Bacteroidota bacterium
AAAGAAATGTACGAATCGGTGATTGATGTTTTTATTGATTTGTACAATAAAGGACTTATCTATCGCGGAGTGAGAATGGTTAACTGGGATCCGAAAGCATTAACAGCTCTTTCGGATGAAGAGGTTATTCATAAAGAGGTTCAATCAAAATTATATTATATCAGATATAAAGTAGAAGGAACGGAAGATGAATGGGTAACCATCGCTACAACTCGTCCAGAAACAATACTTGGAGACACTGCTGTTTGTGTAAATCCTGAAGATGAAAGATATAAGAACCTGAAAGGAAAACGTGTTCTGGTTCCTTTGGTTAACAGGTCGGTTTCGGTTATTGAAGATGATTATGTTGACCGGGAATTTGGTACGGGTTGCCTGAAAATCACTCCTGCCCACGATATTAATGACTATGAAATAGGGATAAGGCATAAGCTGAAATCCATTGATATTTTTAATGATGATGGAACCCTTAGCAAAGAAGCTGAACTATACATTGGCAAGGACAGGTTTATTGCAAGAGATGAAATTGTTGTTGAACTGAAGGAAAAAGGACATCTTGTAAAAATTGAAGATTATGTTAATAAAATCGGTTTCTCCGAAAGAACCGATGAAATGATTGAACCCAAGCTGTCCTTGCAATGGTTCCTGAAAATGGGTGAATTAGCCAAACCCGCTTTGGAAGTTGTGATAAATGATACGATTAACTTTTATCCTAAGAAATTTAAAAATACTTACCGTCACTGGATGGAGAATGTGAGGGATTGGTGCATTTCGCGGCAGTTGTGGTGGGGGCAGAGGATTCCTGTTTATTACCTGCCGGATAACGAAATGATAGTGGCAAAATCCCAAAAAGAAGCTTATGAAATTGCAAAATCAAAATTCAATTTACCTGATTTAAAGATTGAAAATATTAAACAAGATGAGGATGTTTTAGACACATGGTTCTCATCCTGGTTATGGCCAATATCTGTTTTTGATGGTATCAGGTATCCTGATAATAAGGATATAAAATATTACTACCCAACCGATGATTTGGTTACTGCACCTGAAATCCTTTTTTTCTGGGTGGCAAGAATGATAATTGCAGGTTTGGAATACAGAAAAGATATTCCTTTTAAAAATGTTTATTTAACGGGAATAGTCAGAGATAAATTGGGAAGAAAAATGTCAAAGTCGCTTGGTAATTCTCCTGACCCGATTAAGCTGATGAATAAGTTTGGTGCTGATGGAGTAAGAGTGGGAATGCTGCTGACTTCACCTGCGGGCAATGACCTGCCTTTTGATGAAATTTTATGCGAGCAGGGCAGGAACTTCAGTAATAAAATATGGAATGCATTACGCCTTGTTAAAGGCTGGAAAGTTGAAAAAAACCTTGAACAGCCACAATCAAGTGAAGTTTCAGTTGATTGGTTTAAGGCAAAATTAAATTCCTGTTTAAAAGTTCTTGATGATCAATTTTTAAAGTATCGTATTTCAGATGCTTTGATGCTGGTTTACAAACTGATATGGGATGACTTTTGCTCATGGTATCTTGAGATGATCAAACCGGCATATCAGCAGCCCATTGATAGAAAGACTCTTGATGAAACAATTGTTTTCTTTGAAAAGTTAATGAAGGTTCTTCATCCGTTCATGCCTTTTATCACCGAAGAAATTTGGCATCAGTTAAAAGAAAGAGAAGAAAAAAATTGTATAATGATTTCCGAAATACCTGTCAGGGAAAGGATTAATCATAAAATCCTTGAACAATTTGAAATTGCAAAACAAGTTATAATTGCTGTAAGAAATCTTCGTAAAGAAAAAAATATTCAAAACAAAGAATCAATCCGGCTTTTCATCAAAAAGAATTATGAAGAAGAACCAGATACCACCTTTGATAATTTAGTTGCCAAACTTTGTAATATCAGTGGAATCGGTTATGTTGATGATAAAGTGGAAGGAGCAATGTCGTTTATTGTGAAATCAACGGAATTTTATATTCCTATGAGCGATTCTGTTGATGTTGAGGCTGAGATAAAAAAGCTTGAAGATGAACTGAATTATACAAAAGGTTTTTTAAACTCAGTTATGAAAAAACTTAGCAACGAACGTTTTGTTAATAATGCCCCTGAAAATGTTGTTGTTTTAGAACAAAGAAAACAAGCTGATGCAGAAGCAAAGATAAAAGTGATTGAAGCTCAGATTGTTGCTTTACGTAACGTCCTGCGGTCGTAGGGGAAATAATGGGAATAATGGAAATAATGGGAATAGGGGGAATAAGGGAAATAAAGGAAATAAGGAGTTGGTGAAATAATTTTGCAACTATTGAAAGTAATAAATCATTTTTAAAAAAAAGAACTAAAGTGGAAAATGTATTTGAGGAACCGCAAGGTGTTTATAATAAGAACCGGGATTTTACATCTTTGATTTGTTGGCAGGATGCCAGGAGGGTCAAATTGTTTAGCTATAAAAAGGTTCTTCCCTTGCTTCCTAAAGAGGAAAAATTTAACCTTGATATTCAAATCAGAAAATCATCCTGCAGTTCAACTTCTAACATAGCAGAAGGATATGGTAGATATCATTATCAGGAAGGGCTGCAATTTTACAGGATTTCAAAAGGTTCTACATATGAGTCGAAAGACCACTTGATTAGTTGTCATGACTTTGGATATATAAATGATGATCTTTATAAAGAAGGCATGGAATTGATTGAAAAAGCAAAAATCAGTATTAATGGGTATATTAATTTCGTTAAAACACAAAAAAAAGGATTGCGGTAAAAATTATTAATTAAATAAAATTAGAAATGTTTACTCCGAATAATTGTCAGTTTCCATGTCAAAATTGGTATTTTTATATTCCTTCATTAATAATCCGGGGTATAAGGGAAATAGTGGAAATAGCAGAAATAAGGGAAATATGGAAATATGGGAAATAAGACTTTGTCTTTACGGTTTTCCCAACACCCTTATACCTTTATACCCTTATTCCCCTTATACCTTTATTTCCCCCTATACCATTTTTAAAATTTATCCTTAAAGCCAGAAAATAAAATGGACTTAATTTCAATTGTGTAGAAATAATCAATTATTCCATAAAAACATACTGAATAATATTTGCTCCCATTTTTAATGCTTTTAAGCGTGTGGCTTCCGAGTCTTTATGAACTTCCTTGTCTTCCCAGCCATCACCGAGGTCACATTCATAAGAATAAAAGCAAATTAACCTGCCTTCATAAATTAGTCCGAAACCCTGGGGTGGCTTGCTATCATGTTCATGAATCTTAGGTAAACCTTTCGGGAATTTATATTTCTGATGATAGATTGGATGGTCGTAAGGTAGCTCAATAAAATCAAGTTCAGGGAAAACTTTTTTCATCTGCGGACGAATATATTTATCTAATCCGTAATTGTCGTCAATATGAAGGAATCCGCCTGCAATCAAATACTTTCTTAAATTATCTGCTTCAAGGCTTGAAAAAATAACATTTCCATGCCCTGTAACATGAACAAACGGGTAATTAATAATTTCGGAACTGCCGGCTTCCACAGTTGCATAATTATTTTTTAGATTTGTCCCTAAATTTTTATTACAGAATTTTATCAGGTTGGGTAAAGAAGTCGGATTGGCATACCAGTCGCCACCACCATTATATTTCAAAAGAGCTATCTGAACCCTTGGTTTTTGCGAATAAACAAAGCTTGTAATAATGACAGATAACAGGATTATGGTGATTTTTTTCATTTCTATAAATTTCAATAAATCTCTATTTAGTCCTTGCAAACACTATTTAGTGTCTGCAAGAAAACTCAATATTTTGGAGTGCTTAGTCAGAAATCGTCAAGTTCGTCCCGATAATTATCGGGATGCGAAGTGCAGAAAATCAAGAGTCCGTATGGATGACTGGTTTTCTGCACGAGCATAACGAAGAAATTGGCGTTTTCTGGCAAGCACTATTTAATAATTATTTTTTCAGTATTAATGAATTTATTGCTTGAAAATTCAATAAGATAAATTCCTTTCGGATAGATTGAAAGATCAATTAATATTTTTGAACCTGATGATTTGATTGGTAAAATCTTGCTTCTGACAACCTGGCCCTGTATATTCAAAATATTCATATTAACAGCTTCGTCAATTTTACTTATTTCAATATTAAATATTCCGTTTGAAGGATTCGGGGATATTTTAACAAAAATATCATTGTTTTCAGGGTTGCTGATACCAACAGAATTAGAAACAAAAATATTATCAATATAAAGATTATTTCCGAATTTGTTATAAGACTCAAACATTATTTTTATGTTGTTCAAACCATCCCAGTCTGAAATATCAATATTATTGCATAAACTTCCGTAGCCATTGCCGCACCAATCTTCAGCACTTTCAGGTACAAAATAAGAAGTTGACGGCGGGCTTGTTGCAAAAACTCCTGTTCCGTCAGGACCGCCTTCAAATATCCTTGTCCATGTTTCACCGCAATCATCCGAAATATAAACTATCAACGAATCTATTTGATTATATCTTTGTGTATAAGCATGTTCAAAATATAAACTAAGGTTGTTATATCCTGAAAAATCAAGCGGAGGTGAGATTAACATATCACGGGCATTGAGATTATAATAATTAAAGAAATTCATCCATGCTGCTTGATCTCCCGGTGTGCTTCCTCCAACAGTATCAATATCCCATGTAATATTATAATCAGGATTTTCAACTATCCATGATTTTGTACTAAAACTACCTGATTCAAAATCTTCTGTAAAGGGCATAGTAAATCCGCCAATGTGTATATAATCCGGTTTAGTCAGATTATTATTACCAGAAGTATTTGTAACTGTTAATGAAACCGTATAAGCTCCTGCTTCAGTAAATTCAACATCCGGATTTTGAGAGTTCTCGTTTGTTCCGTTAACATAAGTAATGTTATCCGGCACGAATGACCATTGCCAGGCATCCGGACAATGTAATGTTTGATCATAAAATGATATTACAAAACCACCTGAACAAGCAACCGAATCGCTTGCAATAAAATTAACATCAGGCAAAATATTAGCACTAACAGTTATATATCCGGTCTTTGTATATGAATCTGTTCCTGCAGGATTTGTAACTATTAGTGTAACATTAAAAGTACCTTCGGTTAAATAAGTGATATTTGTTGGATTCTGTTCGGATGAAGTTTCCGGAGTTGCTCCTTCAAAAGTCCAGCTCCATATATGTGGAATTCCTGCTGATTCATCATAAAAGTCAATACTACATCCGATAGGCAACATGGTTTCGGTTGATGAAAAATCAGCTTCCGGCTGATAATAATACATATCCGATTCCCAAAGTCCTCTACCGTAAGTAGCTGCTCTGATAACATCGTTAGAAACATCAATAGGATCATAATATATTTCCACTTCTGTAATTCTGGATGAAGCAGGCAATCCATCTGCAAAAAGAACCCAGTCATCCATAAAATTATCTCTATAAAATATCCCGATATTTGAACCAACATATAATCCGTCACTACTGCCTTTATAATATTCAATAGTATTCAAACTTGTGCTCGGAAGCGTTCCTGAAATATCTTCCCATGTATAACCTTTATCAGTTGATTTATAAACCTTATTGTTTTGCGTTATATAAACGATGTCAGGGTTTGTAGGGTGAGCTTCAACATCTGTTGGGGTTACAGTACTTGGTAAGAAAGAACTCAGATCAATCCATGTAGTAGTTGTTTCCATAATATTATCACATCTGTAAAATTGTGTATTATCACGTGCGGCATATAATAAATTTAAGTCAGCGGGAGAGTGTTCAATAACCCTCGTATATGCATTACCAAAACCACTAAAGTTATTTGTGATATTTTCCCATTGAGGACTATAAGTTTTAACATTTTCGCATCTCCAGAGATTTGCATACCCGACAAACATAACGTTCGCATCTGTTTCGTGAAGGCAGAAAGGTGTAACCCATGCGCCGCTTTCATCAATACCGAAAACTCCCTCACCTGCCACCTTATATGCATTAGCATTATTAAACAATCTGAAAATCGATCCGAAATACAAAGTTGCATAGCTATAACTTGGATCAGTGTGGTCAATAGCACATTCCATTCCATCACCACCGTAAACACTTACCCATGAAGAACCCAAAAATGTTGATGTTCCGTTATCCTGATAACCGTTAATAACAAGGTCTCTGACAGTAGCGCTTTGTCCAAATTTATAAGTCTGGCTAATAGGAAGTCCGTCGGATATTTCGGGCCAGGATAAACCGCCGTTATTTGTCCAATAAATTCCTCCGTCATTACCTGCATATAATCTTCCGTTAACGGGTGAATATTCAAAAACGTGCAGGTCGGCATGAACAGCAGGAACACCACAATTGCCCCACCAGTGAGAATTTATTTCCCATGTTACGCCGCAATCAGTTGATTTGAAACAATTAACACCACCGGCATAAACAATATTTTCATTAGTAGGGTCAATTGCAATATCCAGATCGTACCAGGCTTGCCCTCCTGAACCTCCGTAACAACCCCAGCTCATAATATTTGGTGTGGTTGATTGAGTTGTAAAATTCAGTCCTGCATCTACAGACATGAATGTGCCTCCGTATTCACTTCCATCTCCGGTAAGGAAATAAACATAATCAGGATTTGCAGGAGTAACACCGATAACACCTCTTGATTTGTTAGGTATGCCGGATGTGATTTGAGTCCATGTTTCGCCTGTATCTGTTGAACGGTAAAACTTTCCGTTAGCTGATGCGAAAACAATTTCCGGGTTATCAGCTTTAAATACAATTTCCTTGAAGTTACCGCCTCCGGATTTATGTTCCCAGTTGGCACCGGCATCATAAGATTTGTAAATTCCCCCGCTGCTTGCAGCCAGTATCATGTCAGGATCGGTTGGATGCTGAATAAGTCTGCCAACAATTTTATTTCCCATTCCTGTGTTTGACATTTCCCATGTTTGTCCTCCATCATAACTTTTAAATACACCTATTCCTTCGGCATCACCGGCATCTCTGTCGCCCGTGCCAATATAAATTATATCGGGATTGCTGTAATCAACAATTATTGAAGAAACGCCGAGAGTTGGCAGGTCGTCGGTATTGCTTGTCCATGTATTACCTGCATCTGTGGTTTTCCATAGTCCGCCCGAAGGTGCACCAATATAAATAATATCTTCATCAGTTGGATGAAAAGCAAGGCTGTTAATTCTTCCTAATCCGTTGTAGCCTTTATCGCCTGATGGTATTGTGAATGGTCCTAAATTTGTCCAGTTTCCGCTAAATGATTTTATGTCCGGATGATTTTCTAAATATTTATAATATTCATTATAATCATGGTCTGCCGGCAAACGGTCACCATTTGGATAAATCCTGAACTGCATCATATATTCCCAGCGTTTAAACGGCTTCCATCCGCAACCTTTGGTAATTTCCCTGTCTTCCCAGTAAATATTAAAAGCACGAACAGTTTGATAAAAATTCGCATTTTGATCCTGCATCATTTCAATCCAATATGGATAATCCGCAGTATCAGGAGGATTTGCTGAGTTATTGTCTTGAGTAAAACCATTATAAAAGAAGATGGTTAGTAATAAAAAGAGTAAGATTTTTTTAGCTTTCATGATACTTTGAGTTAGATGATTAAGAAAATATTGTATGGTACAAAGAGACTATTTAATAATTATTTTTTCCGTATTAATAAATTTATTACTTGAGAATTCAATAAGATAAATTCCTTTCGGATAAGCTGAGAGATCAAGTTGAATTATTGAATTGTTTGATTGTGATTGTATAATTTTACTTATAACAACTTGTCCATGAATGTTTAAGATATTCATATTAACAGCTTCGTCAATTTTACTTATTTCAATATTGAATATTCCGTTTGAAGGATTCGGGGATATTTTAACAAAAATATCATTGTTTTCAGGATTGCTGATACCAATAGAATTAGAAACAAAAATATTATCAATATAAAGATTATTTCCGAATTTGTTGTAAGACTCAAACATTATTTTGATGTTGTTCAAGCCATCCCAGTCTGAAATATCAATATTATTGCATAAACTTCCGTATCCATCGCCGCACCAGTCTTCAGATGCAGCCGGAGTGAAAAATGATGTTGATGGTGGATAAGTTGCAAAAACTCCTGTTCCGTCAGGACCGCCTTCAAATATCCTTGTCCATGTATCGCCGCAATCATCCGAAATATAAACTATCAACGAATCTATTTGATTGTATCTTTGTGTATAAGCATGTTCAAAATACAAACTAAGGTTGTTATATCCTGAAAAATCAAGCGGAAGTGAGATTAGTTTATCACGGGCATCGAGAGTATAATAATTAAAGAAATTTATCCATGCTGCCTTGTCACCAGGGAAGCTTCCTCCGACAGTTGTTATTTCCCATGTTATTGATTCATCAGGGTTTTCAACCACCCATGAACCAGAATCAAAGTTACCTGATTCAAAATCTTCTAAGAACGGTAATTCCCTACCTCCCGAACGGATATAATCCGTTTTTGTCATTGTGTTATTTCCCACAGCGTTATATGTTGTTAAAGAAACAGTGTAAACATCTGCGTCAAAAATAACAGACGGGTTTTGTGAATTTTCATTTGTTCCGTTAGCGAAGCTTACATTATCCGGTGAAAATGTCCATTCCCATGAATTCGGGCAGTATAATGTTAAATCCGTAAAATCAACAACAGTATTGCTGCATGTAATAGAATCATTAGCAGTAAAATCAGTTGACGGCAGCAGTGAAGCACTGACGGTTATATAATCTTCCCTGATTAGTGTATCGGTTCCAAGGCTGTTTGATACAATTAATGTTACGTCATACAAACCTTCATCATTATAAACAATATCTGAAGGATTCATTTCATCAGAGGTTTCAGGAGTGCCTCCTTCAAAAGTCCATCCGTAGCTTGTTGGAGGACCAAGTGACAAGCTTATATAATTTATACTACATTCAATAGGTATTAAAGTCTGGCTTGCTTCAAAATCAGCAATAGGAGCTAAGATTTGAAGGTCTGATTCCCAAAGCCCTCTGCCAAAAGTGCCTGCACGTATTTTTTCAATAACATAATTAATTTCAAGTTCATTAACAATTACATTAGGTAAATCTGTCATATATGATTCCCATTCAGTAAGATTGATATCCCTGTAATATACTCCAACGTCCATACCAACATACAGGGCGTTGTTTGGATCATCATAATATATTACACAGTTAGCCGGAATGTTTGGAAGGTTTGCAGAATAGTTTTCCCATGTATCTCCTGCATCTTCGGAAATATATACTTTCTCACCATCTTCATATCCTGAGATGCTTACAGCTATTCTTTCAGGGTCTGAAGGATGAACAGTTATGTAAGTTATATAAAGGTTGGGTAATCCTGAAGAAATATTACTCCATGAACTACCACCATTTTTAGTCCTGTAGATAGTCGAAGATTTTGAAGCGTACAAATAATCCGGGTCTGATTCAGCTATTGTCAGTGCATTCAAATTCCCAAGCCCGAGACTGGAAATGGTTGACCAACTGCTCATTCCGTTTGTTGTTTTTTTTACTTCCGAAGAACCGACAAATAAAGTCTCAGGGTCAGTAGGGTGAATAACAAAAGGTGTTATCCATGAACCTCCCCCAGGTTGTGAGATAGAAACACTACCATAGTTTCCGCCGTTATTTGACTTATAAAAATGACCTAATTGTGAAGTGCCGTAAACAATATTGCTGTTTGTATAGTCAGCAAGACATTCCATTCCGTCAGCACCAAGCCATTCATGCCAGTAGTCAGTTGTATAAACACTTGTACCGTTGTCTTGTGATCCTCCAAGCAATTTATAAGGATCTGTTTTTGTACCACCGATACGATAGAATTGCCTTATTCCAATCCCTTCAGTCAGATTGGTCCAGTTATTACCCTGATCTGTAGATTTGGTGATAAGTCCATCACTTCCAACATATAAAGTACCACCGTAAAAAACTAATTCATGAATATCGCAATGAGTGTAGCCTAAAGGATTTCCCCATGTCCAGTCTGTTGTTTTTGTCCAGCTTGTTGCTCCATTGAGTGATCTCCATGTGTTGATCTCACCGATATGAACTTCTTCCGGGTTAACATGTGAGACCGCCATAGCCAGATCGTACCAGTCCTGATAGCCCGGATTCGGCTGTACTGATCTCATAGTGAATGAGTCTCCGCTGTTTGTTGATCTGTAAATTCCATTTTTTGAAGAGAAAAAATAAACATATTCCGGGTTGGCTTCAGTTACTGCAATCTGTACACGGCTTGTTGTCGGAACACCTGTTGTTTCAGTAAAAGTGTTTCCGCAATCAACAGACTTGTAAAATTTTTTGGTAATTGCATAAATAATGTTCGGGTCACCCGGCTTAAATTCAATATCATCAATGTCCCCGGTATGTGTGCGTGTCCAGTTGGCTCCCGCATCAGTTGTTTTATATAGCCCGTTAGTTGTGGCGGCAAATAAAATGTTTGAATTTGTAGGATGAATTAAAAGTTTTGAAATAGTACGATTTTGATAGATAGTCCAGTCCAGTCCGGTAACATCCCATGTGTAACCGCCGTCAGTTGATTTTAAGACACCTATGCTATAGTTATCCGAGTGATCATTATCACCGGTTCCTATATAAATAATATTTGTATTTGTTGGGTCAATAGCAATGCCTGAAACGCCCATTACCGGAAGGTCATCAGTTAATACTTCCCAGTTTGCTCCTTCATCGGTTGTTTTCCATAATCCACCTGAAGGAGCACCGATATAAATAGTTTGTGGATTACCCGGCTCACGGGCAATAACGTTTATTCTTCCAATACCGGGATTCCAGTGTCCTGTGACATTCAGGGAAGTCTGTGGACCCAGATCTGTCCAATTGCTTTTTGACCTGTAATTATCAGCAGGGTATTTTTTGCGAAACTTCATTATTTCATCCCAGACCTGTGTATGGTTGAGGCGCTTACCACTCGGATAGACACGTTGTTCCATAAAGAATTCCCAGCGTTTGAATTGCTTCCAGCCGGTACCTTTTCCTTTAGGACGATCTATAAAATAGTCATTAAAGGCTTCCTGAACATCATAGAAGTTAACATTCAGGTCTTTCATCATATCAACCCATACCGGATAATTTTCATTTTGTCCTGTATCTTGTGTTTTATTGTTTTGCGAAAATCCATAAAAAAAGAAGATGGATAATAATAAAACGAGCAAAATTTTTTTAGTTTTCATGATATTTTTATTTAGATGATTTTGTAAATATTGCAAGTACAAATATACTATATATTTTTAGAATAAGTTTAAAATTAAAGCCTGCTGCAGTGAGAATTTATAAAGTAATAGTATATATGATAACAGACAAAAATGTTTTTAATAAGGTTGTATATTCATTGACGAAAGATTAGATCATCACCTTCTAATTCTGCAATTACCAAAGCTTGACGTCTTTTAGCTCGTATCAGATCTGTTAAGGGAAAAGGAACTACCACAACATCACCTTATACAAATCTTTCCATGCATTATCCTCCTCTTATTTTAGCCAATCTTTTTTATTCTTACCATAAATCCGCAAATAAAATATATAAATAGCCGCGAATGCGCGAATAACCATAAAATATAGATTATTTTCTTTACACAAATGGGTGAAGTAAAATTCGTGTAAATTTGTGATATTCGCGGCTTAGCTCGCGCTCGTTTGTAACGAGTGCGTAATATTTTAGCGTTTGTAACGCTAATTATATGTTTTAAGCTTTGGTGTTATTAATTCTATATCTAAATAATTATCTAAATCTGCATAGTTCCTTGCAGAGCTAAATAAATAATCTTCCTCTTTCTCCACTATCAATTCTTTAACTGGATTCTTGTGTATATAGTCAAGCTTTTGATATAAAAATTCGTTG
>JAUXFX010000271.1 GCA_030622635.1 Bacteroidota bacterium
AGTAATTGATGGTAATTGATAGTAATTGATGGTAATTGATAGTAATTGATGGTAATTGATAGTAATTGATGGTAATTGATAGTAATTAATCACATAATCCGTAATTCGTAAATATACTTTTTTAGTTTTGCCAGTCCGGTTTAATACAAAATATTATAAACAGGTTGGTAGATTATAATAATAATAAATTTTTTATATGATTTTTTTAAGGACATTCAGCAGGATTTTTTTAGGACTGGTATTTATTTTTTCTGGTTTTGTTAAAGGCATTGACCCTCTGGGAACTGCTTACAGAATTGAAGATTATTTTATTGCTTATGGAACGGAATGGGCTTTACCTTTTGCACTGGTTTTATCAATATTTCTTTGCACTCTTGAATTTGTTCTCGGTATTACTCTCGTATTTAATATTAAATTGAAACAAATCTCATGGATTCTTTTTATTATGATGGTATTTTTTACAATACTTACTTTATATGATGCAATTTATAATCCTGTCCCTGATTGCGGTTGCTTCGGCGATGCTATAAAACTATCAAACTGGGCAACTTTTTATAAAAATGTTTTTCTGATGGTATTTGTTTCAATTGTGTTTTTCAAAAGGAATAAAATCAAAAGTTATTTATCAGGATTTTATGGATTCTCAATTATTTTGATTGCAACGGTTTTATTTTCTTGTTTTTCGGTTTATTCATACAATCATTTACCATCAATTGATTTCAGGGACTGGAAAGCAGGAAAAAATATGGAACCGGAAAACAATGTAGCTGAAAAAGTTTATCTATCTTATAAAAACAAAAAAACAGGTGAAGTTAAAGAATACCTTTCTCCTGATTACCCGTGGAATGATTCGGTTTGGATGTCGGAATGGGAGTTTGTTGACCAAAGGATTGATGATTCGGAAACGGTTAAACATCACGAGTTAAAAATTGAAGATGAATTTGGTGAAGATTATACTGATAATTTTATTAAAAATCCGCATTTTCAATTCATTATAGTTGCTTGGAATCTTGACGAAACAAATAAAAAAGCTTTCAGTAAGATAAATGAATTTTATAAAAATACTGAAAATGACGGGTTTTCATTAGTTGTTTTAACAAGCGACCTGCCTGAAGATATTAAAAAATTTGCTGAAGATGTAGGTGCTGATTACGAATTTTATAATGCTGATGATGTTGTTTTAAAAACAATGGTTAGGGCAAACCCCGGCTTAATATTAATGAAAAATGGAGTTGTGCTGGGTAAATGGCATTTCAACGACTTTCCGGAATATTCTGAAATTAAGAGGAAATATATAGATTAATTAGATTAAGTCCATAAAATCCGATAGTTTAAATAAATATTAAAATAACAAATGACAAGCACCAAATTTCAAAACTTGTCCGTATGGATAAATTCCAATTTTCAAAATTCAATGACCAAAACAATTTCAAAGCTGTTTTGAACCTTTGGTCATTGATATTTGGAATTTATTTGTTATTTGTTTTTTGTTATTTGGTGCTTCATTTTATGTAAAATTTTGACTTTATAGACGGACTAATTAGGTCAATTAGTAATTAATAGTATGTTACAATTCATTCTAAAACGGCTATTCTACGGTTTCCTTGTTTTGTTAGGAGTTGTTACGGTTGTTTTCCTGCTTTTTAATGTTTTACCGGGCGACCCTGCCAGAATGATGCTTGGACAAAGAGCAGACATAACTTCAGTTGAAGCAATCAATAAGGACCTTGGACTTGATAAACCGTTAACAACACAATATCTGAGTTTCCTTAATGACCTTTCCCCTGTATCTATTCATAATAAATCCGATAAAGAAAATTACTGGTATCTCGACAGTACAAAATATTCATATGTAAAGTTGATTTCATTATCAAAAAGTAAAGTTATTGTTTTAAAAAAGCCATATCTCAGGCGTTCCTATCAAAGTAAAAGAAAGGTCTCAGAGATACTTTCCGAAGCATTCCCTAAAACAATTTTATTAGCGATGGTTTCAATAATTTTTGCAATGGTTTTTGGCGTGATTATCGGAATTATCTGTGCAATAAAAAAGAATAAAATAATAGATAAGGTTGCTTTGGTTTTCTCGGTTTTAGGAATGTCGTTACCTTCGTTTTTTGCTGCCATCCTTAATGCATGGATATTTGCTTTTGTACTTGCTGAATTTACCGGACTGAATATGTTTGGGAGCTTATACTCTGTTGATGATTTCGGTGAGGGTGAACATTTGGATTTAAAAAACCTTATATTGCCGGCAATTACTCTGGGTATCCGTCCTCTTGCTATTATAGTGGAACTAACAAGGAGTTCATTATTAGATGTTCTTTCGCAGGATTATATTCGTACCGCAAAAGCAAAAGGGCTGAGTTTTTATAAGGTTATTACTAAGCATGCCTTGAAAAATGCAATGAATCCGGTAATAACGGCAGTCTCTGGTTGGTTCGCTTCGTTGATGGCAGGAGCAGTTTTTGTTGAATATGTCTTTGACTGGAAAGGAGTAGGAGTGGTGATTGTTGATGCACTTGAAAAATATGACCTTCCTGTAATTATGGGAGCAGTGCTGGTTATTTCAGTAATTCTGGTTTTTATAAATATTTTTGTGGATATAATTTATGGATTTCTTGACCCAAGAGTGAGGTATACTTAAGTGCTTAATGACTGTCAATAATGCCGGATGAATTCAAATAAAATGAATAATGAACACCCCGATAGCTATCGGGGTAACGATTTTAGATTTGTGATTTTAGATTTTCAATAACTTCGTAAATCAGAAATCACCTGTCACGTTGATATAGCGTATCGGGGTTAATC
>JAUXFX010000139.1 GCA_030622635.1 Bacteroidota bacterium
ATTCGGATACAAAGAAATTGATAATGTAATTACTCTTCAACAACTAAAACGATTGATTGATTTAAATGAAGATGAGTTAACTTATCATGGCAAAAAAATAAAAAATATTGCTTATGTTTATTGCGTAGGTAGTCGCCAGGTTGATGGTGAAAATAAATATTGCTCGCGATATTGCTGCACATCGGCAATTCATTCAGCAATAATGGTAAAAGAAAAATATAAGGGAATTAACAACTTCCATTTCACCAGGGGAATACGAACTTACGGTAAACAAGAAATTTTATATAATAAATCATCCAAACAAGGTGATATATTTTTACAATCTTTTGCTGATTCACCTACGGAAGTATATTACGAAAAAGGACATACTATCGTAAAAATTAAAGATATATTAACTGCCGATAAAGAATTAGAAGTTAATGCCGACCTTGTTGTGTTAGTCACAGGTATGGTGCCACGGGAAAACAATTCGATTAATAATATTTTGAAAGTACCTATAGGAAGAGATAAATTTTATAATGAAATTCATCCTAAACTCCGGCCTGTTGAAACAGTAATTGACGGAGTGCTTATTGCCGGAGCATGCCAGGCTCCTTTAAATATCACGGAATCTGTTAAATCGGCATTATCTGCCAGTGCAAAAGTTAATTCTTTGATAAGTAAAGGTGAAATCGAATTAGAACCAACACTTGCCCAGATTGATAAATCATCATGTAATTGGTGTGATAAATGCACAGCCGTTTGTCCTTACGGTGCAATTATTAAAAAAGAGTATGATGGTAAAACAGTTGCGGTTGTTAATGAAGCAAACTGTAAAGGATGTGGTATTTGTCTGCCGGTATGTCCTTCTAATTCTATTCAACTGATTGGATATACCGATGTTGAAATTGAAAGCATGATAGAGGCTTTGATTGATTAAATGATAAAATGCTTAAATGACAAATCTATTTTAAATAGCATATAAGCATTTACAAAAAATAATAGTAGAACAATAAAATTTTACCGACAATGAGTAAAACTATTGATGTAATGAAAGAAAAACGCAAAGTTCCGGAAAGAGTCAGGAATAATATTAAAGCGTTTAATAAACTGAAGAAAAAAATATTAAAATCCCTCGAACCGGGTCAGAAAACTATTCCTGAAATAGCTGAAGAAATCGAAGCGGATATTGATGTTATTACATATAATCTAATGACATTGATAAAGTATGGTTTTATTGAAGCAGGCGAATTAGATGATGATGACGAATATTATTATTACAAATTAAAGAATAAGAAATAAGATGGCACAAATAAATCCTGATTTCGCAACAGAATTAAAAGAATACGGTGCATTAGATTTTAATGCTTGCTATAATTGCGGCACTTGTACAGCCGTTTGTTCTTTATCCGATGAAGATAATTCATTTCCCAGAAAAATGATACGATTGAGTGTTTTGGGATTAGAAGACGAATTGCAATCTTCTGTTGACCCATGGTTATGCTATTATTGTGGCGAATGTAGCGAAACATGTCCGCAAGAAACCGATCCTGGTGAATTAATGATGACATTAAGACGATACCTTACTGCAAAATACGATTGGACAGGCTTAGCAAGCAAATTATATACATCAAAAATTTGGGAATTCGGTTCAATTATATTCTTAGCTGCTGTTGTTCTTGTATTGTTTATATTTTTTCATGGGCCAATGACAACCGAATTAACAGACCAGGGCGGAGTTAAACTAAATACTTTTGCACCCTGGAAAATTGTAGAAATAGGCGACTGGATAATGGCTGGTTTACTATCCTTTTTCCTGCTTTCCAACATCTTTAATATGTTTTTGAAAATTGTTGTAAGCAGAAAAGATATTAAAGTTCCATTTAAATTGTATTTTACAGAGTACTGGAAACTTATTTATCATTTTGCTACTCAAATACAGTTTTCTAAATGCGATACAGAATTAAGTAATAAGAAATTTGAGTTCAGTACATACTGGATAATTCATTGGTTTTTAATGACAAGTTATGTTATTATGTTAATAATGATAGTTGTATTTTTAGGTTGGTTTCAAACTGATAATATATATGAATGGTGGCACCCTCAACGATTATTGGGTTATTATGCCACAATCGGGTTAACTGTTGGGATAGTGTATTTCTTTGTTGAACGAATTAAGAAAGTATCAGAAAAAAGCAAACACTCTCATGTCACTGACTGGACATTCTTAGTATTACTTTTCCTGACAACAATTACAGGTATCCTTGTTCATTTTTTCAGGATTTACGGACTTCCGTATGCTACATATTACATGTATATTTTTCATTTAATGGTACTTTTCCCAATGTTAATGATAGAAGTTCCGTTTTCTAAATGGTCACATCTTGCATATAGACCATTTGCGATTTACTTTTCAAATGTGATAAATGCTGCAAGTAAAATTAATAAAAAATAAAAAAACAGGGTTGCCAATCTTTTAAAGGTTGGTAACCTTGATATGTTATATTTATAGTTTTGCTAATATTCGTCACCGGATTCATTTATCATTGGTACAAATCTTACAGGAAGGATAGCATGTTGTTTGATCTTGCCGCTTTTTTTCCTGAGCAGAACCAGTTCCTGAGTATATTTTTTACCTACGGGAATTATCATCCGCCCATCTTCGGCTAATTGGTCTTTTAAAGGCTGGGGAATATTTTTTGGTGAACAGGTTACAATTATCGCATCAAACGGACCGTATTCTTCCCAACCCTGATAACCATCTCCAATCTTTACTTTTATATTATTATATCCCATTTCATCCAGCAGTTTTTTAGCTTTTAAGCCAAGCGATTCAAAAATTTCAATTGTATAAACCGTATCACATATTTCAGCCAGAATAGCAGCCTGATAACCGGAACCCGTGCCGATTTCCAACACTTTATCACTTGGTTTTAATTCCAGTTCATCAGTCATAAAAGCAACAATGTACGGCTGTGATATTGTTTGTCCGTCTCCGATTGGTAGCGGAGTATCTTCATAAGCATATTCAATATACATATCAGGAACAAACTTATGCCTCGGAACTTTAAGCATTGCTTCCAGAACCTGACGGTTGTTTATTCCGCGCCATTGAATCTGATTACGAACCATTGTTTTGCGTTTTTCGTCAAAACCGGTTTGTGAAGTATTTTGAGCATTACACATAGTAAAGAAAAATAAGCTTAAAAAGCAAAGCATTTTTAAATTATTGATAATTTTCATAAAACAATATTTATACATGATAAATATATTTTAATTCATAGAATTGCTAATAATGCAAATTTACGAAAAATTAAAAACTAAATTATTAATATTTAATATCTAATATCTTTTTTCTTACGGATACTTATAAAATAAACTCCTGAGAAGATTAAAATAGCTGAAATAACTTCCTGAATTGTTAGAGTATCTTTTCCGAGTGATAATGCAACTACAGTAGCTATAAATGGTTGTAAATAAATATATGAACCCGTTACAATCGGATTTACATATTTCAGTGAATAAATATTCAGCAGGTATGTAAATATAGTCGTGCCAATTACAACAAACGATATTGAAAGCCAGATATTAACCGGAATTGATTGCCAGTCTGCACTTAGGGCAGGTTCTATACAAAATGGTATTATAAATATTAATCCGAAAGAAAAAGCCCATTTTATAACCGTAATTGCTTTGTACTTTAACAATAGCGGTTTTAAAAGAACCATATATAAAGCGTATGATATGGAGTTTATTATTATGAACAAATTTCCTGTAAAAGTATCTGATTTAAAAGAAATTGAACCCTGAAGCAATATTATTACCAAAGCGCCGGTTGTTCCACAAGCTATTCCGATAATCTTATAAAGAGTGATATTTTGCTTTAATAATAAGTTTGAAAATATCAGAACAAGAATTGGTATTGAAGTTATTATAATTGAAGAATTGATAGGAGTTGTGAGATTTAAGCCCTCAAAAAAAAATATTTGGTTTATAGCTATCCCGAATAAACCACAAACAGCCAGTTTTACAAGGTCTCGTTTTTCAACTTTTTCTTTTACGAAAGCCCGATGAAACAACCAGAAAAAAATTACTGCTACAGTGACTCGCAATAAAATTATTGATCTCGGATCAAGGTATTGGGGCATTATTCCTTTGGCAATTATAAAATTCAGTCCGAAAATTACATTTGCCCCAATAAGTGCCAAATGTGCTTTAATAATTTTATTCAACTAACTAAAGTAATATTTTTAAAAAGGGGTAGTTTCTTCGTCCTCCATATCATTCATTTTAGAAGGAATAGTATGAATGCTTTGCTTATTATCAAAACCCTGGTTTATATTCTGACTATCGAAAGATTCATATTCATCAGGTTCAATATCGGTAAATTTTGCATAATTCTTAATAAATCTGAGGCGTATATCAGCTAAAGGTCCGTTACGGTTTTTGGAAATATTTATCTCAGCTATTCCGGTAGTAGAGTGCCCATCTTCATATTCTTCAATATTATAATATTCAGGGCGGTAGATAAATAATACCATATCGGCATCCTGTTCAATAGCACCTGATTCTCTAAGGTCGGAAAGAATAGGTTTTTTTGTGCCACCGCGTGTTTCAACAGCACGGCTTAGCTGTGAAAGGGCAATAATAGGAATATTCAGTTCTTTTGCAAGGCTTTTTAATGAACGTGAGATATTACTGATCTCCTGTTCACGGTTTCCTTTGGCTTCACCTGTTCCTGACATTAGTTGAAGGTAGTCAATAATTATCATTTCTATGTTATGCTGGGCTTTCAGTCGACGGCTTTTTGCACGTAATTCAAAAATAGTGAGGGCAGGAGTGTCGTCAATGAACAGATTGGCATCAATCAGACCGCTGATCTTTGCGTTAAGTTGGTGCCATTCATGTTCAGCAAGAGTACCTCTTTTAAGTTTACTGGCAGATAGCTGTGTTTCAGAAGATATCAGTCGTGTTACTAATTGTATTGATGACATTTCAAGTGAGAATAAAGCTATCGGCTTACTAAAATCAACTGCTGCGTTTCTTGCCATAGAAAGTGCAAATGCTGTTTTACCCATTCCCGGACGTGAAGCTATAATGATTAGTTCGGATTTTTGCCATCCTAAAGTAATCCTGTCAATTTGAGTAAAACCAGAAGGAATACCTTTTAAGTGATCTGCGGAGTCTTTTGCTGCTTCAATTTCTTTGATAGCTTCCGAGATCAGTGATTGCATATTATCATAATTTCTTCGCAGGTTGGTTTCGCTAACCGAAAACAGACTTTGTTCGGCTTTGTCAAGCAAGTCAAAAACATCAGTAGTATCTTCAAAGGCATCTTTAATTATTTCGGATGAAATACGAATCAACTCACGTTGTATAAATTTCTGAGAGATGATACGTGAGTGATATTCAACATTTGCTGTAGAAGAAATCCGGTTGGTAAGTTGTGTAATATAATAAGGACCACCGACAAGTTCCAGTTCACCGCTTCTTTTTAATTCGTTTGTAACCGTTAAAATATCAATAGGTTCTGATTTTGCGAACAGGCGTGTAATAGCTCTGTAAATAATCTGGTGAGATTCCTTATAAAATATTTCTGGTTTTAAAATATCAATTACAGCAGTGAGTGCATCTTTTTCAAGCATGATGGCACCTAATACTGCTTCTTCAAGATCAACGGCTTGGGGAGGAATTTTTCCGTGTTCCGGAAAATTCTGTGTAACCGGCGTCCTTTTAATTCTTTTCCGGTTATTTTCCTGTGGCTTTTTTACTAATTCTTCCATGCTTCAAAAATACTAAAAAACAGAATTCCAATAATATTATTTTAAAATAAAGTTTTAAACAAAGACATTTTTTTGGTTTTTTATAATAATTGTTATATTTTTGTTGTGAACCAAAACCAAAAAAATATGAAAGCATTAAAAATTATTGGAATTATAATTTTGATAATTATAATTCTGTTTTTAGTTATTGGTATCTTTTTACCTTCAAAGGTTGTTATTGAAGAATCAATAACTATTAATCAAAAACCAAATGTTGTATTTAAACAAGTTAATAATTTAAAAAACAGGGACGTATGGACAGCTCATAAAGAGTTTGATACAGTATCAATTATTACTTTTGAAGGTCCGGATTTAGGTGTAGGAGCAAAATATATCTGGACAGGCGGAATAAAGGGCGACGGAAGCCTTACAATTGTTGAAAGTGTACCTTACAGTAAAATAAGAAGTTCTTTTGACTTTTCAGAAAAAGGAGGGGCTGAAGAGATATGGACTTTTGAAGAAGCCGGCGACGGAGTTGAAGTTACCTGGCAAACTACTATTATTGATTTACCTTATCCATTTGGAAGATGGGCAGGTCTTTTTATTAATGGCATGATGAAACCAATACAGAAAAAAGGTTTGGAAAATTTACAAAATGTATGCGAAGCAATAGTTTTTTATCCGGAAATCACCGAAGAATATTTTGAAGGTCAAAACACGTTAGCTATTAAAGACTCTGCATTTATGCCCGATTTAAAGCAAAAAATTGGTGAATTGTACGGTGAACTTATGGGATACATAATGCAATATCGTTTACAAATGACAGGCCCGCCGTATGCAAAATATTATAACTGGGAACCGGGAGAAATAGTCGTTCTTGAAGCAGGTTTTCCTGTTGCTAAAGAATATAAGGGAAAAAGAAGAATTATGGCAACTGAATTAGCTCCTGGAAATGTTGTAACAGCTACACATTATGGTTCTTACAGTACATTCGAAAAAACTTATGAAGCCATTGATGAATATATCATTGAATTTGGAAAAGTAATAGATGGTTATCCATGGGAAGTATATATAATATGCCCGACAAAAGAACCCGATTCAACTAAATGGGAAACAAAGATTTACTTTCCTGTTGAGTAACAAGAAACTTAAAATTATTAAACTGGGTGATGTTTGTTGAATTTTTTCAGGCGGTGCTCAAGGTCAGGGAACTGGCTTTTATGTACTAATGAAACACATGCTCTTAATCCTTCTAATCTTTTGCTTCCTGTAATAGCTAATGAAATTCCGCTGATTCCGTAATACAGTAGTTCTTCAAGCAATTCTTCACCTGTAAATCCGGGGTAAGAAAATGTAAAATAAAATCCATCTGCTATAGGATTGTCTTCATCTTTATCATAAACAATTTTAAAGCCGTTATCAGTAAATAACTTTTTCATGATCTTGGCTCTTTCAGCATATTCAAGGACAGCTTCCCTGTAATTGATTTTTTTATCATTAACAGCTTTATAGATAGCTGCAATTGCATATTGAGGTGAATGTGATGTCCCTGCATTGATGGCATAAAGTGAACCATAAATCAATGCCTGACCGAAAATATCTGAATTGTAACTTTGCTTTAATTTCGGATATTTTGAATTAAATATTTTATCAGAAATTACTAACATTCCCAAACGCTGACCTGCATAACTGAATGCCTTGGAACTTGAGATTAATAAAATGTAATTATCAGTATATTGTGCTACAGTCGGTTGATAAGGTGGCTCGCCGGGTATGGAATAATCTTTTCTGAAATCCATGCCAAAATAAGCAAGGTCTTCCATTATAATGACATTGTATTTATTTGCCAGCTCGCCAATAATTTTCAGTTCTTTATCTGTAAAGCAAATCCATGAAGGATTGTTTGGGTTTGAATATAAAATAGAAGTAATATCACCATTTTTAAGATATGATTCAAGTTTATCCTTTAATTTATCACCACGGTAATCATAAATATCAAAACCTTCAAAATTTAAATTCAGTGCTCTTAATTGCTGCTTATGAAGGGGAAAGCCGGGGTCAATAAACAGATGTTTGTATGGTTTTTCCGTCATATTTCCCATAGTCATAAATGTCGCAAAACTCCCTGAAGTAGAGCCAACTGTTGGAATGCACCCGTCCTTGTGAACATTAATGTTCAGAAATGATTTTACAAAACGTTGCCCTTCATTTTTAAATTCCGGAATACCTTCAATATTAACATATTTTGAAGCAACTCCATTTTTCAATGCTTTAATTTCTGCATCCACACCAATCCTGACAGCATCTAAACCCGGGACACCCATTTCCATCCTGATAAATTTATGTCCTGTCTCTTCTTCAATCTGACTAACAACCTTTAAAAGTTCCCTGATTGAAGCCCTTCCGATTTTATGAAGTTTACTCTCTTTTATTTTCCTGGTAACAACTTCGTGATTTATTGGTGTTTCTTTCATAATTAAAATGTTAAAAATATTTCCCAAAAATAAGAATAATGTTTAAGTATCAAAATATATTTTTTGAACTTTATACTATTATCCTGTAAAACTTTATTTTTTTAGCAAAGTATTGTTTTTTTGATTATCAGTCTTCCTTCGAAAGCTTTCGGGGTCAGTCCTAAGATGTTAAAAATCAACAAATATTAAGAAAAAAGTTCCCCCGTTTTTTGTATGCTTATGAATATCAATGATTTGATAATGTAAAAAAAACCGTTAGAAGACAGTAAATTTATGAAATATTTGGGCATTTTTAATATACGCATCAAAGTAGTTTACACTTTTTGAAAGATTTCAAAAAACCGCATTCATTTTTTTTAACCTTAGTAGAAATATTAAAAAAATTACTTCCCAAAACCTTATTACCTTATTTTCAGTATGTTTAATAAGGTAATAAGGTTTGTAATTCATCTGAATACTGCTTTATACTAAGGTTTATTGAAAAGAAATAAGGTTTTTATTATCATAAAAAATGTAAACCGAGAAATGAAAAATGTCAATATTTAAGTGAATCTAA
>JAUXFX010000245.1 GCA_030622635.1 Bacteroidota bacterium
GTGTTTCTGGATGATTCAGAATTTGAAAGGGGGGTTATATCAAATCAGTTTCCCGAAATATATGTACCCGAATTACCAAAAGATTTTTCAGAATATCCAAACTTCATAAGAAAACTCGATGTATTTGATTTTCTGAGCCTTACCGGTGATGATTTTGCCAGAAACAAAATGTATAAGTCCAATATTCAACGGACTCAATTAATGAAAAGTACAATTAGTATCGATGATTTTTACTATTCACTCGATATGATTGCTACTGTAGGCAAGATTGATGATTTTCATATTCCGCGAATTGCTCAAATGTCACAAAAAACCAATCAGTTTAACTTAAGAACACAAAGGTATACAGATGGCGACATCAAAAAATTTATGTTGAGTTCCGACTATGAAGTTTACTATTTATCTTTGGCAGATAAATTTGGAGACAATGGAATTATAGGAGCAGCTATACTTCAAATAAAGGACTCCGAAGCATTTGTTGACAGTTTTATTTTTAGTTGCAGAGCTTTAGGCCGAACCGCGGAAACCGCATTACTTAATTTTATCATTGATGATGTTACAAGTAAAGGAGTTAAAAAATTAATAGGTGAATACATCCCAACAAAAAAGAATATGCCTTGTAAAGATTTCTACTTAAAGCATAATTTTGCTCAGTATTCAAATGGTTTTTGGGCGATTGACATTGACAAATACAATATTAAACCATTGCCCTGGATTAAACTAAAACAAAATTAAAAATGGAAATAAAAGATCGCGTTTTAAGAACCTTTTCAGCAGTATTCAATATTGACGAAAATAAAATAAGATTAATTGATACCAAAGAGGATATTGAATCCTGGGACTCGATTGGACATTTGCAGTTAATCATGAATATTGAAGCCGAGTTTGGAATCAAACTGAATACAGAAGATGTTGTTAATATTGACAGCGTTGAAAAATGTGTTGATGTTGTCAATAAACTTCTTTCAGAATAATGAAAAACATTTGCATTTTTTTAACAGACTTATTCTAAATGCGCTCTTATATTAGAAAAGTCAAAAACCGTATAAAGTCTACCCTTCTACCTTATTATTATAAGTATTATAAAGGTTTTAGCAAACATAGTTATCCCGATTTTTTAATTATTGGAGCGTTGAAATCTGGCACTACAAGCTTGTATCAGTATTTAAATAATCATTCGGGTTTAGTTAGTTCCAGTAAAAAAGAAACAAACTTTTTTAGCTGGGAGTATGGTAAAGGAATAAAGTATTATTTAAAACATTTTCCTTTAAAAGGTACACTTAATGGAAGGAAAGTATTTGAATCTTGTCCGCATTATCTGGCTGATCCTAAATCATCGGGCAGGATAAAAAAAATCCTACCCAATGTAAAAATAATAGCCATATTACGGGATCCTATTGAAAGAGCAATTTCAAACTACAATTATTTTGCAAATCCGACATCTTTTTTTGGAATACGAAACCCAAAAGATTTGGATAAAAGAACTGTTGACGAGGCTTTTTTAGATGATCTGCAGGGAAAAGAAATGCGCTTATTCAGGCAGTTCTGCCGATTGAGCTTGTATGCAAAACAACTTGAACCATATTACAAACAGCTCGGCAAAAAAAATATTTTGGTGTTGGATTTTGATGAGTTGAAGTTTACCCCAAGAGATACCTTAAAAAAGGTCTCTGATTTTTTGGGTATTGATAATCTTGAGTTTGAATTATTTGAAGATTCGAAAGAAAATATTCCCAGTGAAATATCATTTGATAAAAAGCAAAAAAAAGAATTTAGTGCTTATAATGTCCAAAACTATTCTTTAGAGATCGACAAAAAAGTGAAACAAGAACTTATTGTGTTTTACGCTAAAGATATTGAAAAGCTTAAAAAGCTTACAGGCACATCATTTAAATGGAGTAATAAATATATGGCATAGTATTTCTGTCATTATTAAAAATCAGAAAAAGAGTGGGTATAAATTTTAAATACAATGACCAGGTAAGTTCTGCGGAACTATTTGATTTGATGAAAGAAATGGAGAAATCTACAACAGACCGGTTTCCTCCGAAAAATGTTTTTCACTATTCATTAAGAAATGAAGAGAAAGAGAAAATCTCATTAAAAAATACAATTGCAATAACCGCACGGGATAGTTCAAAGAACAATAAATTGGTAGGTTATTTAAGGTTGCTAAGCGACCAGGCATACATGTTTTATATCCTTGATGTTATGGTTAGTCCTGATTACAGAAAACTCGGGATTGGAAAAGAGTTAATCGGGATAACGGTAAAGCATTGTAAAAAACAAGGTTTTATCAAAATATTTTTAACGGCTATTCCCGGTAGCGAACCCTTTTATGAAAAATTCGGTTTCAAGGAAGGGATGTCCCCTGTTTTAACAATAAGGGGTGAAGATTATGTATAATACAGGTAGAAATCCAGACCTGCTGTCTTTTGCTTTTCCCGGTTTGATTGAGGAGGAAATCCTAAACATTGGCGCAGAACAAATTCCTTATATGCGAACGGAGGAGTTTTCAGAATTGGTGTTGGATTCCGAAAGAATTCTTAAGGAATTGATAGGTTGTGACGATGGTAAAGTGATAGGCTACACAGCCTCCGGAACTGCGGCAATGGAATCTGCCGTTGTAAACTACGCTTCAAAATTTGATAAAATTCTTGCCATTAATGGAGGAACTTTTGGAAAACGCTGGAAAGAAATTTGTAATTACCACAATTATTCGTGTGATGAATTTGAGGTTGATTTTGGCAAGGATATTAATTATGATCAACTTGACGAATTTATAAATAAGAACAAGTATGATATCTTGTTATGTCAACATCACGAAACCTCATCCGGCCAATTGTTTGATTTGAATAGAATTGCAGAAATATGCAGGCGTAATGATGTTAATCTGGTTGTTGATGCGATAAGTTCATTCTTAACAGACCCCTTTGATATGGCGAAATGGAACATTGACATTGCCATTTTAAGCAGTCAAAAAGGATTAAACTTACCGCCCGGACTTTCTTTTTTGGTTATTTCTGAAAAAGCATTAAAACGTGGTTTCAATAGTAATAATTATTACCTCGATATCGAGGATAACCTGAGTAATTTTAAACGTGGACAAACACCATTTAGCCCGGCTACAACACTCTTTAGGCAATTACATTACAGGCTAAGTAAACTAAAAGAACTAGGAATCGGGCAAGTGTTACAAATAGTTGATGAAAATGCCAGGTACTTCAGGGAAGCATGTGCAAATAACAACTGGCATTTAAGTGCGGAAACACCATCCGGATGTATCACAGGTTTCTATATCGATAATGGCAGGAAAATATGCAATGAATTAATTAAAGATAAAATTTATGTAATGCCAAGCGGCAATGAGAGACTATCACGAATATCACATATTGGCCTTCAAAATAAAGAGATATTAAATATACTTATTGATAAAATCAAAGCCACTCAAAACAAATTGTTATTATGAATAAAGAAATAATTGTTTATACTTCCGGTACATGGGACATGTTTCATGTAGGACACCTGAATATCCTGGAAAAATCAGCAAATATGGGAGATAAACTTATCGTTGGTGTTAGTACTGATGAATTAATTATGGAGTATAAAGGAATTCCGCCTATAGTATCTTTTGAACAAAGATTTAAAATAATTGAATCAATAAAATGGGTACACAAAGCA
>JAUXFX010000229.1 GCA_030622635.1 Bacteroidota bacterium
CTTCGGGATTTGCCATATTCAGATTGAGATAGATTTCTCCTTTTTTACCCCTGATAAGCCATTCGGGATGTTCTTTGATTTCGCCTTCCAGTTTAACTTTTCGATAAGGACAAAAAATCGGGTGTACTTTTATATTTTTTTTATGAGCTTCTTTTAAAAGAATTTCGAGAAAATCCCAGTTTTTTTGATTTTGATACATCATGCTGCTAAAACAAAAAAGATGATTGATGCCTATTGTAGCATATTTTTCAAGAAGTTCTGTCAAATGTTGTGTTGCTTCTTTTTCGTCATCTTCAAACATGGTGGAACTTATCCATACAGCCCTTCCTTCTTTTTGTGGCATCGGTTGTGAAAATAATGTTTCCGGAATGGTTACAAGGGTTAAAAACGTTATTACTGTTGCAAATGTTAAAATAGATTTAATTTTTCTTTTCATTTTAATTTTATATTTATATGATAATAATACATTATTTTGTTTCTTAATTAATCATTATAAGGGTTAAAGTTTATAAATTACTCGGGTTAAATATCTGGTAAAATTAATAATTTTCAATTACTGTTCACCTTTCTATTTGAACATTTGAATAATAGAATAATAGAACATTTGAAAAACGAAGTAAAATGAGAGAAAAGAAATATGATATTGAAAAACGGCTAATTGACTTTGCTGTTGACATAATTTTTTTATTGAAAGTATTGAAACAGCATCAAAATCAAAACACACTTCTTAATTCGTTGTTCAAATGTTCAAATGTTCGTTATTCAATTTTACATGAGTCTGAACAGTAATAATTTTTAAATTCTTATCGATTTATATTAAAATCTTTTATATTTGTTAATCATTTAACCAAACTTTATTTCACATAATATGAAGAATAAAATCTTCCTAATTATTCTGCTGTTTGTTTCTGTTAGCTACAATACAAACGCACAAGCAGACACAAAAACCGATTCTACAGAGAACATACAATATTCGGAGTTAAAGCTTTTTCCTCTAAAATATGACAAAATCAAGCAAATGCCATTTAAAACAGTTAATTCGTTGAGTATGTTGAATCCTTCGGCATACTACCTTAAAGGAGACCGTATGTTTTATTATGGGATTGAAGCTAATGGTGATTATATCTTTATTGATGGTATGCAGGTAAACGACGGTAATGAATTTCCATTCAGAAGCATTGGCTCGTATAATTTTTATGGGATCTCCTCTCCTATTTATATGGGAAATTCTGCAGCGGGATTTATAGATATTCAATCTTTGGAAGTTGAGGATAAATTCAGTTTTAATATTGAAGTTAATAAGGATCTAAAAAAATATTATAACGACTATCTTGTTGAATTTAATCTCGGTATTCCCATTAATTTCAGTAAAAACAAAACAAAACAAAGAAATCCTTCGGTATTCATTGCAGGTAGTTATTATAATACAAATAATACTGATCCTGTTTGGGAAAACTCCTATATAATAAAACCGGATGTTTTGGATTACCTTAAAAACACTCCACTTCGTCAATCTGGATATCCATTAGGAGGAACTTTTCAGAATGCCGAATATGTCAGGGATGAAAATATTATGACCTGTCAATCACCACAGAATGCGAAAAAAAACGCATGGAATTCCTTTGCTAAAATTCAGATTCCTTTTACAAATAATATTAAACTAACACTTGGAAATTATACAAAGATTGAAAATTCAGATCAGTTTATTTTTAATAATGCACTTTTAAATTCATTTAATAATCCTGAAAGAAACACCAGGAATATTGATAATTACCTGAAATTTGAACATAAAATTAAAATATCCGAAGATTTGAACATCGGGTACCAGGTTCACCTCCAATATTCCAATTATTACACAAAATTGCAGAGCAAAAAACATAAAGACAGGTTTTTTGAATATGGTTACCTGGGAAAGTTTCAAACATATAAAACTCCAACTTTCGAACTTGGAAACATACAAATTGACTCAATATATTATCAAAATGTGTGGCTGTTAAATAGCTGGGATTATGATACAGCATATACATTCCGGAATCTCAATTATAATCCCGAGGCAGCCAGGTTTACCGAACAGATTTATGAGTTATATCCTGATCCTTATAATCACTGGATGAATTCTGATGAATTACAATTAAACGGTGGTTTATTAAACGGACATAATCTTCCGACAGTTTATGGATTATGGAATAGCCAGGGTAAACAATTTCCATACTATATTGAAAGTGCTAATAACACTTTAACAAGAAGTTTTAACTACATGGAAAATGTTGAGGAAAAAATTCGTGGAACATTAGGTTTCATTGTAGATTACAAATCCCATCATTTTACTGCAGGATTTGAATACATGAAGGAAATAAAACGGTTCTACTCGATAAACCCTGTGGGATTATGGGCAATTATGAGAGGGTTAACAAACTTTCATATCCTTGAATTAGACATGGATAATCCTATACCGGTATATTATCATGGTGTTTTTCAGGATAGGATTTTGTTTTACAGGAAATATGATGCTTTATCACAAAGAACATTTGATATAAATTTAAGAAAAAAACTCGGATTAGCTGTTGACGGTATTGATTTCATTTTAACTGATTCTTACGATATGGTCAACCGGACTATTGATTATTATGATAAAAACGGTGAAATGCATACAATTCAACTAACTGATGAGCTTTATTCGTTAGATATGTTTTCAACTGATGAATTGCTTACACCCGGCACATATATTCAATATCAGGGATATGACTACACAGGGAACAAAATAAAAAATAAGCAGGGTCATTACGATTTCTTTACCAACCGTACTATTGATGCTTTTCGTCCTTTATATTTGTCGGGTTATCTTAATGATAGATTTTCCTGGAAAAACATTAATGTTTCAATTGGTTTGAAAATTGACAGGTATGATGCCAACCAGCCTGTTCTAAAAGACAAATACTCGATGATGGAAATTTATGATGCCGGCGAATTACGTGAAAATGGTGGAAGTTGGACAATTCCTGAAAATATTGGGAATGATTATGCTGTTTATGTTGATAATTTTATTCATCCGAATTTGATAACCGGCTATAGAGATGATAATACATGGTATAATAAAGATGGAAACGAAATTTCGGATCCTTCATTTTTAGATGCAGGCTGTGGAATAAACCCATACCTGAAAAACCCGGGATTATGGTTGGGAGAGTCCGGATGGGAACCTGACATGACATTCAAAAATTATGAACCGGTTATTAATCTCCTCCCACAAATCAATATAGATTTCACCTTGTCAGACATCACCAATATATATTTTAGTTATAATACATACACTCAAAATTCTAACTGTTACAATCAATTCCGACCTGACAAGTACTGGCTCTTCAATTATAATTATAATCCTAATGAATTATTTCCCAATCCGGATTTAAAACCGCTCAGAATGGAAAAGCTTAACATCGGTTTAAAAAAACAGATATACAAAAGGGTATTTGCTGACATTGGTTTTCTGATGACCTTTCTTAAAAACAATTATTATATTATTAAAATTATTGGTGCGTACCCGCATGATTATTATACTATTCTTAACGATGATAATACTATTATAAACAAAGGATTAATTGCCTCGTTAAATTACTTTTCACCCAAAACCTCAGGTTTGAATTTTACTGTGAGTATTACAAAGCTTTTCCCTGATGACGAGGATTTCAATTATACTCAAATATCCGATTTAGTTGTAAATTCTTTTGCCGGTTTTAATTTCGGAACAGGAAAGGATTACATTGGTCCTGTTGCCGGCAACTGGAAAGTACTTGAAGAATTCGGCTTAAGTTTTTATTATCAATTCAGAAAAGGAACACCATATTCTCCTTCTTATTATGAAGATTCCTTTAAACACAATCCACACTTCAATATATTAAATATGAAACTGGAGCAAGGATTTTATTTAAAAAACCGGATGGGAATAAATATTTACTTATTGATTGAGAATTTGTTCAACTTTAAAAATGTGTTTTATGTTTATCCCTCAACAGGAAATCCCGATGACGACGGATTTCTTTCCAATCCGGAAAATCAAGCGTTCATCAACAATCAGCTTGATCCCGAATCATACAGAACTCTGTATAAATTAAAATTGCTCAATCCCCTGCATTATGATATTCCAAGAATAATAAGACTTGGATGTATATTGCATTTTTGAATGTTATTGTTTACATTATTTC
>JAUXFX010000087.1 GCA_030622635.1 Bacteroidota bacterium
GTGTGCGTGCATGATTTTGAATTTTTGTTAAATGATTTGAAACACCTTAAAAACAAGACATTTCACCAAAATTATTGCACCCTTTTTACATTATATTCCCTTTATTTTCAACATTTTATTAACTACGAAAGTTTAGTTATATTATTTTGTTAAAATCTCAAATGAATTACCTTCAATATTAATTTCTAACTCGTTATTTTCAAGATTAAATTTTGAGCCGAAGTTTGCTTTAAGTTCAGCATTTGCGAATCTTTCGGGGATATTAAATTTAATAGTTTTTTCAAAAGAGTCTTTGTTAAAAATTATTATTGCAATTTTATCAAAATATGTTCTTGCAAAAGCATAAATATCTTCAGAAACTTTTAGAGTTTCAAAATCACCGAAAATTAAAGGAAGATTTTCTTTTCTGAGCTTAATGAGCTTCTTTGCTGTTTCTTTAACAGATATTTCTTCTTTTTTTAGATTTTCAAAGCGCATCATTCTTCTGTTGTCGGGATCATTGCCGCCGGGGTCACCAATTTCATCGCCAAAATAAATAATGGGAATTCCCGGAATTGTCATTATAAAAGCAGTTAATGAAGATAATTTTTTATATGCGATATTATTACCGACTTCTATCTCCCGCGTCCATCCTGCAAGTTTTGTATCCTCATCAAATTCAAGTGCTCCGCCTGCATAAGAAATAAATCTTGCCCTGTCCTGATTATCCGTAATATAACCCATCAAATTATGATTTCCGTAATAAGTAAAACTTTCCTTAATAGAATTATTAAGTCTTGTGAAAGATTCATTATCTCTGGCAAAAACCGCAACAGCATCATCATAAACATTAAAATCAAACTGTGCATCCAATTCGCCGGAATTTACGTAACTGCTTATCAATTCAGGATTGCCATAAGTTTCACCAATCTGGTAAAGCAATTTATTTTGGGGTATCATCACCTGTTCTTTAAGTTTTTTAGTTAATGTTCGCCAAAAAATTTCAGGAATATGTTTTGTGGCATCATGGCGGAATCCGTCTAAGTTATATTCTTTAATCCAGAAGACAGCAGAATCGGTCAGCATTTCAATAACTTCGGGTTTTGAAAGGTCAAGTGTTGGCAAGAAAGTATCAAACCAGGTTGTAAGGCGGTGTTCGTCCCATTTTTCAGTATTTAAAGTTCCGTCCGGCAGATATAAATTAGTAGCCCAATCGGGATGTGCCTGATAAACAGGGTGGTCTTCGTGTACATGATTTGCCACAAAATCAAGCAGAACATTCAAGCCCCTTGCATGTGCTTCTGTTACCATTTCCTTAAGTTCGTCAGAAGTGCCGAAACGATAATCTATCTGAGTAAAAGAAATTGGCCAATAACCATGATAACCTGAGAATTTAGTGCGTGGCTCAGGCCAGAGACCATAAGCTTTTTTGGGATTCTGAACAAGCGGTGATATCCAGATTGTGTTTATCCCAAGTTCAGTAAAGTAACCTTCTTTGATTTTTTGTGTTACTCCTGCAATATCCCCTCCGAAATAATTTGCTTTGGGCAGGACTTCAGGGTCATCAAGGGGTTCGTCATTTTCAGGATTACCATTATAAAACCGGTCAACAAAAACATTATAAATGATTGCTGCAAAATAATCTTCCCTTTTTAATTCTGCAGCATTGTCTAAAACCTTCCCATTAATTAATGGAATCAATATATCATTTGAAACGCCATCCTTATTATAAGCCCAAACCCTGATGTATGAACGTTCATATTTTTTTGCCTCTTCAGGTATTTTGATGTCAATTATATCGGATTTAATTTTTATATAATTGCTGGGCAAGCTGTAATTTTGCCAGAAAACAAAAACCCTTGTTATATCATTTTTAAATCCAATCTTAATTTTTCTTATTCCTGCTTTTTTTGTGAATAAAACAGGAGTGTTTTCAATATTTGTTTTTCCGACAGTCAGCAGCGAATTGTAACCCCCCATATTATTGTCAACCGAATCGGGATTTGCAGGGTCAAGAATCCAGTTATTTTCAACAAGTATTGAATATGAAGTGTCGCCAAACCATACTTTTAATTCCATCAAAGGTGGCGTATAAATATCTGTTATAATCAGAAGTTCTTTTTTATCAGATGATAAAGAAAATTTATCATCAATTAAAGAAACCGAATCAATTAAAGAAACATCATTAAAATAATCTTCAGTATAAATAATTGTGGAATCAACATTCAGATGAACAGGTGAAGCCAGTCCGACAATTTCGGATGATGTTGGAATAATTAGTTGTGTTGACTGTTGCCTGCAACCAATTAAAAAAATTATTAGCAAAAAGGGGATGATTTTACGTGACATAGTTTTTAAAATTAGAGATTAGAAATTAGAAAATAGAAATTAGAAATTTAAATAAAATCTCTATAAATCAATATTTTTTTGTTATACGTTAGTATACGTTATAAATTCAATTTAGTTTTCAGTTGATTGAATAGTTTCTGTTTATCACTTGGCCGGAATGCGCTTTGTTCAACAAGCTTTCCGGTCTTGTCAATAATAAGGTAGGTAGGTAATTGATTATTAAATCCGGTTTTTTGTTTAAAATCATTTACAAACTTTTCATTTGCCCGAATATGATATCCTGTAAGATTATGTTTTTTTATAAAGTTTAACCATTTGGCATCACCAAGTTTTCTATCGAATGAAATATAAACCAATTCTATATTGTGTTTATTCAGAAATTCATTCAAAGATTTTTTATATTGAAATTCTTCAATACACGGGCTACACCATGTTGCATAACAATCAATAAAAAAGGCTTTTCCTGCAAATTTTGAAGTTAATTCTTCAAATGTGTTAATTGGCTTCTCCCTGTCAAGCAGATAAGTACCTTCCGGTAATTCCCATTTTTTTACTATATATTCAAGGTACTTTTTTGGCTCATATTTTTCCATTAGGATTTCATTAAGCCTTGCCGGAGTTAAATCATTGGCTATTACAACACCTGAATCATTTACAAGGTAGTCTCCTTCAAGAAATATCTGTTCACTGTAAATAACATCATTTGCTTCATCAAAATCTATTTCAACAAGATTTGACCAGGGAAACTTTTCAGTTGACACCCAATTTTTCCATCTGTCATATTTCGATTCACAAACAACAGTTATAATTTCAAAGCCTTTGTCTTTGTATTGTTTATATATTGTGTCCAATTTGTGAGATTCATACGTCTGATTACCGCACCACGAGCCGGATTCTTCTACAAATACCGTCTTGTTTTTTGCTATATCGTTGAAATAGTTAACTTTTCCGGTGCTGTCTTGAAAATGAAAATTTATTGCTTTAGATCCAATTTTATTATATTCGTTTTTTCTTGCTAAATAATTGGAATAACACTTTTTAAAATAAAATGAATGACGTAAATCAGCTTTTGTTATTTTTTCAAATATCAAACTCAACTGATTCGTATTGAGTAAAGGTGAATTAGAAAAACGATTAATCAAGTACACACCTATAAAATTATCAGCATTTTTTTCAATGAGCAAAGCAACACTATCACTATAAACGTTCCTAAATAAACTGTCTATTTCAGTATCAGAATAGTCTCCACTATATATTCTGTCGAAGTATCTCCTTGTAGTTTTTTTTACTTCTACAAGATTAAGATTATTAGAGCCTTGAAGCACCTTGGATTTTTCATATATGGAATCTCTATGCAATTCAACTTCAATTACTCCCGGCTCAATAAATATTGGCAAAATTCTACATGCTTCGGTTTTAGCATCATCGTAAAAAGCCAGAGCACTAATAAGAATTTCATTTGCTTTTCCTTTGTGTTCAAATTCTCCATTTTCAAATGGAATTATTATATCATCACCTACTCTTGGCGATATAAAATAAACTATTTCTCCGGAATCTTGGCCAATTACTTTTCCTTTTATGGTGAAATCGAAATGTTTTGGTTTATTATTACAACCAATAGAGATTATTAGAATTAATAAAATGATAAATGTATTTCTCATTGTGTCTTTCATTTAATGTGTGCTTGCAACATCTAACGTATAACGTATTTAACGTCAAACATCTAACGTCAAACCATTAATTAACAATTTTAGAATTTACTTTTCCAGTTCAATAATTTTTGCAGTTTTTGCAGGGATTTTTATAATATTTAAATCATTAATTTCTTTTCCTGAAATAATATCCTTTCCTGAATTAAAACCTTTCAAGCACTCGGCAAATCTGTCAGTTTTAATTTCCTGTTCTTTATTGGAATTATTAAGCAGCACCATAACTGATTCATTATCATCATACCTGAAATAAACATAAACGCCATTTTCCGGTATAAAATGTTTTAGTTTTCCAGTGTGTATGACTTTATTATTTTTTCTCCATATAAGAAGTTTTTTAAGATAGTCAAATGCTTCATTTTGTTCTTTTGTTCTTCCTTCGGCAGTGAAAGCATCAGTTTTATCACCTTGCCAGCCACCCGGAAAATCTTTACGGAGATTACCATGCCCCCTGTTTTCGTGACCGGTCATTAATATTTCTGTTCCATAATAAATTTCGGGTATTCCGCGGGTTGTAAGCAGAAAAGCCATTGCCAGCTTAAAGTCATCAAGATTTTCATTAACTTTTGTAAAAAATCTATCTCCATCATGATTGTCGGCAAAAATTACAAGCTTATTCGGATTCGCATACACAAAATCCTGTCCGAGAATATCATATATTTTTACAATACCTTTATCCCACGAGTTTTTTTCAACAAATGCTTCACCCATTGCATACATCATCGGAAAATCAAAAACATTAGTTAAGTTTGATTGGTAGCCGTCAGGATTTTTGGTGTTTTCCTGCCAGTAGGCAACCGAAGATGCGACAGACAGCCATGATTCACCCACAACATTAAAATCAGGATATTCCTGTAAAATCCGTTTCATCCAGTCAGACATAAAATCTTTATAGGAATAAGGATATGTATCCATTCTTATTCCGTCCAAACCTGCATATTCAATCCACCAGATGCTGTTTTGTATTAAATAATTAGCCAGCAATTCATTTTTCTGGTTCATGTCGGGCATAGTTATGTCAAACCAGCCGGCAAGCAATTTAGTATTGTCATAATCAGAAGCATAAGGGTCGGTTGTCACTCCTGCACGGTAATTTGTTCTTGTAAATTTATCCCATTGATTCAGCCAATCCTGCGAAGGTAAATCATTCATCCACCAGTGTCCGCTTCCGCAATGATTAAAAATCATATCCATAATTATTTTAATTCCTTTTTTATGGCTGTCTTCAATAAGTTCAACATAATCATTGTTAGTTCCAAAGCGAGGATCAATTTTGTAAAAATCAGTAATTGCATAGCCATGATATGAATATACAGGCATGTTGTTTTCAAAAACGGGATTTATCCATATTGCGGTAATTCCCAAGTCGGCAAGATAATCCAGCTTATTTTTTATTCCCTGCAAATCCCCGCCATGTCTGCCATTTGGATTACTCCTGTCGGCTTTTTCCTTCATTTCCTGAATGTTATCATTTGAAGTATCACCATTTGAGAAACGGTCGGGCATCATCAAATAAATAACATCCGAACTGTTAAAACCTTTTCGTTCTTTTGAACCTGCTTTACGGTTCTTTAATTCATATCTATAAGTTTGAACAATTTTATTTTCTTTGATAAAATTTATCCGGAAAAAGCCTGCAATAGCATCATCAGTAATTTCTAAATTCAAAAAAAGGTAATTTGGATTTTCTGCTTTAATGACTTCTTTCAGAATAACACCTTTATAATTAATCTGTGGCTGTGTTTCGGAAATATTTTTACCGTAAACAAGAAGTTGTAAATTCGGATTTTGCATTCCAACCCACCAGAAAGGCGGTTCTATTTTTTCAAGATTATATTTATTTGAAAAAGAATAATTGGCAAATAAAAGCAGTAAAAAAATAAATAAGACTTTTGGAAAAATATTGAGTATTTTCATCTGTTTATATTTTTTAGTTAATTTATTTTTAAGTGGCTTTTGGCTATTAGCCTTTAGCTATTGGATATTTTATTTTCTAATAGCTAATAGCCAATAGCCAATAGCTAATAGCCAATAGCTAATAGCTAATAGCATATATAATCATTCCCTCGCCTGCCCTGTAATAAAATGTATAGGGTGTGTCAAAATTTACTTGCCTTGGATGTTTCATTTAAAGATAATTTCGTATGAATTTTTATTCATTTACATCTTTAACAAAAAGTATCAGTGCTGCTGCGATAAACATTGAGACACCTCCCAAAACAAGTGCATAAATTGACTGGCTGCTGAAAATATTTTTAACTATAAATCCTAAAATCCCTGCAGCAACTATTTGCGGAATCACAATAAAAAAATTGAAAATTCCCATGTAAATTCCCATTTTCTTCGCAGGCAAAACTCCTGACAAAATCGCATAAGGCATTGAAAGAATGCTTGCCCACGCAAGCCCTACTCCCAGCATTGAAACAAGTATCATATTGGGATTACTAAGATAAAATATTGAAATTAATCCTACTCCGCCTGCAATCAATGATATCATGTGAGTTATTTTGCGATTTGTTGCTTTAGCCAAAACTGGTAATAAAAATGCAACAATAGCAGCAAACCCATTGTAAACAGCAAAACAAATACCAACCCAATCAGCACCTTTGTTATATAATTCAGTAGTTGGATCAGTGGTGTTATAAAAATATTCTGTTATTGCCGGAGTTGTATAAATCCACATTGCAAAAAGTGCAAACCATGAGAAAAACTGAACAAATGCCAATTGAACCATAGTTTTAGGCATGTGGTCAAAATCATTAATAATGACAACAATACCTTTTTTAGAATTTCCTGATTTCTGATAAACACCCGCAATTAATTTAATAATTCCAAACAAGCTGATACCAAATGAAAAAATATATAATTCTGGAATAAGATCTAAAAAATAAATTAATGCAGAAAAAATTAGTCCTGCAAATATCCATACTGCCCCAAACAACAAATTTTTGTTACCTGCAATTTTGTTTTTAATAATTTCAGATGCAGTATCAGTTTTAATTTCAGGTTTATGATCTTCCTTATGTTCGGAATACATTTTTAATTCTTCAGGTGTATATTCCTTTGACCTGATTACTGTCCATATAACTGCTGAAATAAAAGCAAAAGCACCAATATAAAAAGAAAATTTTACTGATGGTGGAATTTCTCCTTCGGGTGCAGTGTTTGATATCCCTAACCAGTTGCTCATCATGTAAGGCAAAGCTGAAGCAACCACTGCACCGGATCCGATAAAAAAACTTTGCATTGCGAATCCTTTTGTGCGTTGTTCGTTTGGCAGCATATCACCCACAAATGCCCTGAAAGGTTCCATTGAGATATTAATAGATGCATCCATTATCCAGAGTGTTCCGACTGCCATCCACAATACCGGAGAATGTGGCATAATTATGAGAGCCAAAGAGGCAAATATTGCCCCGAAAAGAAAATAAGGTCGTCGCCTGCCAAGCCGGCACCATGTATTATCACTGTAATAACCGATTATAGGTTGTACAATTAATCCTGTAACAGGAGCGGCAAGCCAATAAAGTGACAGATTTCCTACATCTGCCCCTAATGTTTCAAAAATACGGCTAACATTAGCATTCTGAAGTGCAAAGCCAAACTGTATCCCCAAAAACCCAAAACTCATATTCCATATCTGCCAGAAACTAAGACGTGGTTTTTTTTTCATGTAGAATTTGATTTTTTTTGATAAAGAAATTAATTTACAATAATACGTAAATATTTTTTTATAAAATTAATTCAATGATTTCAGCAGCATCATTAACAAACTTGGGACATAAAATCCTTGTCAAACCCTGACTGTGTATTATTTCGTTTTCTTCAGGTTTGCTAAAATCAAATTTTAGCAGTTCCTTGCATTTTAAGTATTCATTACGTGATTTGAATTTTCCAAGAAATTCATTTACAAGGGCTTTTACATGTTCTTTTGAATTTGAATCATCAGCTTTAACTCTGCCATGTTTAAGTCCTATCAGCATGATTGCTCCTGTAACTGCACCACAGGTTTCACCTGTGTAACTGATGCCGCCTCCGAAAGCACCGGCAATTTTGAGTCCGAGATTTTGTTCAAGTCCGAGTTCAGTGCAATAAGTTGAAAATATTGCCTGAGAGCAACTAAAACCGTCATTAAATTTTGAAACTGCAATTTCTGCTTTACTCATAAGAAAAATAATATTTTGTTAAATAATGCACAAAACTAACACCTTTTTTATGCAAAATTAACTTTTTTAGAGTGGACTCAACTATATTAATTTTACCTTTGGACAAATAAAAATAAATTCTTATGAGTTCTGATAAAGAAATAAAAACTTTAAAAGATATCTGGAAAGAATTATATCCGGGAATGTCTGAAAACAAGTTGAATAAGTTTATTAAAGAATTAAAAGAAATTAAATTAAAACAGAATTTAAAACCCCATAAGCCGGAATGGTATAAAGATGCTATAGTTTATTCTTTGTATGTTGATTTGTTCAATAAAGATTTCTCGGGATTGGAATCTAAGCTTGATTACCTGAATAATCTGGGAATTAATTGTTTATGGCTGTTGCCAATACTTGACTCACCGATGAAGGATGCTGGTTTTGACATTAGGGATTATAAAAAAATACGTTCGGATTTATTTGGTTTAACACAAACTTCAGATGAACAGAAACAGATAACAGCTTTTGAGAATTTTCTGAAGAAAGCCCATAAAAAAAATATTAGCGTGATATTTGATATTGCGATTAACCATACTTCAAATGAACATAAATGGTTTAAAGAATCCCGGAAATCGTCTGATAATCCATACAGGAACTATTATATCTGGAATAAAGATACTGACCGCTACAAAGAAACCCGCCTTTTGTTTGAAGGTATGGAACCAAGCAATTGGGAAAAAGACGGCGACTGGTACTACTTTCACAGATTTTTCAGTTTTCAGCCCGATTTGAATTATCGTAATCCGGACGTTCTTCTGGAGATGTCGCGAAATATGGTTTTTTGGCTACAGAAGGGGGTTGACGGTTTCAGGGCTGATGCAATTCCTTACCTATGGAAAGAAGATGATACCGATTGTGAAAACCTTCCGCAGAATCATTTAATAGTGAGGTTTTTCAGAGCCGCGCTTGATTATGTTCGCCCGAATACTTTATTATTGGCAGAGGCATGTCAAAAGCCAAAAGAAGTAGTAAAATATTTTGGAGATGGTGATGAATGTAATGCAGGTTATCATTTCCCGCTGATGCCGCAAATGTTCAAGGCAATTGCGAAACAAAGCAGCAAACCTATTATTTATACTCTTAGCCCTGAAGTAACTCCTGAAATTCCTGAAAGCTGTCAGTGGTTTACATTTCTACGTTGCCACGATGAATTAAGTTTAGAACTGGTTTATGTTTCGGAAGAAGACAGAAAATATATTCACGAAATTTATTGTAAGTTTCCTCAATGGAATTTTCGCATTGGACAAGGGATTTCTGCACGATTGGCTGAGCTTTTCAGCCGTGATGAAAGAAAAATCGGACTGGCTTACTCAATCATGCTTACTTTACCGGGTACTCCTGTGATCTATTATGGTGATGAATTCGGTAAAACCAATGACGAAAATTATTATAAAGAAATGATAAAAATCACAGCTAAGGATGATACACGTTTTTTGGTACGCGGAAAAATTGATTGGGAAAAATTAAATTCGGACCTGAATAACAAAGATAGTTTCTCATCAAAAGTTTTCAGCAGGATAAGCCGGCAGATAAAAACAAGGAAAAAATATAAAAGTTTTGGAAGGGGAAAAATTGAATGGCTGGAGCTAAGCGACAAAAACGGTAAAAAATTATCCGAAATTTTAGCTTATTTCAGAATATTTAAAAATGAAAAGATATTGATTATAAATAACCTTTCAGGAGAAGAGAAAAGTATTTTACTTACCGGTGAAACGCTTATTGAAAATGGAAAAGAAATTTTAGGGCAGGAAATGAAGATAGACAGGAAAACATTAAATTTGCCTGCTTATGCTTATCATTGGATTTTAATATAATATTGGCAATATTTTGTAGTGAATTAAAAATAATCTATGCTTACATAGTATTTAAAAATTTATAAATCAAATTGTTATAAATCAAACGGGGTAAATTTGTACATTTTGATTTGTTTTTTTGGTAGTCATTGTCCCGTTAGGGACTTAATATTTATAGAAAATGAAATGCACCCATAACAAAGTCCCGTAGGGACGTAATATAAAAAGAAGACGTTCAGAGAGGAATATCTTGAATTGTTAAGCAAATTTAATGTTGATTATGATGAGCGGTATATTTTTAAAGACATTCAATAATATATCGTCCCTAACGGGACTTGTACTATATTGTGATTATTTTTTCTATAAATATTAAGTCCCTACGGGACTAAGAAATGTAATAATTTATCCCGTTTTTAGTATAGTAAATAATCCATACTAAATAATTTTAATAAACTAAATCAGTAGAGATTTCCGATTAACTTTTAGGTAATTCAAAACTCGTAACCCGTAACTCGCGAAGCGAAGCAAGCGACACGAAGTCCATACGGATTCACTTCGTTTCATTAGTCCGCATGGACCCGTATGGGCAACCTGCAACAGTATTTTTTATTAATCATAAGGAAATGTTTTTAACCTTCATTCCTAAAATATTTAATAATGTATTTGTCTGTTTTACAAAAAAAATGTAGGTTTGTACTATAATTACTAAAATCGAAGTAAAATGGATGAAGAAGCCAAATTTTGTCTTGAAGAGACTGAGGAAAGCATGAGAAATGCTATTGTTCATTTAGAACGTGAATTTCAGAAGATAAGAGCGGGAAAAGCAAGCCCGCAAATGCTTGAAGGTGTTAAAGTGGATTATTATGGTACACTCACACCTATTGAACAAACAGCCAATATCAACACACCCGACCCTCGCCAGATCATTATTCAGCCGTGGGATAAAAGTATTATCAGCAGTATTGAAAAAGCAATTTTAGCTGCTAATTTGGGTTTTAATCCTAAAAATGAAGGTGAAATACTCAGGATCGTTGTTCCGGCTTTGACCGAAGAACGAAGAAAGGATATGGCGAAAAAAGCTAAAGCCGAAGCTGAAGATACCAAGATAAGTATCAGGAATACAAGAAGAACAGCTAATGATATGGCAAAAGACTTTGAAAAAGAAGGTATGCCAGAGGATGACGTAAAAAAATTACAGGATAAAATTCAGGAACTTACAGATGATTATATAAAAAAAATTGATAGTGTTCTGGAAGCTAAGGAAACTGATATTATGACTGTATAACGGAAGGCAGATAAATAACTTATTTTATTTTAGCAGTTTTTTTAACTTCGTAAATCTAAAATCGTTAATCCTTGTTCTTAAATCAATTTCTGTTTTATTATCTTCCTGTTTTGTGCAATGCAGCACCCCAAAAATTTATTCATAACATTTATTTTTTAGCGCGCCAATATTCTTCTCGTATTGTAACGTAGCATATGCAATAACAGTAGGCTTTTTCAGACTAAATTTTTTTGGAAAGATTCTAATACAGGAATCAATATTTTTGTCTCTGAGTTATTCTCTTCAAATATCTCGTAACTGATAGGGTAACCATTTTCCTGTTTTCCACACACACAAATAAAGTTGAATATTTTAAGATATAAAATACAGAATAACAACATAATACAACTTGATCTTTTATGGTTTTTGGTGTCCTGGAAATTTAAAGCCAATTTTTTTTATAAATTTGAATATGCTATGAAATTCAGAGACCTCTGCAAAGATACGTAGCATAATTATTGTACTTTTTTCTTGATAAAAAAGTACCAAAAAATCAAGGCTTATTAAAAATCAACTAAAAATGTAAATCCTCCGCTAAAAAATTCAAGCTACTTACATTTCGGGAATTTA
>JAUXFX010000142.1 GCA_030622635.1 Bacteroidota bacterium
AAACATCCGTCAACGTCAAACCTCAAACCATAGTGAAATATGCTCCTTCGTCGCATTTCACATGGCAGGCGTCAAACCTCAAACTTTGTTTAAATCTTCCCCCCAAAAATCATAATAATTGAACCACTGTTCCGGATATTTGTAAATTATTTTTTCCAATTCAGAAGTATATTGCTTAATAATTTCATTTAAAACAGCATTACGTTTTTCTGAATTCTGCGGATATTCATATCTTTTGGAAGGAGTGGCATAAAAATGATAGTGTGATTTTGTGTCCTTCATTGCAAAGACAAACGAAACAGGTACATCAAATTTTACTGAAAGATAAAACGGTCCTGTCGGGAAAAGGGCTTTTTTCCCAAGAAAATCGCAACTTAATGTTTTACTTCCCTGTACAAACCTGTCGCCGTGAATACATACCAATTCTTTATTATTTAATGCTTTATTTATTTCAAAAATATGTGTGAAATCATTTCTAATTACAATGATATTTACATTTTGATTATTTAGAATATTCGAAAGGTAATCTTTTATTCGTGTATGCTCTGCATCATACATTACAATATTTATCTTAGTGTTCAATCGTTTCAGGAGAAAACCGGCTATTTCAAAGTTGCCTACGTGTGCACTGATAAGTAAACCGCCTGTATTGCCGGTTACCATTTTTCTTAGATGGTTTTCACCGTCAAAATCAAAAGTAAAGTTGGTCTTAAACCCTGCTAATATTGCAATTTTATCAAGAAGTACTTGTCCGAAAACAAAATAGCTTTTATATATCTTAATAAAAGAATTAAAAAAATTATAATGTAAAACTTTATTGAAATAAAAAAGTGAAAAGCGAAAAGATTTTGGGGAAAATAAAAAAAAATAAATAACAACAAATCTTAAAAAGAAATAAGCGACAGCTATCCCTGAATATTTTAAGATAGAAATAAAAAACTTATAGCCGAAAAGCCCACCACGTGTTTTTCCTTTCCATGATGACACGGTGAAATTATTTGGTTTTGTTTAAATAATCATAAATATAATCGTAAAGGTGTTGTAATGTTTTTACATCAACCATTTCTTCGCCTTTAACTTTAAAACCGAATTCTTTTTCAATAACAACGGCAATGTCAACAAAATCAAGACTTTCAATACCAAGGTCATCCTTTAACTTTGCATCAGGATTAAGTTCTTCTTCTATTTCAAGTTCATCAATTAGAAAATCATCAATTATCGTTACAATTTTTTCTTTTTCCATGACTTTTCTTATTATGGAATTATTCTGCAAAATTAAATATATTTATCCATAAAACTTATAATTATTTAAAATATTTTTTTATAATGAGCGAAGAATTTGTCCCACCGAAACCAAATGAATTTGACAAGAATATATTAATATCTTTATTAACTGTTTTATTAATGATATTTAAATTTTGAGAATATTCGTCAGGATTTTCAAAATTGATATTAGGAGCAATAAATGAGTTTTTCATCATCAGGATTGAATAAACTACTTCGCTTGAACCTGCCATCCACATTTCATGCCCGGTCATAGATTTTGTTGAACTCACATCCGGCTTATGATTATTAAAAATTTCGTAAATAGCTTTTGCTTCATTTGCATCGCCTACCGGAGTAGATGTTGCATGTGCATTAATATAATCAATATCTTTAGGGCTGACATTAGCATTTTTTAACGACATCTCAATAGCACGTTTAGAACCGTCAACATTTGGGACAGAAATATGACTTCCGTCGGAAGAGAAACCATAACCAATAACTTCAGCTAAAATCGGAGCTCCTCTTTTAACTGCCGAATCATAACTTTCCAATATTACAGTAGCTGCACCACCGCTTGGTACCAAACCATCTCTGTCTTTATCAAACGGTCGCGATGCTTTTGTAGGTTCTGATTCTCTTATTGAAAAAGCACTTAAAGCATCAAAGCTGCCAACACTAAAAATATTAACTTCCTGGGCACCACCGCAAATAATATTTTTCTGATAGCCATGCTTGATTAAAAAATATCCTATCCCTATTGAATGCGAACCGCTTGCACAAGCCCCGCTAAGTGTAAAATTAACTCCTCTTAACTTGAAAATTACTGCTAAATTCATTGTAATAGTTGAGTTCATTGATTGAAAAACAGAACCCGAACCTACAAGAACAGTATCTCTTTTTTTCCTTATAATATCCACGGCATCAATTACAGGAATTGTTGAACTGTCATTTCCGTATATAATCCCAAATTCATTTTTGTCTAAATGCTCTTGTTCAATTTCTGCATTTTTTAAGGCTTCCACAGTAGCAATATAAGCATATTCGCCTTGTTCAGCCATACCCACCCGTGACCGTCGGTCAATTAAACCCTTTAATTTCGGACGTTCAAGCTTACCGGTCAATCCCGACCTGTATCCGAATTCCTTTCTTTCCTGATCAAGAACTATCCCTGATTTTCCGTTATACAATGATTCTTTAACTTCATCAAGATTCTTTCCGATTGTAGAATAAATTCCGATACCTGTAATAACTACTCTGTTCATGAATATTTTTTTTGTTTTTTCTAACCTGACCTATTCATGAATTTTTGTTATATTAACACTGTCAGGTCTTTTCCCGAAGGGAAGCGTATGTACAGACGCTGACAGGTTTTTTGAAACCTAACAGCGTTCTCAGAACCTGTTAGCGTTTAATAATAACCCGTGAATTATTCAGGCTAATTTTACCTATGGTAACATATAACCAAAGAACAAAAGTATACAATTTTTGTAATTAAACAGCAAGTTTTTTAATATAGTAGTGTCTAATGATAAAAATTTCGATATTTTTAAAATGTATTATGAAGCATAAATTTCTTTTTATTAGCAGTTTCCTGTTATTAACAGTTTATTACACAATGGCTCAGCGTCCACAGGGAGGAAATTCCGGTTCTATGCCTTCGGAGGGAATTATTACCGGTAAAATTATTGATATCGATTTGAACCAGCCAATGGAATATGCTAATGTTGTTTTATTCCAAAAAAGAGATTCCAGTATGGTAACAGGAACAGTTACCAATGCGGATGGGGAATTTAAGATTGAAAAGATCCCGTTTGGCAAGTATTATTTAAGAGCTAATTTTATCGGATATGAAAAATTGATCATTAATGATATTAAAATCTATCCACAACAAAAGTCAATTGATCTAAGTACGATTAAATTAAAGCAATTCTCAGAAAATTTAAAAGAATTTGAAATTGTTGCGGAACGTTCCTTAATAGAATATAAAATTGATAAAAAAGTAATAAATGTGAGTCAGGATATTAATTCTGCAGGAGGTTCGGCTATTGAAGCATTGGAAAACACTCCTTCGGTTAATGTTGATATTGAAGGAAATGTTAGCTTACGTGGTAGTTCCAATTTCACTGTGCTAATTGACGGGCGTACCAGTGTGCTGGAAGGTAGTGATGCACTGCAACAAATACCGGCAAATACAATTGAGCAAATCGAAATAATTACAAATCCTTCTGCAAAATACGACCCTGACGGCATTGCGGGTATCATTAATGTTATCTTAAAAAAACAAAGCAAACCAGGCTTTAACGGTATTGTAAATGCTTCGGTAGCAACAGCTAATAAATACAGTTCTGATTTTTTATTGGATTACAAAACCGGTAAGATTAATCTCTATGGTGGTATGAATTATAATAATCGTGAAATGAAAGTAAGCGGCAAATGGGAGCAACAAACCTATTCCGGGGATACTACTGCTTTATTGATATCGGATATCGAACGTATTAAAATACCTAACGGATATAGTTTCAATGCAGGTTTAGATTATTATTTAGATAAAAAAACCACCTTGTCCTTTTTTGGGAAATACGGCAATTACAATTTTAAACGTGATTTTAATTCCAATCTTCATTCATATACTTTTCCCGAGTCATCCGACATATATTCCATTGCCAATAGTTCAATGAAACGGGAAGGAAATTATTATAATATTACAACTAATTTTATTCATAAGTTTAATGACAATGGTCATGAATTATCAGCAATGGCTTATTATTCTAAAAGAAAAAGCGATGTTACCGAATATATGGATGAATATATCACTAATAATGATTGGATAATTACTGATGATGAGCCAGATAATATCATGACAAAAGAAGATGGAAATTCATGGGATTTCAGAATAAAAGCAGATTACTCAAAGCCGATTCGTATCGAAGGGCGTATTGAAGCAGGATACCAAAGCCGGATGAATTATCAAAACAATAAATATAATGAATTTGATATAGATCAAAATATTTGGGTTAATAATAATGAAATGGATTTTACACGCAATATCCATTCATCATATTTTATTTTTTCGGATAAAATAAAAAATATCCATTACCAATTGGGTTTGCGTGGTGAATATACTTACAGAAACATCAAAAACGAACAATCACCCGATTCTTATAAAATAAATCGTTTTGATGTGTTTCCCACAATTCATTTATCACGTCGGTTCCAAAACGATAATCAACTGATGGCAAGCTATAGCCGCAGGATCAACCGTCCGAAAGACAGATATTTAGACCCGTTTCCCATTTATCTGAACTCATATAATGTCAGAATAGGCAATCCCGATCTGCAACCCGAATATATTGATTCTTACGAATTAGGCTATCAAAAAAGTATAAAATCATTATTTATTTCGGTAGAAGCATATTATCGCATTACCAATGATAAAATCACAAGGATCAGGACATTGTATGAAAAGGATGTTATGATGATCACTTTTGAAAATTTAGATAAGGATTATGCTTTGGGCACTGAAATAATGGCAAACCTTAGTGCAACAAAATGGCTACAAATTAATGCAAGCATAAATCTTTATAATTACCGGCTGGAGGGCGATATTATTAATACAGACGTCAATAAAAACAGTAATAATTTTGATGGAAGGTTAAATACAACAATTAAGTTTAGCAAGCTTACTCGTTTGCAGATAGTGGGCTTTTATAAAGGCCCATCGGTAACGGCTCAGGAAGAAAGGGGAGATTTTTTTGCAGTTAATATTGCGTTTCGTAAAGATTTTTTTAACCGCAACTTAACAACTACTTTAAAAGTTAGTGATATTTTCGGAACAATGAAGTATGATTATATTACAACCGGTGAGGGCTTTTATTCCTGTAATAATTTTAAAAGAGAATCTCAGATTGTTACATTAAGCCTAAGCTATCGAATTAATAATTACAAAAAGGAAAAACAAAGAGATAAAGAAACGGAAATTGATTTTGAAGAGGATTTTTAGATTATTATTTATAATTCAAACTCTGATCTCTGCAAGCCTGATTGGCGAATTATAGAAAGTAATGTACCAATGCGAATTTCTTTATGATCGTGGAATCTTTCCTTTATTTCTTCAGGTGAGGCCATTTCAAAAAATAGCTCCAATGCTTCGCATAAATTCTTTTTTGCTTCGTCAATGGTATCACCCTGGCTTGCCACATCTACTTCAGGGCATAGAGACACATATCCATTACCCTCTCGTTCAATAATTGCTGTTAGTTTTTTGTTCATCGTTTACCTCCGGTTAATTTGCTCATCGAGTATATTATTAAGATGCAAATATACTTATAATATGAGACCTTTGCAAAACTTATCTTTTATCCCATACGGGCTAACTTCGTGTCGCTTGCTTCGCTTCACTTTCTACTTTTATCTTTTTACCCATACGGGCTAACTTCGTGTCGCTTTTGTCTTTTGTCTTTTATCTTCCAGTTTATCTGGGTTAGGTATACAATCCCCCATTAACCGAAATTACTTCGCCTGTGATATAAGATGATTTTTCAGAAGCAAGAAATCCTACAACTTCTGCAACTTCTTCGGGATTTCCAAATCTGTTAAGCGGAATTAACTGCTTAAATTCTTTTTCGTTTAAATCTTCTGTCATATCTGTCCTGATAAATCCAGGAGCAACCGCATTAACCGTTACTTTCTTTTTCCCGATCTCTTGTGCCAGCGCCTTTGTTGCAGCAATAATTCCTCCCTTAGCTGCCGAATAATTAATTTGTCCGGGCAAACCCTTTATTCCTGATAAAGAAACAATATTTACAATTCTGCCATATTTCTTTATCAGCATATCTTTTAACAACATTCTCGTAACAAAAAAGAAACCGTTAAGATTAGTGTTCAGCACATCAAACCATTGTTCATTCTCCATCCATATTAATAAGGTGTCTTTCCGTATTCCTGCATTATTTATCAAAACTTCAATATATTGCTCTTCATGTTGTTTTTTCCATGCTTCCAATACTTTCTCAACTTCATCCTGCTTTGAAACATCAAATTGCATTAGCTCGCCCGAACCTCCGGCATCTTTGATTAATCCGAGTGTAGTTTCGGCTTCTTTAATATTAGAAAGGAAATTTATCAATACATAATAACCCATTTCTGAGAGCTTCAGGCTTATGGCTCTGCCAATTCCTCTTGAGCCACCTGTAATTAGAGCGTATTTCATTTTGAAAAAAATTCTAATTCATATTCCATTAAATAATTCTTAACATTTTGAATATCCTTATATTTCGGAGAATCTTCTTTAAATTCAGGTATGATTTTTCGTAAATTAGTAAAAGTAGTTTTTGAATATCCTGATAATTTATCTCTAATTTTTAAGTAATCTATTGCCTGAAGAATTGCAATAAATTCAATGGCAATTACCTGGAATGAGTTTTCAATTATTTGTTTTGTAATTAGAGAGGCATTAGTTCCCATGCTGACAATATCCTGGTTATCATTATTGTTAGGAATACTGTGAACATACATAGGAAATGATAGTGTTTGATTTTCGGCAACGGTTGATGTAGCTGTAAATTGGATTCCCTGCATGCCAAAGTTCAGTCCCAATTTTCCGAGATTGACAAAAGGCGGTAGTTTATTATTTAGCTTGTCGTTTAAAAGATAATTTAATTGTCGCTCGCATAACATTGATAATTTAGTAATAGCGATTTTTAACTTGTCCATTTCAAGCGACACATAATCTCCATGAAAGTTTCCACCATGATATACATTATTATTCTCACTATCAATGATCGGATTATCGCTAACAGAATTTACTTCATTTATCAGAACTTTCTCAGTGTTTTCAATAGTATTATAAACAGGTCCAAGTATTTGCGGAACGCAGCGAAGCGAGTAATATTCCTGCACTTTTTCTTTCAATAAATAGTCTTTAATATGATTATTAAAAAAGTGGTCTTCTCTTTTTCGCATTAATTTGCTGCTTTTTAAGATTATCCGGATAATTTCGGAAACTTTCTTTTGTCCCGTATGTAATTTAACATTATTTAATTCATGTGAAAAATGGTCATCAAATGTTCCTGCAATTTCATTTATCATTGCTGAAGCCTGTATAGCCCAATTTAAAAGATTTCCTGCCAAAATAGAATTAATCAATCCAATTCCTGTCATTACGGAAGTGCCGTTTATCAGCGATAGTCCTTCTCGCAAGTGCATTTTGATAGGATGAATATCATTTTGGGCAAACACTGTTTTTGTCGGAAGAATTTTCCCCTGATAAGAAACTTCGCCTTCGCCTATTAATACAAGGGCAAGATGTGCTAATTGTACTAAATCGCCGCTTGCACCAACTCCGCCATGCTCAGGGATTAGAGGATAAATATCTTTATTAATTAAATTTTTTAATAATTCAACAACTTCGGGATGTATGCCTGAATAGCCTTTAAGAAAGTTATTTAATCTGACTATCATTGCCGATTTAACATAAATATCAGGGATAGGGTTTCCTGTACCGGATGAATGACTTCTTATTGCATTATATTGTAATTGAATACGGTCTTTATCTTCAATTCTGTATTGTGCCATAGGACCCAATCCTGTATTGATTCCATAAATGACTTTACCCTTACAATATTTATCAAGAAAATTAAAGTTGCTTTGAACTTTTTCCAGTGCTTTCGGGTCAATCTTTATCTTCTCTTTATTGTATAATATGTTATTGAAATCATCTAAAGTAAGTGGATGTTCTCCAATTTTTATCATTATAAGTAATACTAAGTTTAGTAAAAAAATGAAAATACAAAATTAATAAAAATAATTTTCAGTAAGCAATTTTATTAATTAAATTAGTTTGTGTGCATCGCGGGTTTTGAGTTTTATTTCCGGGAAACGAATAATTGTTTGATTTCCATAATTATTTTGAATTATATTTTAACATACATATAATTGGTATGATACAATTTGTTGTATTATTATTTTTAATCGTTGTTTTTTGCATGGTCGTATTGCCGTTTTTTGTATTGTCGTTTTTTTATTTTGTAATATAATGAAATATAAACCCGGTTTGCTGTAATCATATCCTTTTAAACGTATATTTTTTCGTTGGCGGATCATAAATTTATTTTATAAAACTAAAAGAAAATCAAAATTTGTTTCTTATCAGTATCAAAAAATTTTCTTAAGCACATCATAAACCAATCCATATATCCCCGCCGAGTTACTTTCTCTTGGTCCGGCAATATTTAAGGTTTTAATTTTGTTTTCAGATAGCCAGTTTAATAATTTTTCTTTTTCGGTGGTTTTTGAGAAGTCGAAAATAAAACAGGGCTTTTTCAAATCTGCGGCAGTATCCATTG
>JAUXFX010000099.1 GCA_030622635.1 Bacteroidota bacterium
ATATTAAATATGAAACTGGAGCAAGGATTTTATTTAAAAAACCGGATGGGAATAAATATTTACTTACTGATTGAGAATTTGTTCAACTTTAAAAATGTGTTTTATGTTTATCCCTCAACAGGAAAACCCGATGATGACGGATTCCTTACCAATCCTGAAAATCAAGCGTTCATCAACAATCAGCTTGATCCCGAATCATACAGAACTCTATACAAATTAAAATTGCTCAATCCCCTGCATTATGATATTCCAAGAATAATAAGACTTGGATGTATATTGCATTTTTGAATGTTATTGTTTACATTATTTCAGTTACTTTCTCATATAAATCAACAAAATGATTCTGTCTCAATCTGAATTTTGTTCCATGATTGTGTCCTGTCCTTGCATCAAAATCAACAAGTATATTTCCTTCTTTTAGAGTTTTCAAGAAACCGTCAAAATTAAATTTTTGGAGCATAAAGACTTTGTTGTAATGATAATATTCCTTTTTCGTATCCTTATCTCGTTTTACATCAGCTTGAACATAAAATGTATTCAATAGTTTAGTCCCTGCTTTATGCTCTAAGTCGTCAAAACCCCAATACGGTTGAGGCTCAATTTCTCCAATTCCAATTCTCTTTTTTACTGACTTTAACCAATCGAAATGTCTGTTATCTACTTTTGAACTATTAAACGAGATTAATACTTTTTTCTCTGCTTTATCAATTTTCACACAAAACCCTCTATCACTGTAATTTTGTCCATGAATTGTTTGCCTAAAACTCATTTCATTTTTAGAATATTTTTTTCCTGCTTCTTTATGTTTCCATCCATATTGAGGCAATAAAATGCTTGGAACAAATTTAATTGCTCTCGGAGACGGTTCTGTATGAAACAAAGTAGTTAAAGAAGTTGTATTACTTTTTTGTGCTTTCAATTCCCATTCTGCAGCATTTGGAACAGGTAGATTATTTTCCTCTATGCCAAGTAAATCTTCTAATGTATTTCCTATTCCTCCTTGATTTCCATGTCTTCGATTTTCAATCCATCCCATTTTTGAGATTTCTTTGAACTTCTTAATCAATTTTTCTTTTGTATAAATGTTCATATCTGTTCCGGAAATAAATTTAGTTGTCCTTTTAACAAAAACACCTCTGATGTAACTTTATTCTTTTCTATTCTTTTTTCTGCCATTTCACAGTATTCCGGCGATAAATCAATTCCAATATAATTTCTATTATTCCCCATTGCAGTAATTGCAGTCGTTCCTGACCCCATAAATGGGTCTAATATTATTTCTGCATTTGTTGAGCAAATAATTCTATCAATTAAAGCTACAGGAAAAGGGGCAGGGTGTTCGTTTTTCATTTCTTGTGTAAATTCCCAAACATCTCCGTGAGCATTAGTTTTTCTTGCTAACTTAAATTTTGGTTTTGCAATTAAGTATATTACTTCATAGGTTGGAAGAAAATAACCGGGATTAAAGTTGATGCCTCCTTTCCGCCTCCATATAATAATTTGTCTTACTGGGAATTCTTTTACAATATCTTGTCGGTCTTGTAATAATCCGCCTTGAACTCTCCATTTATGATTGTAAAAAATTGCACCATCTTCTTTTATTAATCTATACATTTCTGTAAGACATTCTCTTTGCCACTTCGCATATTCTTCATGAGGCATATTGTCATCATAGTGAGAGTATCCATTTACTAGTGCTGCATTTTTCCATTTTCCACCTCGCCCATCTTTCATCCCATTACCGGTTGAATTTTTTAAATTATATGGAGGTGAAGTTACTACCAAATCAACAGATTCATTTGGTAACTTTTTCATTATATCTATTGCATTTCCACAGATTATTTTATTGATAAAGTCTTCCGGATAATTCATTATTCAAACTTTTTCCAAATATACATTTTATTTATTTAAAGTAACGTTTTCTTTCTTAGATATTGGCGGTAACGTAGTTATATAGTGAATAAACTTCCCCTCTTTCTTCCAGTGTATACTGTTAATGGTAAAGTTTATTCATTTCTATCTGACAAATATAATATAAAAATTCATTTTTTGCAAAGGATTTTTAATATTTCATTATTCGATATTCGGTGTCTGCCCTGTAACGTTTACCCTGTAATGAAGTGTACAGGGAAGTTTACCGGAGTTCAATACCTACCCCATAGCGAAGTATACTGAGGTTCATTATTTTTGATCAATTTACCTCATTAAATAGCTTTGCTAAGTCGAAGAATTATTTAACGGGGTAAACATAATACCACATAAACCTAAAAAATTTGAAATTATTTAACAGGGCTAATAATCCCTGACGCAACGCACCGAAAAACCGTATTCCTTGAAAATGTAGCTCCGGTATACTTCCGGAAGGTAGTAAAGGAGGTAGCGGTACCATGCGTCATAGATACTACACTCCGTGGACATCCACCAGTAACCGAAGTTGCCAACGATGCTGAAGCTACCATTGCTGTAACGTAAGCCACCCGGTAGTCCCGAAAAACCAAACAGGTCAGTGCCATTACCTCCACTATACCAGCCACTTGTGGATTTCAGGTTTGTGCTTGCATCGTAGCCACGCCAATCAAAAACATCCCACATTTGATCACCAATACCATACTGGCTGTCCACAGCCCCTTCCAGCACTTTCCATTCTTCATCCGTAGGTATATGCCAACCATTTGGGCAAATTCCCTGAGTGCCTTGAGCTGTATTATATTTCATCATCTCGTCCCATTGGTATAAACCACCATATTCATCGCAGTTAGCTTCGTTGCCATCATTGCAGTACTTTTCAATTATTTGATTGTTTGTTTGATTCTGGCTGCCGTTAATCATAGCACCGATATTCAGGTTCTCCTTCAGCCAGCACTGGCTGAAAATTTGAATAGTGTTGTAGACCTGTCCTTCGTAAGTTACCGTTGGTGTTCCCAGGCATGGTATATTGGTAGCAAACTGGAAGGTAAAAGTTTCGCTGGTTTCAGGGGCATCAAGCATGCCGGATTGCAGACTGTTTGCATAGGCAATATATAACAGTTCATCGCCCAGGTTGAATTCAAAACTCTGTACATTACTAACTGACTTTAAATGAGGTTTATTACTAAAGCTTCCTAAATATTCAAGAGAGCCTGATCGATCTGCATTAGTCGGTGCATACAGGATTTTGATACTGCTGCTGGTTGCTTTCCAATAAGCCGTAAAAAAGAATATCTCCCCACTACTGGGAGTAAACATGAAAGAATGATATCCTCTGTCCAGTATTCTCTCTATGTTGATAACCTTCCGTCCAAGCATATCCGAAATAATTACACCTACTTTGTCCTTTTCAGGAACATACAAGGTAATGGTAGTTTGGTCTTTCACAGGGTTGGGATAGTTTTGGAATACCTGCAGGTTCTCTCCTCCATTGTTAATTTCGGTTATTCCTACCTGATAATTCAGTACAAATACTGTATCAGGCCAATACAGCACAGTATCGCCTCCCTGTGTATGGTTCATCACTTTAATGCTGTCAAGTTGAACGTAAGAGGCACTGTCAATAGCGGTGAAGGTCAATTCAAGCGTAGGCTTTTGACCAAAGGCACTTGCCATCAGTACAAGTGACAGAATTAAAAGAAAATATTTTGTTTTCATAAGGCTAAGATTTTAAATGTTTTCGAATCCATGTTTATAAATTGGACTTTTATTTTATTTCATATCTTGTTTATCTTATGTTGGGGTAACCTAATTATATAGTGATTGAATTTCCCCTCTATCTATTAATTTACCCTGATAGAGGTGAAGTTTATTCATATATCTAACAAATATAATAAAAAAAATCATTTTTTGCAAATAATTATTTTAATTAAATTTGAAAAATTATTTTTTAGCGAAAAATCTTAGTCTTACTTATAAACTTATACCATGAAACATCCATGACAAATAAATTTTTACACACTCTATACATTTTATTACAGGGCAGGCAAGGGAATGATTATATAATGAAATTCGAAATTCGAAATTTGGAAAAAACTTATTTTAACAGCCTAATTTCAAATATCCAATTTCTAATTTCCAATTTCTACATCTTGAATTGATAAAATGTAATCCATTAAAAATGCATTAACTACAAAAATATAAACAGATGAAAAATAAAATTAATTTTCCTAAAGTTTTAACAATTTTAATTGTCTTCTCAATAGCTTTTGTATCCTGTGAAGATTTTTACAAAAAACAAAAATCAAATACCGTAGTTGTTTCGGGTCAAATCACCAATGCTACCGGCGATTCGGCATGGATAGAAGTATATAAAGCTGTTGGCATGGATAGAATAACTTATGGAGATAAACTTATTGAAAACGGTTCTTTTAACATCCGTTTTGAAATACATAAACCCCAAATGGCTGTTTTTAATGATGGAAACGAAATTACCCGTATGTTCATACAGCCGGGCGATAGTTTGTATTTAACCCTGAACACCGAAGAGTTTGATGAAACAATAAAATACTCAGGAAATGGGGCAAATGAAAATAATTACATGGCTGCCAAATACATGAAATTTGATGATGACCCGGCTTCTCCATACTGGAAACTTGTTGACAGTCTTCCCGCCCTAAAATATAATCATCATTTTGATAGTATCAAAATAGAAAGAATGAACTTCTTAAATGAATATATTTCCAATAATCCTGTGAGTAATAATTTTATTTCATTTGAGAAAACAAATATTGAATTTGAATATGGTGACAATATTTACATGTTCATTCAGCATCATATCAGGGCTAATAACTATAAATTGGATACAATAAATGTTCCGGCAACTTTTTATACTATTGTGGATAGTTACCTTGATTATTATGAATCATATAAAAATGTATTTGATGAACATGTGCCTGATAAAGATCTCAGAGAAGTTATTTACGATAAATACATTTCAATAAAAGAATTATTAAAAAAAGAACTTCCCGAAGGAGCAAAGTTAAAAAACCTGGAAAGCCCGCAAAATTCAGAATTCTCATTCAATAGGATCATAGAACAATACAAGGGAAAAGTTATATATGTTGATTTCTGGGCAAGCTGGTGCGGTCCGTGTAAACATGAAATGCCTTTTTCATTAAAATTACAGGAAAAATTCAAAGATAAAGATGTTGTTTTTTTATTTTTCTCAACCGACAAGGATTCCGTTGCATGGAAACAGATGATTAAAATTCTGCAGATCACAGGAGACCATTACCGTTTGAACAAAGCTGTAAGGAAAGAAATTGACTCTCTTTTTAATGTACGCTTCATTCCAAGATATGTCATTATTGATAAAAATGGCAAAGTGATAGATGATAAAGCCAAACGTCCGGGTAATGAGGAGGTTGTGAAAAAAATTAATGCGTTGCTTTAAAACTTATTTTGAAAATAAGATTGATAAATATATAAGTTAACGCTGATGAGAAAGTTTTCGGGACTTCGGTGCCTGCCCGTCTGTAGCTTGTAAAGGCAGGTCATTCGCTTTGTTTGATTATTTTGTTTTTTGGGGAGTTATGCAATGATTACTGCTGTTATACTAATGTGCCTATATCACCAAGTATAATTGATTCTATTTCGGTAATTACTAACTTTTTATCATTAGTCAGAAAATAATCCGCTGAATTTTCTATTGCAGTTGCCAGCTGAATTGAATCAGGTGTTTTGAAGTTATTAACTCAAAGTGTTTTTTTACATTTAAATCAAATAGCTTGTTTAAAATCTTCTGATATTTCGAACTTCCTTCAATATAATAAATTAATGGAGCCGTGTCAATAAAGATTGTTTTTCCCTTAATTTCTTCAATCATTCCCATTGTCTTTCAGATTCTATATATTTTTCAATATCAATATTTTCCCATATATCAGTTCCCAGTCCATTCAATTCAGTTAATATAGTTATAGATTTCTTTGATTTTCGTATCTTTATTGAATCTAATATTTTTTCAACCAAATTAATTCTAGAGTTATAGTCTAATGTATCAATTTGGTTAAGAATTCTATTTATTCTTATTGATGTATCCATTTTGTTTTTTCCTCAAAGTTACAAAATTATTTCTTATTTGGCATTTTGCATAATGTAATATTGTTTTATGCCTGTCCGTCATATAAAGAATTTTTGTTAGGCTGACAAAATTCCCTATAGGAATCATTAAGACAAAAATACAAAAAAAAGTTAATATGAAAAATTTATTTTAAATTAAAATGAAATGTTAGCTAAAAGTGTAGAAAAAATGAATTTATAATAAATTGTTGCAGGTTTTTAGTTCCATATTTCAGTTTATTAAAAACGTATACCTTATAAAGAATTGATAATTCTGGTACAATAATTTTCACCTTACCATGTTTATTTTTTTAAAACTAGCATTTTGAAAATAAGATTCAATCATATATTCGCTAACATAATTTTACTATCTGTCATTAGTTTGTTGTTTTTTCAATGCAAGCGGCACCAGGAAAAGTTTCCTGAGTTTTCGTTTGATGATGAAACATATTTGATTGTTAAGCTGGAAAACTGTTCTGATACTATTAAAATCACAACTAAATCATCAAAGAGAAAAAATTAGCCGGTATTAACCTGATTTGTAAAGGAAACTGGTACAAAATCCTGAAAAAAGAATACAATATTCACGGCATTCCTTTTTATGTTCTGATAGATAAGGAAGGAAAGATTATAAAAAACAAATGCAAAGGACCAAAAGCGGTTTCAAATAAACTTAAAAAACTGCTGGAAAAAAATTAAATTTATAAATTAAAGTGAGTTCTGTAATTATTAATAAGTTTTTTTGGTGTCTTTTTAATGAAGAAACTATCGCGAAAATCTGAATCTTTAGTAATTACAATCAAATCATTAGAGTCTGCATAATCACAAATATCTATGTCCTTTGTGTGCCATTTATTGAGGATTTCATTTACATGTATTGTCTCAAATCCAAATGAAATTAAATGTTTAACAACCTTATAAGAAATATGTACATCGCATAGAAATCTCATTAAGCAACTTCTTTAATAGAATGACCAGATAAATAAAGCTTAGCAAAATTTAAACTTGCCAAAATATCTTCTCTTTCTAATTCAGGATGGTCTTGAACAATTTGCTTAATTGTCATGCCCGAACCTAACATATCAATAATTATCTCTACTGGCCATCTCATACCACGAATGCAGGGTTTTCCATGACATACATTTGGGTCTATTGTAATTCTATCTATTCGATTCATAGTTGTATTTTTTTACAAAAATACTAATTTTTTATTATATATGTTTTAATGTTCCTTTTTTTATGGTTTGGCGGTAACGTATTGACATAGATACTAATAATCAAACTCACCAAACACCGATTTTATGGTAAGTGATTTTTGCGGGGATTTCTCGCACCTGCCGATTATTTTTGCTTCAACATTAAATTCTTTTGCAATATTGATAATCTTTTGTGAGATATTTTCGGAAGTATAAATTTCCATACGGTGACCCATATTAAAGACTTTATACATTTCATGCCAGGGTGTATCCGACTGTTCTTTTATTATTCTGAAAAGCAAAGGAATTGGAAACAAATTATCTTTAATAATATGAAGATTTTCGATAAAATTCAGCACCTTGGTTTGTGCACCACCACTGCAATGAATCATGCCATGAATATTTTTACGATATTTTTCCAAAATAATTTTAATGACCGGTGCATAAGTTCTGGTTGGAGAAAGCAGCAGCTTGCCAACATCAACACCGGCAATCCCTGTTTTATCCGTTAGGTTTAATTTACCTGAATAAACCAAATGTTCAGGAATTGAATGGTCATAACTTTCAGGGTATTTTTTTATAAGATTTTTACTAAGAACATCATGACGGGCGGAAGTTAAACCGTTACTGCCCATTCCACCGTTATATTCACTTTCATAAGTCGCTTGTCCGAATGATGCCAGTCCGATAATAACATCACCATCCTGAATTTTATGATTTGAGATAACATGCGAACGTTTAATTCTGGCAGTTACTGTTGAGTCAACAATGATTGTTCTTACAAGGTCACCAACATCAGCAGTCTCTCCGCCTGTTGAATATATTCCTATTCCGAAAGTTCTCATTCTTTCAAGAAATTCCTCGGTACCATTGATAATTTCAGAGATAACTTCGGCTGGAATTAAATTTTTGTTCCTTCCGATTGTAGAGGAAAGCAGTATGTTGTCAGTAACGCCAACACACAATAAATCATCAAGATTCATCACTATGGCATCCTGGGCAATTCCTTTCCATACGGAAATGTCGCTGGTCTCTTTCCAGTAAATATATGCAAGCGAAGATTTTGTGCCTGCACCATCGGCATGCATGATGTTGCAATATGATTTGTCACCTGCAATAATATCAGGAATTATCTTACAAAAAGCTTTTGGGAAAATACCTTTATCAATTTTTTTTATAGCATTATGAACATCCTGTTTGGATGCTGAAACTCCTCTTTGGCTGTATCGGGAACTATCTTGCATTTATTCTTTATATCTAAAAACAATTACTTTCTGTTGATCATTAATTCTGTAATCGCCGAATTTTGATAAAATATCATTACCCAATATGAGAGGTTGTTTAAGTTTATGATTAACGGTTATATCAATGTCGTTAATGGTTTTACTTGCAATTCTTAAGTCTTTGATTGTAAAAACTGCATTATTTGCAATTGAACCTTCAGCCAGCACTTTGGTTATATCTCCTTTAAAATCGGATTTACTGATAGCTCCTTTATTCAATAAAATCAATGCAGATCTAAGTGATATTTGTGCCGGCACATTTTTATCATAGGTAAATTGCATATAATATCCGTTAATTAAACATTTTGCCTGTATTACACCTGTTTTAGGGTCTTCAGTATATTTAACAATGTTTTCTTCGGGATTTATCTGGATTTTAACTTCTGATGTTAATTCAAGGTTTTTCGGTTTAGGAACAAAATCCTTATTTAAAACCGAAAATTCAGTACGGCGGTTTAATTGGTGTGCTGTTTCTTTTTCGGCTTCAGTACTTAATGATGCGATGTATTCTTCTGTCAGAGCTGTTCCTTTAGTAAAAGTAAATCCGTCGCGGGTAATTTCTTTTTTTAATTTTCTCGGAGTTCTTTCCCCATAACCTTTTGCCACTAACCTGTCGGGGTCAATACCTCTTAATATCAGGTAATCAACAACGGATTGTGCACGTTTTTGCGACAAAATATCATTTCTTTCATCAATATCTCTTGCATCGGTATGTGATGCAAGCTCAATTGTAATAGTTTCGTTAGCATCCAGTGTTTTAATAAGTCCCTGTAACGAATCCTCATATTGTGGTTTTAAATTCCATTTTGCCAAATCATAAAGAATCTCCGGAAGCAATATCGGTTCTTCAGGAATGGGTTGCAACATAAAATCCCGTTTAAAATCTTTACTTCGTTCCAAACCGACTGTTGTTTCACTTCCTTTTGTATTAAAGTAATCATCTTTAGAAACAATAATATCATAATTTGTATTAGGTAATACCTGGCTTTTTCCGAAATTATAAATACCTTTTGAATTTGTTTTGGTAGAAACAGAAATTCCGTCAGAACCAACTAATTGCACCCAGGCTCCCGGAACATACTGTAAAGTTCTGTCGTCTTTAACAACACCTGTTAAAGTAAATTCAACCGGTGGGATAATAAAATAATATATATCCTCTTTGCCTTTTCCTCCTTTCCTGTTTGAACTAAAATAACCTTCTTCCTTTTCGGGATGAAAGATAATCGCAAAATCATCCTTATTGGAATTAATAGGATATTTTAAATTTTCAGGTTTAGCCCATTTTCCTTCTTCATCAATTGTTGTTATGAGTATATCCAATCCGCCCATTCCTATATGACCGTTTGAAGCAAAATACAAAACCGTATCAGAACGAAGGTATGGAAACATTTCATCACCAGCAGTATTAACAACCTGTCCTATATTCTGTGGTCTTCCAAATTCTTCTTCTTTGGTATCGCGAAAAGCTACCCAGATATCTTTTCCGCCAAATCCACCGGGTCTGTCTGAAGCAAAATATATTATAAGTTCATTTTCGCTAAAAGCCGGGTGACCAATGGCAGCAGTTGTGTCTCTGCCAAGCATTATGATCTCGGGATTACCCCAGCTACGACCTATTCTTTTTGATTTATATATCTGACAGCCACAAATTTTTTTGTCTTCATTAGGGCAGCGTGTGAAATATATAGAATTAAATTTTGTATTTAAAACAGGAGTACCTTCATTAGATTCCGTATTTATTCCGTCTTCTTTTGTGTCAAGCAAAACCGGAGTACTCCATTCTTCTTTCCTGTCTAACCTTGCAGAAAACAAATCGCTGAAATTCTGATCTGTCCAATCATCGGTAGATTTACCAGTTGCACCTTCTCTTGTAGATGTAAAAATTAATGAGTTATAATTATTGCTTCCATAAGCCGGTGAAAAGTCTGCTTCTCGTGAATTTAGTTTCTTAACATTCTCAATTTCATATTTTGTTGGATTTTCTTCCCATTCTTTTGACAATACTGCCGATTCGGCACCGTCAGGACCTCGCTGATCATCCGGTACTGCCTCGCTGTATGCATTATATTGTATCAATGCGTCATCATATTTTTTATTTGCTTTTAATGCATCGGCATAATATAAAAGTATTAACGGTTCTTTTTTATCGTAATTTATTTTTACAAGCCTTTTATACTGATGTTCAGATCTTCTTGTGTTATTCGTAAACCGGTAACATTCGGCAAGCTGGTAAGAAATCCTGTTTTTTTCAGCCTTATTGTTTTTTACTTTTGTATATGCTTTTTTATATCTCTCAATTGCAACAATATATTGCTGGTCATCAAAAGCATCGTCAGCCGTTCTTGCATAATTTTTCTGAGCAAAACTTGTTGCCGAAGCAATAAAAATAAATATTAAAATTAAAATTGAATGTTTATAATCTTTCATGGGTTTATTTTTTTGTAGTTCAAACATTTTTAATGGATTACATTTTATCAATTCAAGATATAGAAATTTGAAATTAGAAATTTGATCTTCTCCTGAATTTCTAATTTCAAGTTTCATTAAATAATCATCCCCTTGCCTGCCCTGTAATAAAATGTACAGGGTATGTTAAAATTTACCTGATAAATGTTATATGTTATATGTTTTATCCATTTTTTAATCGAATAACTTATAACTAATAACATTTAACAAATTAGTTACTATTA
>JAUXFX010000167.1 GCA_030622635.1 Bacteroidota bacterium
ATGCCAACTGTTAAATCCATATTGCGACATACATGGTTTAACGGTTCAATATATCTTAAGAAAATGGGTGGAGTTATTCTTATAGCTTCAATTGTTGTCTGGGTTTTAGGATATTTTCCCAGAAGTCACGAAATTAACTCATATTATGAAAAGATGATAGTTCAAAAAAAATCTGAATTTGAGAAAAAAATAATTGCAATAGATAAAACCGATTCAATAGCTTATCAAAATATTATTAATGATCTAAAAAACGAAAAAGAAAATAAGCTGTTGGAAAATTCAATGATTGGCAAAATCGGTCATTTTATTGAACCTGCTATCAGACCTTTGGGATTTGACTGGAAGATAGGAGTAAGTTTAGTAGCAGGTGTTGTAGCAAAAGAAATTGTAGTGAGCACATTAGGAGTGCTTTATCAGACAAATGAAACCGAATATAACACAAAAAAGTTATCTGAAAAACTCAAACTACAAACTTATGAATATGGAAAAAGAAAAGGTGAAAAAGTTTATACTCCTATCGTAGCTTTTGGCTTTTTATTATTTATATTGATATACTTTCCCTGCATAGCTGTAATAGCAGCTATAAAAAAAGAATCAGGCGGATGGAAATGGGCTATTTTTATGGCTTTATATTCTACTTCGCTGGCTTGGGTTATTACTTTCCTGTTTTATCAAATTAGCAGCCTCATTTGATTAATATTCCATATTTGAGAATTTATTTTCCAATAGAGATAAAATATCATTTTATTTAAATCATTAAATAGCTCTTAATCTGTGAGTTATATAAATGGCATATCAATGGTTATATATAATGTAAAACAGTCTGAAGAAAATGGAACCATTAAACAAATCATTGAAAATTTTAGTCGTAGAAGATAATAAATACGATCAGATAATTATGATGGGTTTTTTAAAACGCCTTAACCATTCAGTAATAATTGCCAATAACGGCAAGGAGGCAATTGAAAAATTTAAAAAAAATAATTTTAATTGTATTTTAATGGATTTGAGAATGCCGGAAATGGACGGGAAAAAAGCTACTCAAATAATACGTGAAATAGAAAAGAGTAATAAAAAACAAATTCCAATTATAGCTGTAACTGCAATTTGTCCTTATGAAAACGAACATGAATATTTAGAAGCAGGTATGAACGCTTATATTATTAAACCTATTAGACCTGATTTATTAAAAGATACATTACAAAAAGTTATAAACAATAATTAGTTTTTACTTGTTTTTATGTATATTTACTCCCTGATATAATTTGTTATCAAACAAAATAGCCAAAAACTTTATAATAATAAATAAAAAAAATGATTGACAAAGAAGAGTTTAAAAACAATTACAAATTATTTGACAATGAAATAATTCTTGAAATTATTGATATTTTTATTAATGAGCATCAGGATCGTCTGGATTCTATTAGAAATAATATTGAAGATAAAGACTACGATGCATTAAGATTTAATGCTCATAGCTTAAAAGGTGTGATAGCTAATTTTCTTGCTGATGAACCAAAAGAATTAGCCAGGCAACTTGAAGAAAAAGGGAAAAATAAAATACCGGAAGGTCTTGAAGAATTATATTCAGAACTACAGGGAAAAGTAAAAGAATTAGTTGTTGACCTTGAAGAAATCAAGCAGGATTACTTGTAAATTTTATCTAACCTGTTTAATCCATCAATTGCTTTCTGATAATTAGTTTCTAACTCAAGCGTTTTATGATAGTCTTTTCGGGCTTCTGCTAAATTGCCTGATAATTCGTAGCAATAAGCTCTGTTGTAATATGCATTGACATAATAAGGATCTATATTTATTGCTTTACTAAAATATTCGGCTGCGGTTTTAAAATCATTTATGTAAACCAAATTCAAGTAACCCATGTTATAATATGCATCTTTGTATGTTGAGTCAATTTGAATGATGTTCTGATAATATTCAGAAGCTTTCATGTAATCATTTTTTTCCTGATAATACATACCAAGATCATAAAGGGCTTCAATGCTGCGGGGTTTAATTTTTAAAGCATTGTTAAAATAATCAACAGCTAATTTATTATGTTTAACTGAGTAAATCACACCTAACTGTATAAAGGCATCATAATAATCCTGATTTTGATCAACTGCGATTTGAAAATTTTTAATTGCATTAGACGTATCTCCAGCTTCAAGTAAGGCAAAGCCTCTTATATAATATGCAATGGGAATGATTTTATTAATTTTGATAGCCTTATCAATATATTCATATGTTTTTTTATAATCTTTAAGTATAAGGCTAAGTTCGGCAAGTTTTAATATGGCATTTGTATTTTCTGAGTTTAGGTTTTCGGCTTTTAATAATGATTCCCTGCATTTTTGTATCTCGCCCATTAATAAATAAATATCAGAAAGCGTTACATATATATCTGAAGACCTGGGATTTATCCGGATAGCTTTATTAATATCCCTTAATGCTTTATTAATATTATTATTTTGAAGATAATAAATTGCCCTCAAGTTGTAAAGTTCAGCATTTGTTGAATCATTAATTATTTTTTGGTTTAATAATTCTATTTCTGATAAATGATTTGTGTTATCGGATTTTTCCTGATTATTAGCTCTTTCGTTTCCACAGGAGATAAAAAATAATAATGATATTAAAAAAAATAAAATATGTATTTTACTCATTTAATGCTTCTTTAATTTTAGCTTCAAGTTCTTCTGCTAATTCAGGATTGTCAATCAATAATTTTTTAACAGCTTCTCTGCCTTGCCCGAGCTTTGTATCACCATAACTAAACCATGAACCGCTTTTTTTGATAATATTTTGCTCAACACCAAGGTCAATGATTTCTCCAATCTTAGAAATCCCTTCGCCGTAAATAAGATCAAATTCAGCTTTTCTGAAAGGAGGTGCAACTTTGTTTTTAACTACCTTAACTCTAACCCTGTTACCACTAACTTGATCACCTTCTTTTATTTGAGAAATCCTTCTAATATCAAGTCTTACTGAAGAATAAAATTTCAGAGCATTTCCACCGGTTGTTGTTTCAGGGTTTCCAAACATAATTCCGATTTTTTCTCTAAGCTGGTTAACGAATATACAACAACATCCGGTTTTACTGATACTTGCAGTTAGTTTTCGTAATGCCTGTGACATAAGTCTGGCTTGTAAGCCCATTTTTGAATCACCCATTTCACCTTCAATTTCGCTTCTTGGCGTAAGAGCAGCAACAGAATCAATAACAATAATATCAATGGCTCCCGAACGAATAAGGTTGTCGGTAATTTCTAATGCCTGTTCGCCATTATCGGGTTGAGAGACCAATAAATTTTCAACATCCACACCTAATTTCTTGGCATATAACATATCAAAAGCATGTTCTGCATCAATAAATGCTGCTATACCACCTTGTTTTTGAGATTCGGCAATAGCCTGGATAGCGAGTGTAGTTTTACCTGATGCCTCAGGACCGAATATTTCAGTTACCCTGCCTTTTGGCAAACCGCCAATACCTAAAGCAATATCCAGTGCTATTGAACCTGTTGAAATTGATTCAATATTTTCTATAGCAGCGTCACCTAATTTCATTATTGCTCCCTTGCCGTATGATTTCTCAATATTGCCAAGCGTTGATTCAAGTGCTTTTAGTTTTTCTTTTTTTATTTTTTCAACATTACTTTCTTTAGTTGTTTCTTTATCCATGTTATTTATTTTTAATTCGTAATTAATGTCATCCCGAGCGAATACGAGGGACGTAATTCTTAAATTTAAATACTTATGCAAATATACTTGATTTACCGTATAAATTTTATACTTATTAATACAATTTATTAACAAATGTCACTAAATAAATTTACTTTCATTACACTATTTTTGATTATCAGTCCTCAGTCGGCAATCCTCCCCCGAAAGCTTTCGGGGTCAGTCCCCAGTCTATTAGTCGCCTACTACCTATTGTCAAATGCCGATTGCTGACTGCTGAATGCTGACTGCTTTCACTTAAGCTAATTTGTTTGTAGCTTCGCTACGTTAAGTGTTTCATAATATTTGCAAAAACTTTTTATTCCACATTCATTGCAATTTGGATTACGTGCCTTGCAAATATATCTTCCATGTAAAATAAGCCAGCTATGGGCTGCTCCAATTTTATCCTTTGGTATATTTTTTATTAATTGGTTTTCGGTTTGCAGGGGATTTTTTGCATTGGTAGTTAAGCCAATCCTTGCAGCAACCCTGAAAACATGAGTGTCAACAGCCATTGTAGGTTTGTTAAAAACAACCGATGCTATAACATTTGCTGTTTTTCTTCCTACACCGGGCAACTTTTGAAGTTCATTAATATCAGATGGGACTATGTCATTAAAATCATTAACCAAAGTTTTTGCCATCCCTATCAGATGCTTTGTTTTATTATTAGGATATGAACAACTTTTAATTATTTCAAATACTTCATCATTTGTTGCTTTTGCAAGATTTTTTGAATCCGGAAAGCTTTTAAAAAAAACAGCTGTGATTTCATTCACTCTTTTATCTGTACATTGAGCAGAAAGAATAACAGCAACAAGCAATTGGTATGGAGTTTTATAAACCAGTTCCGTATCTATTGAAGGCTGATGTTTTGTAATGTAATCAATAAAATATTTATATCGCTGTTGTTTTGTAATCATTTATCATTATTTAATTCTGATGTACAGTAAGGGCATCGTGTGGCTTTGATTGAAATTGTTGACAGGCAGTAGGAACATTCCTTGGTTGTAGCCTCTTTCAATGGTATTTTCTCTTGTTTTCTTTTTAACTTATTTATACTGCGTACGAGTAAAAACACGGCAAAGGCGACTATGAGAAAGCTAATGACAGTATCCAGAAACACACCGAAGTCTATTGTCACTGCGCCCGATGCCTTTGCATCAGCAAGAGTGGTGTATGGCCCTGCTATAGCACCCTCTTTCAGTATGATAAAAAAATTCTGGAAATCAACGTTACCAAATAATAGCCCTATAGGAGGCATAATCACGTCTGAGACAAGTGACTTGACAATAGTGCCGAAAGCAGCTCCAATTATGATGCCAACAGCCATATCTATCACATTGCCCCGCATTGCAAATTCTTTAAATTCTTTTAACATTTTATTAAACTATTTAATTTGTGAAAATTCCGTGAAACAAATATTTAAAAATAATTAAAACAAATATATAAAAAAATATAATTAAAGCATCTAATCAGTTTATTAATAAATTCATGTTCTCTCCCGATAGTCTATCTGGATTGAGGATGGATTATAAAAAGGGTATAATGGAAATAATGGTATAATGGTATAAGGGAAATAAAGGTATAAGGGTATAAAGTACAATAACCATATTCCCTATTTCCATATTTCCCTTACGACCGCAGGGCGTATGGATTCTCAATTCAATTTGTTAAAAATTATCATTGTTAATTTAAAATCAAATTAATGTTACCTGTGATTTTTGATTTTAACACAGATAATGACATTGAATAATTTAAAATGTTTTTAATAACTCTTTCGCTCGGTGAAGCATTTAAATAATCAATTTTTTGTTTTGGTTTATTAATTGAAAATTTAGGTTCGTGAAAAGCGTAAAGAATTAAATCACTGAGAGTAAGGTTTTTTTTCATAAGCTATGGTTAAGATAATACATATATTTAACACATAGCTAACGTTTAAGGCAAGCAATTTATTTCATTAAGTTTAGGTAAAATATTAATTGAAGTGAAAAGACATTAAACAGTTAGGATAACATCTTTTTGTTCAATAAGTTTGCGAAGATTTATCAATGCATAACGCATTCGTCCCAGAGCAGTATTAATGCTAACGTCTGTTTGTTCGGCAATATCCTTAAAACTCATTTCAGAATAATGTCGCATAAATAATACTTCTTTTTGTTCAGCGGGTAGTAAATTAATTAATTTCCTGACATCCTGATGTATCTGTTCGGTAATAATTCTATCTTCAATTGAATCATCAGTAAATTTGATTGTATCAAAAATATCAAAATCTCCGGAATTATTATCAATAACCGGTATTCTTTTTGATTTTCTGAAATAATCAATAATTAAATTATGAGCAATGCGCATAACCCATTGAATGAATTTTCCTTCTTCTTTATATGAACCGGCTCTGATTGTATTGATAACTTTAATAAAAGTATCCTGGAAAATATCATCAGCTAATTGTTTATCCTTAACTACCATAAGGATATAAGCAAATACTTTATTTTTGTGACGGTGGATTAATTTTTCAAGACTAGCCTGATTACCATTTAAATATTTACCAATCAATTCCTTGTCACTAATAGACAGGACTTTCATTTGGCCTCCCTTTGTTTGTTAATATTTAATTAAAAAGGGTAAATATTTATTCTATAATCAGTCCTCCTAAGATTATGTTATAATATGGGGGAGTAATATTATAACGGTTATTATTGTGTTATATTTTATATATTATAAATTACAGTGCAAATATAAGCAAATAATTTTAAAAACCAAATTTTATTAATAATTTAGCATTTATTAACATTTTATCAGAATAATGACCGAAAAAATAATTGACAGCTATAACGAAAAGAAATACATAATAATTAAAGGAGCTAAAGTTCATAATTTAAAAAATTTAAGTGTTGCTATTCCCAGAAACAAACTTATTGTAATTACCGGAGTGTCCGGCTCTGGTAAGTCTTCGCTTGCTTTTGATACTTTATATGCCGAAGGTCAGCGAAGGTATGTTGAAAGCTTAAGCTCTTATGCACGACAGTTTTTAGGTAGAATGAGTAAACCTGAAGTAGAATCCATAAAAGGTATATCGCCGGCTATAGCAATTGAACAAAAAGTAATTTCTCGAAATCCAAGATCAACAGTAGGTACATCAACAGAAATTTATGAATATTTAAAACTGCTTTTTGCAAGAATAGGAAAAACATATTCACCGGTTTCCGGAAAACAGGTGAAACGCCATACAGTCAGTAATGTAACGGATTTTATTTTGTCCTTAAAAGAAAATTCAAAGCTAATAATCCTTTCTCCATTAAAATTAAAACAGGACAGTACATTAAAAGAACAATTGAATATACTGATACAACAAGGATTCAGCAGGGTATTTATTAAAA
>JAUXFX010000239.1 GCA_030622635.1 Bacteroidota bacterium
GTACAATGCATTAAGTATTGATTTATCAGCCTCTGAAAAAATTAGTATATGTAATGCCCTTGCAGAGTTATATTCAGGAATATCTAATGAAAAACGAGTTGAATATGCATCACGATCTTTTAAATTGGCTGAAGAAATTAATGATCCTGGTTTGGAAATCAAACCATTGGAGATATTGGGATATACATATCTCAGATTAGATAATTATAAAAAATCCATCAAATATTATTCAAAGCTGTTAGAAATTCACCAGTCAAACAATAATGAGATTGAAGTAGCCAATACATTAAAAAAAATAGGTTACAGCTATTTTCACTGGAGCAAATATGTAGAAGCAAATAATAAATATGAAGAAGCTTTGGAAATTTACAAAAAGCATCAGTATTTTGAAGGTATTGCCGAAGTTCTTCGTGGTATTGCTGCAATTCTTGTGCACTGGGGTGAATATGATGAAGCATTAAATTATAATCATGAGGCTTTAAAGTTTTGGGAAGAAATAGGAGATAAGAAAGAAATGGCTCTGTCATACAATAGCATTGGTATGTTATATCAGGAGCTTGACAGTTTATACAGGGCAAGTGAATACTATCGCAAAAGTCTTGAAATATTCGAGGAGTTGGGAAGCAACTGGGACATTGTAAATATGACTCTGCATATCGGCGATATCTATCTTCAGAAACAATTTTATGACAAGGCGCTTGAATATTACTTCAGGGCTGATTCGATAGGCAAACAAGTTGATAATAAAAAATTAAAGTCAATTACCTTAAGCAACATCGGTGAAGCCTATAACCTGAAAGGAGATTATATAAAAGCTCTTGACTATCAGCAAAAAGCTTTAAAAATAAAAAAAGAAATCGGAGATAAAAAAAGACTGACAATAACTTATACCGAGCTGGGAATAATCTATTATAATGTGGAAGATTACCCAATAGCATTGAAATACTTAAATATAGGGCTTGATATTGCCAAAGAAATTAATTTTAAATCCCAGATTAATAAATGTTATAAATGCTTGTCGGAAGTTTATAATAATATAGGTAATTACAAAAAATCGCTCGAATATTACAAACTTTATATTAAAGGTTTTGAACAGATACATTCAGAAAAAAGCAACCGTATCGTTGCCGAACTTCAGGCTATATATCACATAGAAAAGAAAAATAAAGAGAATGAAAGGCTCCGGCACAACCAACAATTAAATACAGCACAGATAAAAAATCAACAGTTGATAATCGGTTTCGTTATATTTATCCTGATATTTTTTTTCATTTTATCAATTGTCTCCCATTCAAGATATAAGCAAAACAAGAAGTTGAATATTCAATTGACATTGAAAAATAAAGAAATAGAGCAGCAGCAGGAAAATGTACTTAAACTTAATACGGAATTAAAGGAAGCAAATGCTACCAAAGATAAGTTCTTTTCAATATTAGCCCATGATCTAAAAAATCCTTTCAATTCTCTTATTATGCTTGCAAGCTTCTTGTTAGAAGAGTATGATAGGTTTACCGAAGAGGAAAGGAAGCAATTCATCAGGCAAATAATAGATTCATCCGAAAATACATTTGCATTACTTCAAAATCTTCTGGAATGGGCAAGTACACAAACAGGTAGAACAAAACTAATGAAAAAGAAAATAGACCTCTCTGAAATTTCAGAAGAAATTATTACTTTGTTAAAACCTGCTGCAAATAACAAAAAGATAAGTATTTATTCTAACATTCCTGGTAATACCTTTGTTTACGCTGATAAAAACATGGTTTTAACCATATTATTAAATCTTGTTTCAAATGCAGTGAAATTTACTTGGAATAATGGAAAAGTTGAAATAAAATCAATAGTTGAAAACCAACACATTAAAATTCAGGTTAAAGATAACGGTGTTGGAATATCTCCTGAAAATATGAAAAATTTATTCCGCATAGACCAAAAAATCCAGGCTAAAGGTACCGACAAAGAAACCGGAACGGGATTGGGATTGATTTTATGTAAGGAATTTGTTGAGAAAAATAATGGAAAGATTTGGGCTGAAAGCGAAGAGGGTAAAGGCAGCCGGTTTTACTTTTCTTTACCTAAATCCTGACATAGCAAAAAGCTATAAACAAAGCAATTGGAAGCAGTACACTTCTCCGCTTCAATAATTCAATAACAAATTTTTTGAAAATAAACTTGCTAATAACAAATTTATATATATCTTTGCTTTAGCTTAAAAATTTTTTAAGTGTAATTATTTTGTGTTTTCATAATTTTTTTTTGCCCCAAGGACTTTTCCCTTGGGGTTTTTTTTATTTGTAAATTCAATGTTTTGTGTCCCGAAGTTTCGGGAGTGACTTGGTGTTTTTGTGGCATTTTTTATTTCTTTTACTTTTTAGACTGGACTCAAATATTAAATTTACACTGGAATATAATTGAATATCATTCAGACATTCTAAAACCAACATTATTAATAAAAAAACATAAAAATCATGGCAACACGAATTTGCAGTTACAACGTCGAATGGTTCGATAATCTGTTGGATAAGGATAATAACCTTATCACTTTTGAGCCGCAAAACAAAAAGCACAAAAAATTAAACAAACAAACGAAAAGTTTTATTTGATTCTGGTTCATACAAAATCGAAAGGAATATTTACTTCGGTTGATATGTTAAAATGGGAAAAAGAAAACTTACGAAACCGCAGAAAATTATTTGCCGAATGTACCTGGATAAGAAGGCGTGTGGATGAATGGCTGGATAAGAACCGGAAAGTAGTTGTGATGGGTGATATTTTTTAGCCCGAAGAAAATAAATACCAATTATTAATACTTAACTTTTAACTTTCCACCCAACCCACCAGAACATCAAGCCGGGGATCAGAAAGGGCAACGCATAGATCAAAGCTGCTGCGGTATCTCCTGCTACTCCATGATAGAACATATTCATCCCCATTATTAACCCTGAAATGGTCATAACTATTCCCCCTTCCTTTTCCCTGAACCAACTGAAAAAATAACCGAAAGCGGCAAAAGCCAGCAGCGTTAACATTGATTTCAACTGAAAGTTTTCAATTTCTTTCCAATCAGGAATACCTTCTCCAAAAACAAACATTCCGAAGAAAACAACCGCCAACCCGCCGAGGATGCGGGCAATCCATTTGATAGCAACTTTATTTTTCATTATAAGCACTATATGATTCTTCTACTATACTTTCCATGAATACCCAGAGTCCCCTATACCCCTTATACACTTATATCCTTATTCCCCTATTTCCCTCTATACCTTAACTCCTCATACCTCTAATAACAAATAACATTTAACCGATAACATCAAACTATTTCAACCACTTATCCAGCCAGTTAAAGAATGTCCTCTGCCAGAGAATACCATTTTGAGGCTGTAGTACCCAGTGATTTTCATCAGGGAAGTAAAGGAATTCAGCCGGGACATCTCTTAATACAGCCGCATTAAAAGCTGTCATGCCTTGTGTGAATACCACCCTGTAATCCAATTCGCTGTGTATTACAAGAATAGGAGTATCCCAGTTTTGTACAAACTTGTGTGGTGAATGTGCATAAGTTTCCCGTGCTACTTTATTATTTTTATCCCAGAACGGACCGCCTTTATCCCAATTCTCGAACCATATCTCTTCAGTTTCTAAGTATTGGGCTTCTTCATTGAATATGCCATCATGAGCAATAAAGGCTTTAAACCTTCCATCGTGATTACCGGCTAAATAAAAGACAGCATAACCTCCGGCACTTGCACCAATTGCGCCTAAGCGATTTTCGTCAATGAATGGCTCTTTTGCCATTTCATCAATGGCAAC
>JAUXFX010000227.1 GCA_030622635.1 Bacteroidota bacterium
CAGCCAATATTTATCCGATTTCCAATAAATTAAGTTCATTTTTGATTTATTTTTCATTGCAGTTTTATTTTTGTTAATAAGTGATGAAGAATAATAAACACAAATATAATACTTTTTGTCTATTTAAAAATATTCATAAGATAATTGAACTATTTGAACAAAAACAAATACAACTGCAATAAACAAAGGTGAAATAAACTATAAGAATAATATTTCTATACATACGTCATACTTTGTCGTGCTATTGTCATATTTTTGCTTGAAAAAGTAAAAATCAGATAAACTATAAATTAAACCTATGTCGAAAAGAGAATCAATATCACGGTACAACCTGATAATTAAAAAACTACGCAAATATCCTGCTACTTTTGAAGAGATAGCAGATTGTCTTTCACTTGAATCAGAAATACAGTCCTATAACTTTAATATTTCAAAACGGACATTCCAAAGAGACCTTGCCGATATTCGTACAATTTACAATATTGATATTCAATACGACTTTTCAAGAAGAGTATATTTTATTGATTTTGATTATCAATCGGAAATAAGTGAAAGAATTTTAGAGGCTTTTGACACATTTAATGCTTTAAATATTACCGACAGGCTTTCAAACCATATTCATTTTGAAAAAAGAAAGCCACAGGGAACCGAAAATCTATATGGTCTGCTTCATGCTATTAAAAATAAAGTTCAAATTACATTTACCCATCAAAAATATTGGGATGATGAATCTACCACAAGACTTGTAGAACCTTATGCACTCAAGGAATTCAAAAATTGTTGGTATGTGCTCGCAAATGATTTGAAAGATAATCGTATAAAAAGTTTCGCATTAGATAGGCTAACTAAGCTTGAAATAACAAAAAGACATTTTCAATTTCCAAAGGATTTTAATGTAAATGAACATTATAAATATTGTTTCGGAATTGTTAGCCCGAATGAACAAAAGCCACAAGAAATTATTTTATCCTTTGATCCGCTTCAGGGGAAATATATAAAATCATTACCCTTGCACGAATCTCAGGAAATTATAAAAGATAATGAAAATGAATTAAGGATAAAGCTTTTTATTGTTATTACATTCGATTTTCTTATGGAGATTCTTTCGCATGGCGACCGGATAAAAGTAATTAAGCCTGATAGTTTGATTGATGATTTGAAAAGGTCGTATCAGAATGCATTAAATCGCTATTGAATATGTAAATAAAATTCATGAATTTTATTTTTTTTTTAAAACTTGATCATAGCGACACATATTGGCACTGTGGCACTATTACTTTGTCCTGAAATTAAAAATGTAAAATATTATGGGTTTAAAATTACTGGAATTAAAAGAGGATTTTTTAAAAAAACAGAAAGACCTTGAAAATGCAAGGCATATTCTAAAGACTGAATTTATTGGAATAGACAAAATTATTGATGAAGTAATTGATAATGTAAGCTCGTGGTATAACCTTTCAGATATTCAGGAAAAACCTTTAGTAATCAATCTTTGGGGATTAACAGGAGTGGGAAAAACATCATTAATTATTCGATTGGCAGAACTACTAAATTTTAAAGATAGATTTTTTAGGTTTGATTTAGGAGAGAAAGAAGGGAGATATTCATTTAGAGGCTCATTAGAAGATTTATGTGAAAATAATGACTCATCTCCGGTAATTATTGCTTTGGATGAATTTCAACATTCAAGAACAGTTGAGGGACCATTTCGTAAAGAGAGAAGTACAGACCAGAATAGAATGATCTGGGAGCTAATTGATTCGGGAAAGGTTCAATATATTAATTGGAAAAGAGGCTTATGGTCATTTGATGATTATATTAAAACACTTCATCATCTTCTAAATGCAGGTGTTAAAGTTGAAAAAGGACTTGTTGTTTCAGGTAATGAGCTGTATTGCAAAGAAATGAATATAGACACAGATGAAAATGAAGAACTATTGTTTGTTTCAGAAAGTGAATATGATAGAATACTTGATTTTGCCGGCGAACAGCTAAACATACATTTGCAGCAAGACGTAAGGAAGTTATTGCTTAGTTATTCAGGTTTTGATACAATTCATTTTTTACATAAAGTGCTTAAATTTGGGAAAAGACCATCTGAAAAAAGTTTCACAAAATCCCTGATTTTTATACTTGGCAATATAGATGAAGCTTATACAATGAGCAGCAATTTTAGTGCTGATATGGATGCTGATGAGTTTCATAAGCAATCTTTAAAAATTACAGTTCCAAAAATTAAAAAAGCATTACAAAAAAGATTCAGAGATGAGCAGATTGCAAGGCTTGGTAATATTCACATTATCTATCCCGCTTTAAACAGAAGTGCGTATTTGAAAATCATTCAAAATGAATTAATTAAATATTCAAATAGTATATTTCAACTAACAGGATTGAATATTGTTTTTGATGAATCTGTTATTAACATAGTTTATAAAGAAGGAGTTTACCCTACACAAGGAGTTCGTCCAATTTTTACATCAGTTCATTATTTATTGAAAAGCAAATTATCATTGTTTTTATCGGAAATTCTAATTAAAGACTTATGTCCAAGTGTGTTAAAATTCTCAGTGCATAATAAAAACCTTATCTGCACATATCTTTCAGGTAGTACATTTATACATAAAAAGCAAACTGAACTTAAAACACCTCTTGAAGATATACGAAGAAATAAACATGATGACACACAAGCTATAACAGCCGTACATGAAAGTGGTCATGCAATTTTATCTGCAATTCTTTTACAAACAATACCCGAAGTAATCTATTCCGTAACATCTGATGCTGATAATCATGGTTTTATTTATTCAAAACTTGCCTGGGATTATGTATCTCGTAAAGAACTTATCCCCAGAGTTGCAATGATGCTTGGCGGATATGTTGCCGAAGAACTCGTTTTTGGTAAAGAGTATTTAACAACGGGAGCTTCCGGTGATATTGAAAAAGCTACCGGGTTTTTGTCTAAAATGTATAAAGAAAGTGGAATGGGTAATCTGCCTATTAATTATAATATTCCTGAAAGCAAAGACAACAACTCATATCATAATTATAAATCGCTTGAAGAAGAAATAAAGCAAACAATAGTAGAAGCACTTGAATTGGCTGAAAAAACATTAAAAAACGAGAAACAATTATTGCTTACAATGTCTAATTACTTAAGTGATAACAGAATGCTGAAAAGACCGGCAATTGAAAAGTTAATTAATGAACATATTTCAAATCGAATAAACTTTATTACTAATGGTGATTTATTGTATTACCGAAATTGTTTGAAAAAAGCAGTTGAATGTCCTGATATTAAACAATCAAATATTGAACACAATGTGTATTCATTAAATAAGGAGGAATAAAATTGATTTAAAATGCAAACTACGACACCTACTGGCGTATCCCTATCATATTTTTGCTCAAATAAACAAATTATAAACCAGACAAAAAGATTATATGAATAGAACAGAAAACATAAAGGAACTAAACTTGAAAAATTTAATGATAAGACACATTAAATCCAATAATAGTAGTCTTTTTATCAAAACAAATTTTAGTTCTATTGATAAAATAATAGATGGATTTTATTCGGGTGAAGTGATAATTATTGGAGGAAGGCCCGGTATGGGCAAAACAGCTTTTTCATTAAGTCTTATGAAAAATATTTGTATTGATACAGATTATAAAGTGCCCTCTTTTTTTATTACTCTTGAGTTGAGTAAAGAACAATTATTTAGGAAGCTTATGGAAACATATAACCAAAATAATAACGATAAAGCCCCATTCTCTTATGATTTACAAACTGTCGATAATATTAAAAGTTCGCCAATGTACATATTGGAGGTGACAGGTAATAATATTGAGGTTATTATTGAAAAATGCAAGAAACTGATAAATGAAAAGGGAATAAAAGTAATTATTATTGATTATATCCAATTGATTAATTCACTATCAAAAGAAGACAATCGTGATGTTGAAATTACGAAAATAATGACCAAGCTCAAACAATTGGCTGTTAATACAGGGGTTGTTGTTATAATCTTGTCTCAATTATCCAAAGCTGTTGATGCACGGATGAGTATGGGAGGAGAAGGTCCAATGTTGTGTGATTTTAGAGAATCTGAATCATTTTTTAATATCCCTGATAAAGTTTTATGTAACCGTTCACGAAAGTATTAACATTTATCAAAAGTAAAAAAATAATTAACAACAGAATGTTGAAATATTTTTTAAATTAAGAAAAAACATTAAGAAAAAAATATGTGTTTTGCA
>JAUXFX010000075.1 GCA_030622635.1 Bacteroidota bacterium
CTGAAGACTGCCGACTGCCGACTGCCGACTGCCGACTGAAGACTGCCGACTGCCGACTTATTCATGATATATTGCCTCAACCGGGCAGGATTCTTCAGCTTCAAGGGCGCTGTCTTCAAGTTCTGCCGGTACAGGGTCTTTAATAACATAAGCTTTGTCGTCGTCTTTCATTTCAAATACTTCAGGGCAAACGCCTTCACATGCCCCGCAACCTATACATAATTCCTGATCTACTTTAAATTTCATGATTTTAAATTTTAAAAATTAATACTATATTTTTTCTGCAAAATTAAAATGTTACCACTATTTAAAATGTAACATAAGTTACAAATGCACATTTTTTGAAAAAGTAATAAGGTTTTAATCTGTGTTTATAATTATTTTGGTGAGAAGTATAGAGTAGAAATTTCTGAATATAGCGGATTAAAATAGGTATAACTAATCAGTTTATTAAGTAATTCATATTCCACGGCTTGGAGGATAGATTTTCAAATGGTATCCAGCCGGCCGCCCTTTGGTTGTAAGGGAAATATAGGTATAGGGGTATAAAGATATAGTGGTATAAGAGTGATGGAGTAATGGAGTGATGAGTCCACTCCGAAAAGTCTTAATGATGATTTTATTTCTTTTTTGCCCTGACTCCTAAAAGGAGAAGTGGCTGAAAATCATGTATCCATTTTGGGCTTGGGGAGAATTGGGTTTTCAGTTTTTCATTATTTTGTAGTTTGCAGAGCGGACTTGGTAATGGATTCCCCTTATTCCCCTTATTTCCCTATTCCCCCTATTTCCCAATTAAATAATAATATTTGTTAAGAAATTTTCATTATTAATATGATACTGATTAATTACAAACTGTAAACAGTTATAAAATCCGAAAATTTATTTCCTTGTTTATTGAAATTAAGGTTTACTTTGGGTGAATATTTCAAGAAAATTGGGTTGACTTTGTGTAGATATTTCAAAAAAATAAGGTTGACTTTGTGTTGAATTTTCGTTAAAGACTTTTATCTTTTTACATACCCGACTTCGTCATTCAGGCGGACTTTTATCTTTTATCTTGCAGTTTGCTGCGTTATGCTTTACTTTTGTAAAATATTTTAAATAATAAAAAAATGTATTCAAAAATATCAGAATCTCCAATATTCAGAGGAATAAATGCGGGTGAAGTAGCCCATATTTTAAATCTTGTACATCATCAGATTAAAACTTACGAGCCTGAAACAATTATTGCATACAGCGGTGATGAATGTATAAATTTATATATTTTAATAGAAGGAAGCGTAAGAGGTGAAGCTGTTGATCTTAAAGGAAAAGTTATTAAAATAGAAGATATTAATGCACCTGATACTTTTGCCGAAGCATTTTTGTTTGCAGACGAAAATAATCTACTTGTAAACATTGTAACAAACACAAAAACTAAAATTTTAATTATCTATAAAAATGATTTATTACAATTATTCAAATCGAATAAAAAAATATTAGAAAATTATTTGAATATTACTTCAAACAGGTTTGTACTTGTAACTAAGAAATTAAAATTTTTATCTTTAAAAACCATTAAAGTAAAACTTGTAAACTACATTTTAGGTTTAGAAAGAAAGAATGAAGGAAAACAGCACTTTTTAATTGACAAAACCCAGGAACAATTGGCAGAATATTTTGGAGTTACCCGTCCGTCATTAGCAAGGGCTCTTGGCGAAATGAAAGATGAAGGGTTGATAGAAATTAAAAGGAAAGAAATTAAAATTCTTGATAGAAATAGTTTGGTTCGAATGTTAAGGACCTAATTATTTTCAACATGAGTAGAAAATAAACCGATTACAATTGGGAAATCAAGTAGCGATTTTTGTTTTTAAGTTGTGATTTCCGGTTTATCTGGCACAGGATTGAAAAAAAATTTCATTAAAGTTGCAAGTTAAGGTTATAATTAATATATTTGACAAGACTAAATTTTCTTTAACAATATTTTAAAAAATAAAATCGTGAAAAAAATATTTATTTTAAGTTTGTTAATGTTCTTGTGTTTCCAGCTTTTTTCACAAGTATATGATGTAATATTTGATGAAAATGGAGAGCCTTTTGGTATTAAAGTTTTTAATGGAGAATCTGTCCAAAAATTCAGGCTTGATGAGTTTTTTGATGACGGGAGGTATGAAATAATCCTCGGTGATAAGACAATAATATTTGACTTTAACCAATGGGAACAACAAAATCAGGAATTTCAGGCAAATCAAAATGGAAGTGCCCTTGAAATTTTCGAGCCTGGTTTATTACCTGAAGGTGATTTAATACGGGCACTTGCATACTCCCCCGATGGCAGTATTCTTGCAACTTTATATCAACACAGCGATAACGTTTATTTTTATAATACAACAAATTATGAAGTTCTTGCTATTGTGGACGTGGGTCGTGAGCCAATGGATATTAAATTAACAACCCATTCTGCATATATCTGCTGTCATACTTCCAATGAAGTAAATATTATTGACCTGTCTGATTTTTTAATTTCAAACAGTTTTGAAGTCTTTGAATATCCTTGTCAGATTGAAATCAACCAGGATGAGACTGTTGTTTATGTTGCATGCAATAGTTATCTTAATGGCTCAATAGCTGCTTATAATTCAAGTTCCGGCGAACAGATATTCCATACTTATGAACCCTTTATACACCGTGAAGGAATAATGTACGAACATGGAAGGGCTTCTTATTCTTTTACTGAATTTTCTCTGTCGCCACAAAATAATTATATTATTGCTATAAATACAAGTGGCCAGGCTCCCTCTGTTTTCAATGCCAACACAGGTGAATTAGTGAAAACTTTCAATTTTGGTGGAGCAATGAGAGGCTCCGGGTTTTCCGAAACTGGAGATACCTTATACATTTATTCTACTCAGCACCCCGACTCTATGAGCTTACACAGGATCAATATAAACGACTTATCAGTGATTGATTCAATTATTGCTATTACTTCTGAATCCGGTATTATCGGTAATACTGATCTATCTATTAATGCAGATGGAACAAAAGTTCTGACAGGTGGGGATAGCTGGAATAGCCGGTATTGTTTTTTTGATTTTAACTCATACGATTACCATTATATTAGTGATCTTAATTTGTTTGGTGTCACTAATATATATACATCTTATGATAAAAGATATGCAATATCTCAGGTTCTGTTGCTTGCCCGATTCATTGATATGGAGACCGGCCAAATTATCAATCGCACGCCTATCGGTATGCCGATTGGCATAGCCGGTGCCACTTCCCCCATAGAGGATAAAATGGCTTTGGGTGATGCCACCATCTTCTATTCTTTACCGGAATATCCGGAGGAAAAATTTTACTTTTTTGATTTTAGCGATCCTGTAAATATTAATACGGATACTGTCATTATTGCAGGAGTTGCGCCGGAGGCAGATATGACCAATTGCGCCATACTTTCAAATGATGGCAATAAGATCATCGCAACAAATACATTAACAGATAATATAAGTATTATTGATTTTTCATCAGGACAATTAGACACTCTCATATATATGGAAGGTGTTTCAGATGTAAAAACTATTCCCAATAGTGATTTAATCTTGCTTTCAGGGCAGGATGCTGTAAGTATAAAAATTATGGATTTGACAAATAACGGGATTATTTCAGAAATTTTTACAGGAAATGCTGATGATGTGTTTGTGACTGCAGACGGGAAAAATGCTTATGTTTTTAGAATTTTATCATCATCATTGGGATCTTTGAAAAAAATTGATATTAATGGAGCATCAAGCCAGATTGTAGGTGATGTGCTTGTTGGCTATAGCAATTGCTCTTACTATAATGAGCAAACCAATACTGCAATAAGCCCTGATGGAAATTATATGTTGTTCGGGGCAGAAGACAATATCCAGGGAGATGTGATTTATGTGGTTGATACGCGTATTATGGAACTTGTTGATACTATTCCTGTTAATGATGATTGTGTATATGGCTATGCTTTTACTGATGATTCAAAGCGGGTATGTGCATTGGCTTTTGATTCACAAATACCTATAATTTATCTTGATGGGGAAAATTCTTTTGTTGAAAGTGAAGTAAGTCTTGAAGATGGAAGTTTTTCAGTAGGTTTTAATCCTGTTGACAGCCTGTTTTATATTCTGTTAAAATCAGATTGGTTATATCAGGTAAACCCAAATACCGGAGAAATACTTAGCATGATACCAACCAATTCGGATTATTGCTGGCAGGTGGGCTTTGATCAGAATGGAATCCCGTTAATCCGAAGTTCACAAAACCTGATATACGGGGAAGAAAGTTATCCTTTACCGGGAGTTTCAGAAGAATTCTCTTACAATGAAGAAAACAATCTCTTTATCATTCCCATACCCGGCCCCGATAAAGTATGTGTATTCGATCCTCTCGCAGTAAGTATAAAAATTTATCCCAGGACGACAAATAAGGAAAGTGTAAGAGTATTTCCAAATCCTGCAAGAGATGAAGTGTTTATACATTCGGAGAACATAATTGAAAGTGTGGGAATTTATGATTCGGAAGGCAAACTTGTTTTTAGTAAAGACTACAATAAGCTGAATACTTCAGTTTCTGTTAGTAATTATAAAGAAGGTGTTTATTTTATTGTCATAAGGAATTCTGATGGAATAACAACACACAAACTTATTATTGTTCATCAATAATAGAGCATTATAAGTCAACTATTAAGTTCAGTATAAGCAAGGCTCAGTGGTATTTCAGGTTTTCGGGGATGATAAATTACTGTGGGAAAGCGGGGTGATAAAATATTCCGACCCTGCATTATCAATTGATATTGATATTTCCGGGGTTGATATTTTACGTCTTTACGTTGGCGATGCAGGCGATGGCATTGATTATGACCATGCAAACTGGGGAAATACGAAGATTCAGATTTTCTGACTTAATCGAAAATTAATATCCCGTTAACTATTGGGACTTAATAATAACGAATATCGAACATCGAATAATGAATAAAGAAGTAAAGCAACTCCTTAATGACTATTAAATGACAATTGAATGACACCTAATTTAAGAATGGGATATATTGAAAAAATATTTTTTCCTTTGTGTTCCCTTTGTGTATTCCTTAGTGCTACTTAGTGGTTAAATATTTACCACAAAGGCCACAAAGTACATCACAAAGGCACACAAAGTAAATTAAAAGTATTTAATATCAGTACAATACATCGTTTTTCCATTCTGCTGCTTTAACACTGATTAGTAACATTAAATATTATGAAAAAAAAACTTCTATTAATTATCGCTTTTTTCTTTTCCATCCCGTTTGCTTTTGCTCAAACACGGTCTTTTTTCCCACAGGATAAAATCAATAAAGTCATTTTTGAACACAGGAAAAAAAAGCCGGAAAATAAAGCTATAGAAAAAACACTTCATCATCCAAAATCCTTTGAAGCGAACAGAACTTATTTTGGCTTCAATTCATTTTCTATAGAAAAAAAGGATTATAACATAATTGATAACAAGGATGTTCTATACATAGGTCCTAATCCGGATACTTTTTTTATCTGTTCGGATTATGTTCAAAATGGAAATATTGTAATCTTCGGACAGGGAATTCTTGTAGTTGACAGTGCAAAACTCACTCTTTCCGGTCATTTATATGCACAGGACGAGGGGCAGGCATTTTTCAGGAATGATGCACACTTGCATTTTAACCAGTTTTATGTAGGACAATATTTTGTTTGGCTGGTTGATAATTCCAGGTTTGAAGCCACAGATGCGACAGTTGATGCCAACGGAGTTATGCACTATGCTCAATTGCATGATAGTTGTACTTATATTGCTACAAATACATCCTTCCCCGACTGGACATTCAGAAAGGCTTTCAACAAATCCACTCTTATCCTTGAAGATGTAAACCATGTAGGCGACCTGATGGTGAATGATTCTTGTTATATTCATTTTACGCGTTGCGACACATTAATGCCCTGGTTTCAAATGCCTGATGGTTCAGTTATTAACATCCAATTTCCTGACCCGGATTCTGTCGGTCATTTTGAACTTTCCGAAAACACAACTGGTGTTGATGGCATTCACTACACATTTATTGCCGACTCGTGTACTCAATGCTGGTGGTCGCTTGAAACACTTCCCGGTTGTGATGTTACCATTAATAATTCTATAATCCGGGGTTCATGCGTCAGGATGTTCGGTTCGGATACGATTAGTATAGACAGCATACAAAATTATACATTTCACACGAACCTTGATGTAGTACTTGGCGACAGGAATTTAGAATATAATAATTCATATATTTACTGGTGGAACTGGTATCCTAATGAAAATGTTGTATTCAATATTGATTCATGTTCTTTTGGTGAAATGATAGGTAGGGGAGGTTCGGAAACTTATGCTACAAACTGCATTCATGATGGTGCAACAATAATGCTCAGTGCCAGCGACAGTGCGTTTGTATCATTTGTTGATGGAAGAAGTTACAGCTTCGTGGGCACTTTTAAAAGCGGGACTTTCCTTTTTGTTAACAGCATCATAATTCCGTTCTGGCCCTATCAATCAACTAATTTAGCACATGATAGTTCCCGTCTCCTTGCCGTGAATTCTTATTTTGTTTATGAGCCTGAGGCAATGGATAGCGCCCTGGTGATGTTCGTTGCAATAGACAGTCTTTCGGACAATACAGTTGGAACAGCCATCGACATCTTAGGTTCGGCATGGATAGATGCTGGTCCATTGAACCCTGTTACTTTTAACAGATACAAGCTGTACTGGGCTGCTTATGGAGATTCTACATGGGCACTAATCAAGGATTCAACTGTTCAAATTTACCATGATATTTTGGCAGAATGGAATACATCAGGATTGATTGAAGGAGAGTATGACCTGCGGCTTATTATTTTAAATAGTGCCGGAGATAGCTTAACAGCATTTAAAACAGTTACTTTGCTTGAAAATATAGGAGTGGATGAAATAGGAATTTATCCCGGTGGTGCAATGCTTTTGCAAAACTATCCCAATCCCTTCAATTCACATACAACCATCTGTTATCAATTATTGTCTAATTCTAATGTAAGGATAAAAATTTATAATTTGTCGGGAAAGGAAGTACGAACATTGGTAAATGAAAATCAAGCATCCGGCAAACATTCGGTAGTTTGGGATGGAAAGGATGATTCAGGTGAACAAGTTAGCTCAGGAGTTTATTTTTATCAGTTGAAAGCATGTAATGAATTTTCTATTATAAAAAAGATGTTGTTTTTTAAAACAAGAAAGGAATATTAAATAGTCCTTGTCAATAAAGTCAAACAATTTGTTATTTTTTTACTATTTTTACTCTTGTAAACTCTTAAAGAAAATGTATTATGAAAAAATCAATTCTTTTACCGGCTCTTCTTTTTCTTTTCCAAATTCATGTTTTTCCGACTATCATAATTGTTGATCAAGGTGGAGGCGGGAATTACACATCCATACAGGAAGGAATAAACAATGCTGATAACGGGGATACTGTATTAGTTTATCCGGGAACTTATTATGAAAATATTAATTATCACGGAAAAAATATTACTGTTGCATCGCTGCTTTTAACAACACAGGATACGATTTATATTTCTCAAACAATCATAAATGGAAATCAAAACGGGAGTGTTGTAAAATTTGTTTCCGGAGAAGGATTAAATTCAATCATCAAAGGATTTACAATAACTAATGGTTTTGCAAGCTATATTGATTCACTACCGGCAGGAGGTGGTATAAGATGTATAAATTCCTCTCCAACAATTGTAAAAAATATTATCAAAGAGAACGCTTGTGATTGGTATATTAATGGCGGAGGTATCTATTGCGAAAAATCAAGTTCACATATTTTAAATAACACAATAAGTAATAATGAGGGCGCTTATTATGGTGGAGGAATATTTGTCTCTGATACTTCGGCAGTATTGGTTAAAGGTAATATTATCTATAATAATATAACAGCAAGCGGATACGGTGTAGCTTACGGAGGTGGTATTTGCTGCGGAGGGAATGAAAGTAATACTCTTATTGAAAATAATACTATCTGCAATAATGTTGTTGACTTTGGAGACGGAGGAGGAATTTACAGCAATACGCTTAATACTTGTGTAGTAAATACTATTATCTGTAACAACTCTCCTGATGAAATAGCAGAAACGCTTACAATAACATATTCCGACATTCAGGGTGGCTGGACAGGTATAGGAAACATTGATGCAGACCCTTTATTTGCTGACTCTGCCAATGGAGACTTTCATTTAACCTGGGAAAATTTCCCAGTGCCCGATGATACTAAATCACCGTGTATAGATGCGGGTGATCCTGCTTCGCCACTTGACCCTGACAGCACAATTGCAGATATGGGAGCATTTTATTTTGACCAAACAATAACTTCTGTTGAATCCTTAATAGTGGTAAAAGCTAATCATAAACTTTTTCAGAATTATCCAAATCCGTTTTCTCAATTAACAACTATTTCTTTTTCTGTACCACAAACTTCCTCGTTTGTCAATCTTGATATTTTCAACATTAAAGGGCAGAAGATAAAAACATTACGAATTACGCCCCTCGACTTCGACCGGAATGACTCTATTTACGAATTACGAAATAATCAGGTAGTTTGGGATGGAAAGAATGAATCAGGTGAAAGCGTGGATCCGGGTGTTTATTTTTATCAGTTGAAATTTAATAATGCTTATTCCAAAACAAAGAAAATGCTGCTTTTGAAGTAATATATCATAAATACGAATAAAATCAGTATAAAAAATGAAGAAACTTTCAGATTTACCAGTTTATTTTATAAGTATAATTATACTATTATCTTCGTGTGTAAACACAGATAAAGAAAACAAATCTGATTTTAAAAACGATTCTGTTTCAGGCGAACTGATAATTTTTCATGCAGGAAGCTTGTCGGTTCCTTTTAAGGAAATAGCAAAAGAATTTAAAAAAGAATATCCTGAAGTAAATATAAAAGCAGAGATTGCAGGCAGTGTTGCCTGTGCAAGAAAAATTACAGATTTAAAACGTCCTTGCGATGTTATGGCTTCTGCTGATTATGCTGTAATTGATAAAATGCTCATTCCCGAATATGCCGATTGGAACATTAAATTTGCAAGTAATGAAATGGTAATTGCTTTTACTGAAAAATCCGGATATAAAAGCGAAATCAATAAAAATAACTGTTATAATATTTTGCTTAAGAAAGATGTGAATTACGGAAGATCAGATCCAAATTCCGACCCTTGCGGATACCGCACAGTTTTAGTAATAAAATTAGCTGCAAAAAAATATGACAAACCGTATATTGTTGAAAAATTATTAAATAAGGACATTCGTTTTATTCGTCCGAAAGAAGTTGATCTGTTGGCTTTGCTTGAGACAAATACAATTGATTATATTTTTATTTACCGCTCTGTTGCGGAACAGCACGGACTTGAATATATTTTACTTCCCGATTCTATCAATCTGAAAAATCCTGAGCTAAAAGATTTCTATTCATCTGTAAGTATTGATATAAACGGAAATAAGCCCGGTGAATTTATTACCCAGAAAGGTGAACCAATGGTTTACGGACTTACAATTTTAAATAATGCACCAAATAAAAAAGCTGCTTTAGCTTTTACAAAATTCCTGTTATCAAAAAATAAAGGAATAAAAATCATGGAGAAAAACGGACAACCATCATTGGTTCCGTCTTTCACAAGTACTTTCAGTAAAATCCCTGATGAACTAAAAGAATTTGCTAAAGCCCCTTAATAGTGTTTGTCCATAAAGTCAATTATGTTGATGAAATTTTAGATTTTAGATTTATGATTTTAGATTTTTATTTTTAAATCCGCTGATTTAAGAATAATGATTAACGAATAACGATTTTTGATTTATTTATTGATTTTTATATATTTGCGAATTATTAAAATATTTCTAACCAAAAAAATTAATTTTTATGAAATCTTATTTAAAAATTTTATCAATGTTTTTAACTGCATTAATGTTTCTTGCTGTTAATGTTAATGCACAGGACAAAGAAGAAGGAGAAGAAAAAAAAGAAGAAGCTTATATTTTTACCATTGTAAAAGAGAATCCTGCAACATCTGTAAAAAACCAGTACCGTTCAGGCACTTGCTGGAGTTTTTCAAGCCTGGGAATGGTTGAAGCAGAATTATTAAGAATGGGAAAAGATACTTTTGACCTTTCAGAAATGTTTGTTGTTAGAAATACTTATTCCGACAAGGCAATAAAATATGTTCGTTTTCACGGGAAAATAAATATGGCAGGCGGGGGAGGTTACAACGATGTATTATATGTGATAAAAAATTATGGGATTGTTCCTGAAGAAGTATATGACGGAAAAGTAATCGGAGAAGAAAACCATATTCACGGTGAGATGGACAATGTTTTAAAAGCTTATGCGGATGCTGTTATTAAAAACAGAAATAAAAAGCTTACACCTGTCTGGCATAAGGGATTTGAAGGAGTATTAGATGCTTATCTCGGTGATTATCCCGAAACTTTTGTTTACGAAGGTATTGAATACACTCCTGAGAGTTTTGCAGAAATGCTTGAAATCAATCCTGATGACTATGTTGAGTTAACTTCATACACTCATCATCCGTTTAACGAATCATTTATTTTAGAAATTCCTGATAACTGGATGTACAGCGAAACTTACAATTTGCCTCTTGATGAATTAATTGAAGTTATTGATTATGCAATAGAAGACGGCTATACAGTCGCCTGGGGAGCTGATGTCAGTGAGAAAGGATTTTCATGGAAAAATGGCATTGCCATTGTCCCGGATGAAGAAGTAACAGATTTAACCGGAACAGAAAAAGAAAAATGGGAAAAATTAACAGATAAAGAAAAAAAGAAAGCTCTTTACAGTTTTGAAAAACTTGTAAAGGAAAAGGAAATAACACAGGAAATGCGTCAGGATGCCTTTGATAATTATTTAACAACCGATGACCACGGAATGTTAATCGTTGGTATTGCAAATGACCAGAATGGTAATAAATTTTATAAGGTAAAAAATTCATGGGGCACAGAAGGCCATATTTATGATGGGTATTTTTATGCTTCTGAACCGTTTATAAAATACAAAACCATGAACTTAGTGGTTAATAAAAATGCCATTCCAAAGAAGATAAGGAAGAAATTGGGATTGTAATGTCTTAGAGTAGCATAGCTACAAAGAAATTAACTTAAGTGATAGTTAATAAAAAGTCAGCAGTCGGCAGTCGTCAGTCGGCAGTCAGCAGTCGTCAGTCGGCAGTCAGCAGTCGGCAGTCGTCAGTCGTCAATCGGCAGTCGGCAGTATCCAGTTGGCAGTCAACAATTTTATTATTTTTTGCCTATTGTCGATTACTGACTTTATTTTCAAGGTGTAAAAATAAAAGAATGTAATATTTTGCCCGGATTTGACAGAATTTAAATTTTAATGTACTATCCTGATTAATTTGGTTTTTTATAGTCGTAATGAATAAAATCCAGCCCATAAATCTTGTTTTTGCCTTTCTTGGAGGATTGGTTTTATTATTTATCGTTGCGCCTTTGGTTGGGATGTTTATTTCAACTTCGCCGGAAGCAATAATTGAAACATCAAAGGAAGCTGAGGTACAGAAAAGTATCTGGCTGACTTTATACACTGCAATGGCAGGAACAGCAATTTTTGCAATTGCAGCCGTTCCTTTCGCTTATCTGCTTGCAAGGAAAAAATTTCCATTAAAAAGATTAGTTCTCGGAATAATTAATTTACCTATTGTTATTCCTCATACTGCTGCCGGCATTGCTATTCTTGGGTTTGTGTCAAGAAATTCGGTGGTAGGAAAGATGGCTTCGGAAATAGGTTTGGATTTTGTCGGTCATCCTGCCGGGATTGCTGTTGCAATGGCATTTGTAAGTTTGCCATTTTTAATTAATGCAGCAAGGGATGGGTTTGCAGGAGTGCCTGTAAGACTTGAAAAAGCAGCGCTTAACTTAGGTGCTTCACCTTTCAGAGTGTTTTTTACAATCTCATTGCCATTGGCGTGGAGGAATATTTTAAGCGGCTTGATAATGATGTTTGCGCGGGGCATGAGCGAATTTGGTGCAGTCGTTATTGTTGCTTACCATCCAATGATAACTCCTGTTTTAATTTTTGAACGTTTCGGAGCTTTCGGGTTGAAGTATGCCCAACCGGTTGCTGTAATATTTATTACTGTCAGTTTGGTGGTTTTTGTAATTTTAAGATTACTTTCAAGGGAAAGAAAAAATGCTGAAAGTTAAAAACATAAGCAAGGAATTTGGAAATTTCAATATTAAAAACCTTAGTTTTTTTGTTGATAAAGGCGACTATTTTGTTTTATTGGGAGTTTCAGGTTCGGGAAAAACTCTATTGCTTGAAATGATCGCCGGACTGATAATTCCTGATTCGGGAGAAATTATTCTTGAAGGTAAAAATATCACAAATGAAAAGATACAAAAAAGAGGAACAGGTATGGTTTTTCAGGATTATGCAGTGTTTCCGCATTTATCAGTAAAAGAAAATATAGCATATCCGTTAAAAAGTAATAAAACTCCAAAGAAAAAAATCAATACCTGTATTAATGACCTTGCCGGTAAATTTGATTTACTCCATCTTCTCAAACGCAAACCTGCTACTTTATCCGGCGGCGAGTTGCAAAGGGTTGCACTTGCACGCGCCCTTGCATTAAACCCTAAAATATTGCTTCTTGATGAGCCATTGTCATCGCTTGATGTGCAACTTCGTGATGGCTTACGAAAATTGTTGAGGAATCTTAACAAAAACGGGCAGACAATTATCCATGTTACACATGATTATGAAGAAGCGATCTTACTTGCAAATAAGGTTGGAATTTTATACGACGGAAGTATTGTTCAGTATGGTTCGCCCCATGATGTTTTTCAACATCCCGGATCTGAGTTTGTTGCGAATTTAACCGGTATAAAAAATTATTTTAAATCAAGATTAAATCCTGCAACTGAAGAAATTCGTATAGCATCAATCAATAATAATGTCAGGATTAAACTTTTAACCAACGAAATTGAATCCGATGGATATGTTTTGATTAGAGGCGAAGACATAATAATCTGCAATCAAGAAGTTGATTCAAGTGCTGTAAATAATTTTGAAGGTATAATTACCGATATTCTACCAAAAAGTCTGGGTGTGGAAATAATCGTGGATATAGGTGTAAAATTAGCTATAATTATTACAAATCAATCCCTTGAAAAGTTTAATTTAAAAGAAGGAAAAAAGGTTTGGTTGTCATTCAAAGCATCTGCCGTGCGTTTTTTGAAGAAGTAATTTTGATTGTAAGTCAGAAAATATAAATTTTTTAATGAAGAAGAAGTCTGTTTTGAAACTCTAAAACTGAAAGAATATTCAGGC
>JAUXFX010000125.1 GCA_030622635.1 Bacteroidota bacterium
CTATGCAAATATATAATTTTTTAAAATATAAATCAAGAAATCTGTCTGTTTCTTTATTTTATTTCATATTTATTTACCTTTTGTCTTTTGCCTTTTGTCTTTTATCTTTAATATTATTGTAAATTTGCAGTTCAAAAAAATCATATAAAAATGTTAGAAAAATTAGAAGCCATATATAAACGCTGGGAAGAGATAGGTGAACAGATGAATAACCCTGAGGTTGTTGCTGATATGAAACGGTATATAAAATTAAGTAAAGATTATAAAGAATTGCAAGCTGTTGTAAATTCCTATAAAAAATATAAAAATATTCTTGACAATCTTGAATCAACAAAAGAAATGTTGAAAACTGAAAAGGATGAAGAGTTCAGGGAATTAGCCAAGGAAGAATTAAATGAGATGATAAAACAAAAGGGAACCATGGAGGAGGAGATTCGCATAATGCTGATTCCTGAAGATCCTCAGGACAAGAAGAATGCAATTGTTGAGATCAGGGCTGGAACAGGTGGTGATGAAGCAAGTATTTTCGCAGGTGACCTTTACAGGATGTATCTGAAATATTGCGAAACCAAAGGCTGGAAACCCGAACTTGTTGACATGACCGAAGGAACTGTAGGTGGCTTTAAGGAAATAATTTTTAATATTGCAGGGGAAAATGTTTACGGTCAAATGAAATACGAATCAGGTGTTCACCGTGTACAGCGTGTTCCCAAAACAGAAACACAGGGCAGGGTTCATACATCAGCAGCTTCGGTTGTGGTTCTTCCTGAAGCAGATGAATTTGATATTGATTTAAAAGACTCTGATATTAAGAAAGAAACATTTTGCTCTTCCGGTCCCGGTGGACAGTCGGTTAATACAACCTATTCAGCTGTGAGGCTTACACATATACCAACTGGAATTATTGCAACATGCCAGGATCAGAAATCCCAGATAAAAAATCTGGCAAAAGCAATGACAGTGCTAAGAACCAGAATATATGAGCTTGAGTATAAAAAATATCTTGACGATATTACATCAAAAAGAAAAACAATGGTTTCAACAGGCGACCGCTCAGCAAAAATACGTACATACAACTGGCCGCAGGGAAGAGTAACAGACCATCGTATTGGCTTAACAATGTATAATTTGCCTAATATTATTAACGGTGATATACAGGAGTTTATTGATCAGTTACAATTAGCAGAAAATGCAGAACGACTGAAAGAACAAATAAACTGACACTGAATGAGAATACGAAATTAATCAAACATAAACTACTTAAAACCAATTAGAAATTTAATTCAACATTCGCAAAGTTTATGCGTTTAAGTATAAGTTAGCTTTCAAAAATTAATAGATTATTTGAATTAAGTAAAAATATGACAAAACAAGAACTTTTTGAAATTATTAAAAGAAAAAAATCATTTCTTTGTATCGGACTTGATACAGACATTACTAAAATTCCTCAACATCTTTTAAAAACCGACGACCCTGTTTTTGAATTTAACAAACAAATTATTGATTCAACAATTGATATAACAGTGGCATATAAGCCGAATTTGGCTTTTTATGAAAGCATGGGTTTGCAGGGATGGGCAAGCCTTGAAAAAACCATCAATTATCTGAATAAATTTAAATCTGAAGTTTTTACGATTGCCGATGCAAAAAGAGGTGATATTGGAAATACATCAAAACAATATGCCAAAGCTTTTTTTGATATTTTGGATTTTGATGCTGTTACCGTTGCTCCATATATGGGCGAGGATTCTGTTTCCCCTTTTCTTTCTTTTAATGGCAAATGGGTGATTTTACTGGCACTTACGTCAAACAAAGGGGCATCGGATTTTCAATTTATTAAAAATGAAAAAAATTCAAAAATGTTTTTTGAAGAAGTTTTGATAAAATCGAGAGAATGGGGAACTCCGGAAAATATGATGTATGTTGTTGGTGCTACTCAGGCAGAAATGTTGCAGGATATTCGTAAAATCGTTCCTGAGAATTTTCTTTTGGTACCTGGCGTCGGCGCACAGGGTGGAAGTCTGGAAGAAGTTGCAAAATACGGTTTAAATAATCAATGCGGTCTTATTGTAAACTCTTCCCGCGGAATAATTTATGCTTCCAGCCAACAGGACTTTGCAGAAAAAGCAAGAGAGAAAGCACTGGAATTACAACTTCAGATGGAGAAGATACTGGGAGAACAAGATAAAAGATATCCATACGGACTCCCGTTGGTCGAAAGTTAAAATAAATAATAAAAATCACAAATGACAAGCACCAAATTTCAAACGACCAAAGGAAGTCCGTATGGATAAATTCCAATGTTCAAAAATTCAATGACCAAAATAGTTTCATAGTTGTTTTGAATATTTGATCATTGATATTTGGAATTTATTTGTCATTTGTTTTTTGTTATCCATACGGACAAGTTTTGGTGCTTTAATTTAAAATTTGTTTGACTTTATGGACAAACACTATTTAGTATAAATAGATTACTCAATAACATAAGTCCATCCATTCACATCTTTAACTTCGCCTTCCTGGATAGCTTTTAATTTTTTGTACAATTTTGTTGAGACAGGACCTGCTTTATCGTCATTACAATATTCATAAATTTTATCTTTCTCGCGGTCATAGATTTTTCCAATTGGTGAGATTACGGCTGCTGTACCGCAGGCACCAACTTCATCAAAAGTTTCAAGTTCTTCAATAGGGACAGGTCTTTGTTCAACTTTCATTCCCATTTCTTCAGCCAGTGTACGCAAGCTCATATTTGTAATAGAAGCTAATATAGAACTGGAATCCGGAGTTATATAAGTATTATCTTTTATGCCGAAAAAGTTGGCTGGTCCAGCTTCGTCAATGAATTTTTTTTCTTTGGCATCAAGAAATAATACAGAGGCAAAGCCTTCTCTTTTAGCTATATCGGCAGGAAGCAAACTTGCTGCATAATTACCACCTACTTTTATATGGCCTGTTCCTAAAGGAGCTGCCCTGTCAAAATCTCTTACAAGGTGGATTGAAACAGGCTTGAATCCTTCTTTAAAATAAGGTCCGACCGGACCAACAAAAACTAAAAATAAATATTCTTTAGCAGGACTAATTCCTACCTGTGGACCTGTTCCGATCAAAAGCGGTCTGATGTATAATGCTGCCCCGGTACCGTAAGGCGGAACAAATTTTTCATTTGATTTTACAACAGTTTTTATTGCTTCAAGAAATAATTCATCAGGTACTTCTGCCATCATAATTCCTGCTGCTGAACGTCTGAATCTTTTAGCATTCTCTTTCCATCTGAATATTCTTATTTTTCCGTCTTTCCCTCTGAATGCTTTCATACCTTCAAATGCTTCCTGTCCATAATGAAGACAAGTTGCAGCAATATGAATATTTATGTATTCCGAAGATGAGATCTCAAGGTCGCCCCATTCTCCATTTTTCCAGTAACTGCGAACATTATAATCGGTTTTAAAATATCCGAAAGGCAAATTTTTCCAGTCAATATTTTCCATGATTAATTATATTTTTTTAAGGTTATTTAATAAAAATATTATGTTTTGCTAAAATAAAATATTTTTTTGAATATTTTATTTTTTTGCATAAAAAAAATCAGTATGGATTTAGAAGATAAGGAAAAGGGAACAGCGTGGAAGAAAATGAGTTTGGTCAGATGATTTAAATTTTATTAAACATTCCATTTCTATGATATTTTTAAAAGAACTTAATTTGAAATTCTTTACGATTTTTCCTATGAGAGAAATGGAATGTTTTTAACAAACAAACAAATATCAAACGTCAAACATAAAACATCAAACGTCAAACGTAAAAAACCTGAAACTTAGAATAAACATATTAACACACAAACCATCTAACCATTCAATTATTTTAATTTTAATACTTCATCCATTTCCACAATTCCTTATAATTAACTTTTTTTCCATACATTAATATTCCTGTACGGTAAATTTTGGCTGCAAGCCATGTTGTTCCTAAAAATCCAAGAACTAACAGCGACATGGAAAGGACCACCTCAACATTAGAAACTCCGAAAGGAATTCGCACCATCATAATTATTGGAGACGTAAAAGGTATAATTGATAACCAGAATGAAACAGGTCCTTCTGGATTTTGAATAATAAATTGTGCCATAATAATTGCAAAGATCAAAGGAATGGTTATTGGCAGCATAAATTGTTGTGTGTCGGCTTCACTGTCAACAGCCGAGCCGACTGCTGCAAACAAAGCGGCATATAATAAATATCCAAAAAGGAAATAAAATAAAAACGAAAATATCATTACTCCGAAATTAATGGAATATATGGCTTCAAAAATCCGAGTTATCTCATCGGTATTTTCATTGGTGGTTTGAAGTTGCTCAACAGGGATTAATTGATTATTGGTTGAAAGTATCTCAGTGCTTTTTACTGGAAGTTTATCAGCGAATGAAATCTGGAAAATACTTACAATTGCAAAAGTTAAAACAATCCAAAGTAAAATCTGAGTGAGTCCGACTAATGCAATACCCACAATTTTTCCCATCATCAACTGGAAAGGTTTTACTGATGAGATGATTACTTCAACAATACGGCTTGTTTTTTCTTCAATAACTCCCCGCATTACCTGTGAGCCGAAAAGAAATATGAAAAAATAAATTAAGATACCTGAGAAAATTCCCAGAACCATGCTGACTTCAGTAAAGGTTTTTTCTTCATAACCTTCTTCGGTTATTTTTATAGTTGAAAGGTTTATTGAGGTTTTTATTGAGTTGGGAATATCCATGGCTATTTCCCTGTCCTTTTGGTCAAGATTGAGTTTGTTAATATTAATTATTAATTTTTGCTCTTCAATCTCTTTGCTCATTATCCTTTTTATGTAACTTTTTACATTTATATTAGGTTGGATGTCGGAATATAAAATGGCTGTAGTGGGGAGGGCTATTTGTGTTTTTGGAATGTAAAGCAAGGCGTAATCACCGCTTTCTGCAAAATTATCTTTAGCGGTTTGTAAATCAGTAAAAATATGACGAAATGAGATATTATCGGTATTTGTGAATCTATTAAGAAAAATGCCTGTTTCATCTAAAATTTCAATAACCTTTTTTTCAGAATCGGATAATTGGGCAATATATATTGGTACTATCATCAAAGCTGCCATTAAAACAGGTCCGAGTATTGTCATTATGATGAACGACCTTTTTTTAACCCTTGTCAGATATTCCCTTTGAATTATTAATAATATTTTTTTCATATGTTATTGTATTTAGAGTCGGTCTATAAAGTAACTTTCTAACAAATTAAGATTTTAGAATTCAGATTTAAAATTTAAAAATTTGTTGATTATCAGCGGATTAAAAAATAAAAATCTAAAATCTAAAATCATAAATCTAAAATTTTATCAACATAATTGACTTTATGGACAAGCACTATTTAGTATTTTCGTTTCTTTTCACTTTGGCAATAAAAATGTCATTCATGGTCGGAATAATTTCATTAAATGAATTTATTACAAGATGAGGCATCAGGTTTTGCAACAAGTCATTTGGTCTTGTTTCATCAGGCAATTTAATTTTTGCTTTATAAAGATCATCTTCCTGATTTTGCTCAAGCAATTTAAAATTATTATCAAGAATTGAATTTAAGTTGCCAATAAAATCCGTATAAACAACCTCATAAGTGTTTGATTTATATTCTTTTTTAATATCCTTAACTTTTCCGTCAAGTATTTTAATAGAATTATCAATTAAAGCAATGTGGTCGCAAAGTTCCTCAACCGATGCCATGTTATGTGTAGAAAATATTATTGTTGAGCCGTTATCTCTTAGCTTCAGTATTTCATCTTTAATCAGGTTAACATTAATGGGGTCAAAGCCGCTAAAGGGCTCATCAAATATCAGCAGTTTTGGCTCATGCAAAATTGTTATAATAAATTGTACTTTTTGTTGCATTCCTTTTGAAAGCTCTTCAACTTTCCTGTTCCACCATGTTAGAATTTCAAATTTTTCAAACCAGTATTTTAATTTTTTTATTGCAGCTTTTTTCTTGATTCCCTTTAATTGAGCAAGGTATAATGCTTGTTCACCAACTTTCATTTTTTTGTATAATCCTCTCTCTTCAGGTAAGTAACCGATTTGTTCAATATGTTTTGGTGTAAGTTTTTTTCCTGAGAAAAAAAGGTCTCCTTCATCAGGTGCGGTTATTTGATTTATGATTCTTAAGAAGGTGGTTTTGCCAGCTCCGTTCGGGCCGAGCAACCCGAAGATACTTTGTTCGGGAACTGAAATGCTTACTTTATTAAGTGCAGTATGATTAGAAAAATGCTTGGTTATATTGTGAGCGGAAAATAGATCCATATAATTAAAAGTTTGACGTTTGATGTTTGACCTTTGATGTTTGATGTTTGATGTTTGATGTTTGACGTTTTAAGAAAAAGTTGCAGTATAATGTAAACTGATACTGAACATAAATGCAAACAGATAAAGAAACAAACAACACCAAACCCTTCAGTTAGTTTATAAGAATATTGTCCGTACGGATGCGTTTTAGTATAATATTATTATTTTTCAATAACTTCGTAAATCAAAAATCGCCTGTCCCGTAGCTTTAGCGTATCGGGGTTAATCGTTATTCTGAAATCAAAAAAAACACTTACTTTATGGGCGAACTAGTACCTGTCCATAAAGTCACTTTCTAACAATTTAAGATTTTAGAATTCAGATTTAAAATTTAAAAAAATTATTGATTATCAGTGGATTAAAAAATCTAAAATCTAAAATCATAAATCTAAAATTTTATCAACATAATTTACTTTATATACAGGCATTAACTATTCTTTGTACGAAAACTCAATATTTTGGAGTGCTTAGTCAGAAAACGTCAAGTTCGAGGCTTGCGAAGTGCAGAAAATCAAGAGTTTACTATTGTAAATGACTGGTTTTCTGTACGAGCATAACGAAGAAATTGGCGTTTTCTGGCAAGCACTAACTAAAGTATTCCCTCATCCTGTCAAAAAAACTCTTATCTTTACTTGTTGGATTAGGTTTGAAATTATCTGATTTACTTAGTTTTTCCAGTATTGTTCGTTCTTCTTTTGTCAGTATTTTAGGTGTCCAGACGTTAATATTAATTAAGATGTCGCCTCTACCGTAAGAATTAATACTCGGAAGCCCTTTGCCTTTTAATCTTAGAACTTTTCCGCCCTGTGTTCCTGGTGCAATTTTAATTCGTGCTTTTCCTTCAATTATAGGCACTTCTAAAGTAGAGCCTATAGCAGCATCAGGGAGACTGATAAAAAGATTATATAATAAATTTAAGCCGTCTCTTTCAAGTTCAGGATGTTTGATTTCTTCAATAAGAACTATCAGGTCGCCGGGAATACCCTTTCTTGCTGCTGCGTTACCTTTTCCATTTATAGATAATTGCATACCTTCTGAAACGCCTGCCGGAATATTTATTCTGATAATTTCTTCACCGCTTACTATTCCGTTACCTGCACAGGTATTGCATTTGTTAGTTATAATCTGACCTTCGCCACCACAATGCGGGCAAGTGGAAGATGTTTGCATCTGACCAAGGAATGTATTTGTAATCCTGGTTACTTGTCCGGTTCCACGACAGGTTGAACAGGTTGAATAAGATGAACCGTCTTCAGCTCCTGTACCTTTACACGATTTGCATTCAATATATTTATTGACTTTTATCTTTTTTTCCGTACCCTTGGAAATATCTTCAAGTGTAAGCTTAACTTTAACTCTGAGGTTGGTTCCGCGGTTTACTCTTCTTCTTTGCCGGCTGCTTGTTCCGAAACCACCGAATCCTCCAAAAGCACCTCCGAAAATATCACCAAACTGACTAAAAATGTCGTCCATACTCATACCACCACCGGCAAAACCGTTTCCTGCACCTCTTCCTAGTCCTGCATGTCCAAACTGGTCATAACGGCTCTTTTTATCAGGGTTGCTAAGCACTTCATAAGCTTCGGCTGCTTCTTTGAACTTTTCTTCCGATTCCGTATCGTTTGGGTTTTTATCAGGATGAAATTTTAATGCCTGCTTACGATATGCTTTTTTTATTTCAATGTCGGTAGCATCTTTGGAAACTTCAAGTATTTCGTAATAATCTCTTTTTGACATATTTTGGTATTTATAAATTCAAAATGATATAATGGTCAAAAATTAGCTTCCAACAACAACTTTTGCGTAACGAATTACTTTGCCATTTAACAAATAACCTTTTTCAACTTCGTCTATAACCTTACCTTTTTTATCTTTGGAAGGGGCAGGAATACTCGTTATTGCTTCATGATAATCGGTGTTAAACTCTTCGCCGTGTGATTTCATTTGTTCCAGTCCCCTGCTTTCAAGTACAGATTTAAATTTATTATAGATTAAATTTGTTCCTTCTTTGATACTTTCGGTATTGTCGGTTTTGTCAAATGCTTGCAAAGCCCGCTCAAAATCATCCAGTACAGGCAACAAAGCAATAATAATTTCTTCGGATGCCGTTTTACTGAGTTCAATTTTTTCTTTTAAAGTTCTTTTCCTGTAATTATCAAATTCTGAAAACAGGCGAATATATTTATCATTCAGTTCGTCGTATTTTTGCTGTAATTTCTTAAGCTTTGATTCTTCTTTCTTAGGTTTCCCTGCTTTTTTCTTTTTCTCTTCCACGCTTGGTTTTTCGTGGGAAGTATCGTCTGTTTTGTCTTGTATATCTTGATTTTGATTAATTTCTTCTTTTGTCATTTTCTGATTTTTTTATAAAAAATATTTTATTTTCGATAAAGACTTTTATCTTTTTACTTTTATCTTTTATCTTTCATTTTACTGCGTTACGAGTTGTTCAGTGTGTAATTATAATTCTGAACGAAGTTCAGCATAGCAAATTATTTGCCAATTTTTATTTCAGGACAAATTGTCATTCTAAATTTTGGATAATTTAAAAATATTATTAATTTTGAAATCTATAAAAAGAACAAAACATTCGTTTATGTCTTTTAAGGAATATGGTAAAGAGAATGTTTAGGTCTTTTAGAGACACGTTACAAGCAAGCTAAAATAACAGCATAGTAATAAATAAAAGGATTAAAAATGAGTGAGAATTTAAAAAATAAAATTGAAGCAACGGACATCAATATTAATTCTTTACTGAAAGACCAAAAGTTTTATATCGACTATTTTCAAAGAGAATACCGTTGGCAAGGAAAACATATAAAATTGCTTATTGAAGATTTAACTTCAACTTTTCTAAAATCATATAAATATTCGGATAAACGCTCGGAAGTTGCAAACTACCAAAATTATTACATAGGACCTATTGTATTTAGTGTTAATGGCGGGAAAAAATCAATTATTGATGGGCAACAAAGAATTACATCAATAACGCTATTGCTTATTTATCTAAATCATTTGCAATCAAAGAATGAACAAAAAGTTTCTATTAGTGAGTTGATTTTCTCTGAGAAATATGGAGAAAAGTCTTTCAATATGACAGATGAAACACGAGAACCTTGCCTTAAAGCACTATTTGAAAATGGAGAATATGAAATTCAAGAAAAGGATGATGAGACAGTTATTAATATGCTTGAAAGATATGAAGATATTGTTCATACATTTC
>JAUXFX010000268.1 GCA_030622635.1 Bacteroidota bacterium
CAATGACAAACGATTATAGTATGCAATACACAAGGGATTAGAATATTTCACAATTTTTCTATTTTTAAAATTGATCGTATTAAAAAAATTATTAAATTTGCTATATGGAAAGAATATATCTTGATACATCAAAAAACGAATGGTTGATAAATTGCGAGAAATTCGTGATAAAATCAGTGATGACATTAAGGATTTATCATTTGAACAATTGATGAAATATTTAGATAGCAAGAAAGCATTACACCCAAAAATGTATGAAAAACATATAGCAGAAAGTGTTTAATTTCAGTCTCATTAACTTTTATCCCATACGGATACATACGTACTAACTTCGTGTCGTTTGCTTCGCTTCACTTTTTACCCATACGGGCTAATGAAACGAAGTGAATCCGTATGGACTTCGTGTCGCTTTTGTTTTTTATCTTTATTTAAACCAAAGTATTTAACAACCTAATAAACAATATATGATCAAAGCAGCATTCATACAATTTGCGCCATATTTGGGAGATTTGAATAAAACTATAATTTTACTTGATAAGTTAATAGAGAAATCCAAATCTGCTGATCTGCTTGTACTTCCCGAGCTGACAAATTCCGGGTATAATTTTAATTCAAAAGAACAAGCATTTCAATTAGCCGAAAGTATTAATAACAGCAAGTTTATCAGGTTTTTAAATGATAAATGCAGAAGACATGATCTTTATATAGTTTCAGGTTTTAATGAAATTGATAACGGGAAATTGTATAACTCTGCAGTTCTGATTGGTCCAAAAGGCTTTATTGGAAAATACAGGAAAATACACCTTTTTTTGAACGAGAAAAATATTTTTTCAAGAGGTAATCTGGGTTTCCCTGTTTTTGATATTGGTTTTTGCAAGATAGGGATGTTGGTATGCTTTGACCATTTTTTTCCTGAAGCATGGAGAATACTTGCTTTAAAAGGTGCAGAAGTAATATGCCATCCTTCAAACCTGATAACTAAATTCGCACAAAAAGTAGTACCTGTACATGCATTGATCAACAGATTTTTTGTTATTACCGCTAACCGTATTGGTAAAGAAAAAGAGCTGGAATTTACAGGCAAATCCATCATAGTAAATACCGTAGGAGAAATAATTTATCAGGCACATGAGGATGCAGAAGAAATCGGTATTATTGAAATTGACCCTGAAATATCAAAGGATAAGATGATAACTCCCGGCAATCATATCCTTAATGATAGAATTCCCGAAGAATATTCTGAGTTGATAATTAACAAACTTTAACAGATAATTTCAAATACTATATCGTAATTATTTCGTTTTATTATAACTTTGATGGTTATAATTACCTTAAATCCGTAAGTTATTTTTTATTTTGACGCAGATAAACACTGATATAACTGAATTTTAATAATAATTTATTTTATTATTATTACTTTTTGATCATAATAAATCTGCGTGGATCAGCGTCTTATAATTTACTTCCGAATTTAAGAAATTAATAAATTCAACTGTCAAATAATTATCTAAAAAAAGAAGTCTAATGAAAAATTCAACAAAAAAAAGTACAGCAATAATTATAAGTTTAGTTATTGCAATTTTTATATCTGCAGTTTCGAATAATTATGTTTTTTCACAGGATTATGATCCGAACAAAACAGGGAAAAAGTTAGCAACAGCAATGCAAATAATTAAATATGCTTATGTTGACAGCGTTAATGAACCCGAATTAGTTGAAAATGCTATTATTGAAACATTGAAAGAACTTGATCCTCATTCGGCATATATTTCAAAAGAAGATATTGACAAAGCCAACGAACCTTTAGTAGGGAGTTTTGAAGGAATTGGAGTATCATTTCAGATTTTTAAAGATACGATTCTTGTAATAGCCCCGATTCCCGGCGGACCATCTGATAAGTTAGGAATACTTGCCGGAGATAAAATTGTTAAAATTGATGGCGAAGATGCAACAGGTAGTGAAATCAATAATAAATTTGTATTTGAAAAATTAAGAGGTAAAAAAGGTACAAAAGTAAATGTAGGTATTTTTCGTAAGGGAAAAAAAGACCTGATTGATTACACTATTACCCGCGATAAGATACCTATTAACAGTATTGATGCTGTTTTTATGGCAACCTCTGACATTGGTTATATAAAACTCAACAGGTTCTCAAAAACAACAATGGAAGAATTTCAAGAATCATTAAAAGAACTTGAGGATAAAGGGATGGAAAAACTTATTCTTGACCTGAGAGGAAATTCCGGAGGTTATTTAAATACTGCAGTTGAATTATCCGATGAGTTTTTGCCCAATAATAAATTAGTGGTTTATACTAAAGGATTGCGTAGCCCTGTTCGTGAATATAATGCAACATTAGAGGGTAGCTTTGAAAATGGGAAACTTGTAATTTTAATTAATGAGGGTTCTGCTTCGGCCAGCGAAATTGTTTCAGGTGCTGTTCAGGATTGGGACAGGGGAATCATTATAGGTAGGAGGTCGTTTGGTAAAGGTCTGGTTCAAAGACCATTCTCGTTGCCCGATGGCCCGGTGATAAGGCTTACAACAGCCAGATATTATACTCCCACAGGCCGTAGCATTCAACGTCCCTACAAGAACGGAATTGAAGATTATTACAAAGATTTGTATAACAGAATGAGAAATGGAGAAATGATACATCCCGACAGTATCCATTTTCCTGATTCACTTAAATATTTTACTACCAAAAACCGCGTGGTTTATGGCGGTGGTGGAATTATGCCTGATGTTTTTATTCCATGGGATTCAACAAGAGTTTCCGATTATTATTCCGATTTGATAAGAAAAGGAGTGTTGAATAAGTTTATTATTCAATATATTGATGATAACAGAAAAAAATTACTGAAAAAATATCCCGGTTTTAAAACGTATGAGAAAAACTTTAAAATAG
>JAUXFX010000279.1 GCA_030622635.1 Bacteroidota bacterium
AATGCCCGAATTTGCTCACATGCCTCTTATTTTAAAACCGGATGGCAAAGGAAAATTAAGTAAACGTGATGGCGACAGGCTGGGATTTCCTGTGTTTCCTTTGCAATGGACAAACCCTATAACAAAAGAAGTTTTTTCAGGTTTTCGTGAATCAGGATATTTTCCCGAAGCATTTATTAATATTCTTGCATTTTTGGGATGGAATCCAGGAACAGAGCAGGAAATTTTTTCTATGTATGAACTGATCAAAGTATTTTCTTTGGAAAGAATAGTAAAGTCAGGTTCCAGATTTGACCCTGAAAAAGCAAAATGGTACAATCATCAGTATCTTATTAAAAAAAGTGATGATGAACTGGCTGAATTATATCAGTCTATATTGAAAGAAAAAGGTATGGATGCTGACTTGAATTATATTAAAAAGATCTGTGCTTTGATAAAAGAAAGAGTAAATTTTGTTTCGGAGTTTTGGGATCAATCTTATTATTTTTTTGAAGCACCTACGGAATATGACCATAAGGTAATTAAAAAAAGATGGAAGGAAAATACTCCTGATATTCTAAAAGATATTATTAATATTCTAAATAAATCCGAACCATTCAATGCTGAAAATACTGAGAAAAATGTAAAAGATTATATTCAAAAAAACGAATTGAACATGGGGCAGGTGTTGAATGTATTACGATTAACATTAGTGGGTTCTGCAAAGGGACCGGGTTTGTTCAATATAGTGGAATTATTAGGGGAAAAAGATGTGATTACAAGGATTGAAGCAGGATTGATTAACATAAAAAGTTAATATGGATTGATGGAATAGTGGAATAATGGGGAATTTCACTTAGCTTATGACAGGTTAAATGTTATACGACATTTTTCTGATACAAATAATATTTTATTAAATTTAATATTCAAAAAAGTAAGCAATGTCACTTATCACAATCAAGGGAATGGAATTTTTTGCCTATCATGGCTGTTTTAAAGAAGAACAGATCATAGGTACAAAATTTTTCGTGGATCTATATATTGAGTCAAACACAATAGAAGCTGAAGAAACTGATAAGCTGTCCAAAACTATTAATTATCAAACCGTTTATTTACTTGTAAAAAATGAAATGGAAATAAAATCCAAATTGCTTGAGCATGTTGGAAGACGCATTCTTAAAGCTGTTAAAAAAGAGTTTCCGAATATAAACAGTGTTAAGGTAAAGATTTCCAAAATGAATCCTCCGCTTGGAGGGAAAATAAACAGTGTAAGTCTTACATTGTCTTCTTAAAACATTCCATTTCTCTCATAGATAAGATAGTAAGAAAATTGAAATAAGTTCATTTGAGTATATTATAGAAATGGAATGTTTTGGATGATAAATATATACGGGCTACTGGAATACCAAACACGTAATTTGTAATCCGGTAAAGTGTCATCTCGATTCACAAGACCCGGAAAAAGGAGCTCACATAGTTAGATTACAATACATCATCATCACTCTTTAATGTTTTTTGTCATCGAATTTCACGAATTACACGAATTTAAAATTCGTGAAATCTTCGTAATTCGATGATAATTTTTTAGATTCTTAATGATATTCTTATTTTTGCTGATTTCATTTAAATGATTATTAATGTAGTATTTACTAAAAGTTGTCATTAGTAGCGTAGACGAGAGGCGTAATCCGTAAATTATTTTTTTTTGGTTTTAAGCAATATTTTTCGTATCTTTGCACTCCAAAATTTAAAATGGTCTCGTGGCCGAGTGGCTTAGGCAGTGGTCTGCAAAACCATTTACAGCGGTTCGAATCCGCTCGAGACCTCATATTTATAAATTAACCTCTTGTATATGATATAATTATACAGGAGGTTTTTTATTTATGAATTCTTGGCTTAATAAAACCTAAGCGGGTCTTCTTTAAAAAAAAACTAAAAAATTCATTTTCCCTGTCACATTTCCCCAAATTTAAGTACTACTATATATAGTTACAAAATATTTTATAATTTTATAGTTTTAAAATTTATAATTTTACCATATTATGAAAACAAAAGCAATAACATTCATTTTAATATTATTCATTTTTGCAATCCTTACAACATGCAAAAAAGATTTTGAAACCCCAACCGGAGGCAATAAAATTGAATTCGGGAATACAACTGTTGATTCTGTTTCTTACTCCTGGGTACAAATTACAACTCAATTTACAAGTACCGGAGGTAATACAATTTCTCAGCACGGACATTGCTGGAGTATGGAAACAGACCCGACAATTCAAGACAACCATACAAGTTTGGGCAAACTTGAAAAACCCAAAACCTTCAAAAGCGAAATTAAAGAACTTTCTCCCAACACTGCTTATTTTATCAGGTCTTATTGCAATTATCAAAACGGAACGGTTTACGGTACTCAGGAAACAATAACAACTTTAAAAACCGGCAAGCCGGTTATTATTACTTCTGAAGTTACGGATATAACACTTATTTCAGCAGTCTGTGGCGGGACTGTTATGAGTGACAGCGGTGTGGTAGTAACAGCAAGAGGAGTTTGCTGGGATACTATCAGCGATTTTAGTATTGATAGTTGCTTAAACAAAACAATA
>JAUXFX010000137.1 GCA_030622635.1 Bacteroidota bacterium
AATAAACAGAAATAGAATAAATTAAATAGCTTTATGCTTGTAATACTTTTCTAAATTAGCAAAAAAATAAAAAATAATTTGCATTATGAACTTATGTTCATTACTTTTGTAGCGAACATTGGTTCATAATAATTAATGATAAAAATTTACAATTTACAACTTATAATTTATTAATATGTCTCCACGACCAAAAAGATTTCGCAGAATGAATCAGCCACCTTTTATAAAAGGATTTAAGCCATTTGGTAGTCCTGCTGAAAGCGAATCTATAAAGATTTTATATGAAGAATATGAGGCAATAAAATTGGCAGATTATGAAAATTTATCCCAGGAAGAAGCAGCTGAAAAAATGAATATTTCAAGACCTACTTTTACTCGTATATATGACAGTGCAAGAAAAAAAATTGCCAAAGCGTTTTTGGAAAACCGTTCAATAATAATTGATGGTGGAAATGTTCATTTTGAAGACAACTGGTACAGATGTGAAAATTGCGAAAGTACTTTTAAAAAACCCATAGATAATGATGAGGTAACGGAATGCCCCGTATGCCTTTCAAAAGACATTATTCATATAAATACAACTATAAAAAGTGAACAGGATATAATTAATGTAAAAAGACAGGGACAGGGAGGAAGAGGACGTGAAGATTTTTGTATTTGTCCGAAGTGTGAAAAGCGGATTTCTCATCAACCCGGAGTTCCCTGCAGAAGTGTAATATGCCCTGAATGTGGAGTTAGTATGATACGTGAACATTCAAGATATCATAATGATTTTCTCAGAAAAAAATTTAAATAATCAACATAAAAATTAAAAACATGAAAATTGCAGTAAGTTCAACAGGAAACAGCATTGAAAACAAAATGGATCAGAGATTCGGAAGATGCAAATATTTTGCAATCTATGATACTGATTCGAAAGAGTATAAATTTATTAAAAATCCGGGAATAGATATGCAAAGCGCAGCAGGTTCATCTGCAGCCGAATTAATTGCAGATAATGCTGTAAATAAGGTAGTTTCAGGTAATTTCGGGCCAAAAGCCGAAAACACACTTAAAAGTTTTGGTATTACTATGATCAATGCCAAAGACACTGAAAAATCAGTAAAAGAAATCATTAATGATTTATAATACAAATAATGTTTAATTTAAAAAAAAAGGAGGAGTTATGCCTAATTTTAACGGAACAGGTCCTGAAGGAAAAGGATCACGCACAGGAAGAGGGTTAGGGAAATGTAAACCCTCGGATTCCGGTAAATCAAATAAAAATGAGAATGAAAATATATCTCGTTTTGGTAGAAGATTGAGATTTTGGAATCGACAGGAAAACATAGGAGGAGGACGAGGACAAGGAAGGCGAAATAGATTTCGTGGAGGAGAAGAAAGTTAATGCTTGATGAATAAAATAATTAATTATAAAAAAGAATTAAAATGAGGAAAATTGCTATTCCTGTTGAAAACAACAGGGTTTGTCAGCATTTTGGCCATTGCAGACAATTTGCTGTTTATAATGTAGATGATAATAAAATCATCTCAGAGAATTTTTTAACACCACCAAGGCATGAACCGGGAGTTTTACCAGCCTGGCTGGCAGAAAAGGGAGTAAAAGACGTTATTGCCGGTGGTATGGGGCAAAGAGCAATAAATTTGTTTTTAAACCAAAAAATTAATGTTTATGTTGGAGTTGCTCCTAAAGAACCTAAAGAACTGGTTCAGGATTTGATTAATGATAAACTTGATGCAGGTAAAAATTTGTGTGACCATTAATGAAAAAAGTTCATAAATTTTTGTTATTCCTGTATTGCTTTTAAAATATTTATTATTTGTTTTTTGGAATTCTTTACAAATACTATATAGTGTACGTCTATAAACTAAGCATTTAGAACTTTTTTAAAAAAATAACAAATAACAAGCATCAAAATACAAATAAATCTCAATGACCGAATTCCGAAAGCTTTCGGAACAATATTCAAAACTGTTTTGAACATCTATACGGACAAGTTTTGATAATTGATATTTGGAATTTATCCATACGGACAAGTTTTGTGATTTGTAATTTGTTATTTGGTGCTTCATTTTATGTAAATCTTTGACTTTATGGATAGGCACTAATTGTCTATCCATAAAGTCACGTTCTAACAATTTAAGTTTTTATGATAATAAAGGATTATCGGATCGCTATTGCCAGCGGAAAAGGCGGAACCGGAAAGACAATGGTTGCTGTTAATCTGATGTATGCCATTAAAGATATTATAGATGGTAAAATACAGTTGATTGACTGTGATGTGGAAGAACCGAATATTAATATTTTTACGAAAGGCCGTTTTAATTCTGAAAGAGAAGTAGCAATAAAAGTACCTGAAATAAATACGGATAAATGTATTTACTGCGGAAAATGTGCCGAATATTGTGCTTTTAATGCAATTATTTTTGTTAAATCAATTCCTCATATTGCTGTAATGGATGATTTGTGCCATGGCTGCGGAGCATGTTCTTATGCATGTGAAACTGAAGATGCTATTACAGAAAAAAATCTTGTTCTTGGAACAGTTTCAAAATATAATATTTTTGATAACGTTGAGCTTATTGAAGGAAGGATTAAAGTTGGCAATGCACTTGCCGTTCCTGTTATTAATGCAGTTAAAAAAGAATCTAAAAAAAATGCCCTTGTAATTTATGATTCACCACCCGGTACTTCCTGCCCTGTTATTGAAACCGTTAATGATGTTGATTATGTGATTCTGGTTACCGAACCAACACCTTTTGGGGTTAATGATTTGAAACTAATGGTTGAAACTGTAAAAAAACTTGGAAGAAAAATGGGAGTGATTGTCAACCGTGTTGGTTTGGGTACGGATGATTTATATGATTATCTCAATGCTGAAAATATTGAGGTATTAATGAAGATACCTTTTGATAAAAAAATTGCTGGAATTTATTCCGAAGGGAAAATATTAGTTGATGAAATTCCCGGATTTAAACAGGAATTTATTGATATGTATAAAACACTCATTTAATTATAGATGAAACAAATAACAATAATTAGCGGAAAAGGAGGAACTGGAAAAACCAGCATTATTGCAGCTTTGGCTTCGGTAGCTGAAAATGCTGTTATAGCCGATTGTGATGTTGATGCTGCCGATTTGTTTCTTGTATTAAAACCACAGATTTTATTTGAAAATAAGTATTTGGGAGGAAAGACTGCTGTAATTGATTATAGCAAATGTACAAATTGTGGAATATGTAAGGACCTGTGCAGGTTTGATGCAATAAATACTATAGAAAACAGGATAACAATTTCTGAATTTTCTTGTGATGGCTGTGAACTATGTAAAAGAGTATGTCCCGAAGATGCTATTTCAATGATTCAGTCGGATAGCAGTCGCTGGTTTATTTCTGATTCTCGTTTTGGTCCGATGGTTTATGCACGATTGGGAATAGCGGAGGATAATTCCGGAAAGCTTGTTACCGTTGTCAGGGAAGAGGCAAAAAAAATTGCAAAAGCTAAAAACAAGGATTTTGTGATAATTGACGGACCTCCCGGAATAGGCTGTCCTGTAATAGCTTCCATCACCGGCGTTGATATTGCAATTATTGTTACTGAGCCAACACAGTCGGGTTTGCATGATTTGAAAAGGGTTGTAGAACTTGTTAATAATTTTAATATTAAACCATTAATTATTTTAAATAAATTTGACTTGAATAAAGAAATGAGTGAGGTAATTGAAAAATATTGCAAAAAAATCGATATTGAAATAATTGCATGGATTCCATTTAACAGGATATTTGTAGATGCTATGGTAAATCAGCAAACTATTGTTGAATATAATAAATTTTCAGAGTTAACTAATATTATTCAATCAATCTGGAATAGAATTCAAAAATATACTGTTTAAATCTCAAAAATAAATATTAATGACCGATTTCATAAAAAAATTACTAATTTTATGGAATAAATTATTTCAACTATACTACAATGAATATTAGGTCTTTAAGGATATTTATTTTTTATATATTTATTTTACCCGTAATTGTTTTTAACAAAGCAAATGCTCAAAAAGTGGCATTGGTTCTGAGTGGTGGAGGTGCAAAAGGAGTTTCACATATCGGGGTTCTAAAGGCTTTGGAAGAAAATAATATTCCGATTGATTATATCGCCGGCACATCAATGGGTGCTTTAATCGGTGGATTATATGCCAGTGGTTATTCTCCTGATGAAATTGAGAATCTTATAACATCCGATGAATTTAAACGATGGGTATTAGGTATTATTAATGATAAATATGAATATTTTTTTAAAGAAGAAAGTCCGAATGCTTCATGGGTAAATTTATCGTTTAATTATAAAAAAAATATTGAGTCCTTATTATCTGCCAATATTATCTCACCTTTTGAGATGGATTTTATGTTTATGGAAATTTTTGCCGGTGCAAGTGCTGCTTCAGGGTATAATTTTGATAGTTTATATATTCCTTTCAGATGTGTGGCAGCAGATATTGATTCGAATAAGTCAATCGTTTTGTCAAATGGACATTTGGGCGATGCTATCAGGGCGTCTGCAACTTTTCCGTTTTATTTCAGACCTATAAAAATTAATGAGAAGTTGTTATTTGACGGCGGAATGTATAATAATTTCCCTTCTGACGTAGCGTATGAAGATTTTTCACCGGATATTATTATCGGAAGTAAAGCTTCAGGAAATTATAAATCTCCCAAACAGGATGATATTATTTCCCAGATACAAAACATGCTGATGGAAAAAACAGATTACAGCATTATTCCAGGAAAAGGGGTGCTGATAGAACCCCAAATGGGAGATATTAATAATGTGATTGATTTTAGCAATACCAAAGCATTTATTGATAGCGGGTACGTTGCAACAATAAGAAAAATGAATGAAATTTCTCAATTGATTAATCAACGAAGTAATCCAAAGCAGATTGAAGAAAAACGTAATGATTTTAATAAAAAAGAACCCCCGCTTATTATTGATTCAATATATATTAATAGATTGAAAAAAAACCAGTCATTTTATGTTAGCCGTCTATTAAAACACAAAGAAAAGTATATCACTATTAAAGAACTGAAACAGGAATATTTTAAGCTAATTGCCGACTATAATATAGAATATGTTTATCCTAATTTGAATTTTAATAAAGAAACAGGTTTTTATGATTTATATTTAGATGTAAAAAAATCCGAAAATTTTATTGCCCAATTTGGCGGGAATATTTCATCAAATGCTATTAATGAAGCATTTTTTGGTTTAAATTACAGGTTCCTTGGAAAAAATGCTTTTTATATTAGTACAAATGCATATTTTGGAAGGTTTTATAGTTCGGTTAAATTAGAAACAAGACTTGATTTTCCAGCAAAATTACCGTATTTTATTGAAATGGATTTTACATATAACCATAAAGATTATTTTAAAAATACTACTTATTTTTTTGAAGATAAAGACCCATCGTTTTTAATCCAGAACGAAAGTCATTTAGCAATAAATACGGGAATACCATGTAGCAGTACTTCCAAGTTAGTTCTAAGTATAGCATCAGGGGAATTAAAAGATGAATACTACCAAACCAATTATTTTAGCCGTTTTGATACGACCGACATAACATATTTTGATTTTTTTACACCATCCATTTTATTTGAAATAAACTCACTGAACAAAAAACAATATGCCAATAGCGGTGTTCGTTTATTACTGTCTTTAAGATATGTTTGGGGTAAGGAAAAAGATATACCCGGTTCCACTTCTGTTAAAACAGGTGAATTTGTTGCATATCATAATTTTTATCAGTTAAAGCTTATTTATGATAATTACTTTAAAACTTTAGGTAGTTTTAAATTTGGATTTTACGCTGAATTATTTTTATCAAATCAGGCATTATTTAATAATTACACAGCAAGTATATTATCTGCACCTGCTTTTCAGCCTATACCGGAAAGTAAAATTTTATTTCTTCCTAAATATAGGGCATATAATTACGGAGCAGTCGGACTGAAAAATATTATCAAAATATACAAAAAAATTGATTTTAGAATTGAAGGGTATCTTTTTCAACCATATCGTTTGATAATTCAGGATCCGGATAATTTTGAGGCAGTATATGGTGAGCCATTTTCAGACAGGTCATATATAGCTTCGGCAGCATTCATATATCATAGCTTTTTGGGACCCATTAGTATAAGTTTAAATTATTATGATCGTACAACTGATTCGTTTTCATTTATTGTTAATTTCGGGTATATAATTTTTAATAAATCCGTGTTTGATTAAATCTTTTCTAATTTATTCTGTTTTTTTTTTTCAGGTATTAAAATATTACTATTTTTGCATTCCTTTTTAATGTATGATGTCAGTAAAATCAGTATTTATATTGGTTATAGTTAAATTCTAAAACAAAAATATTTTGTTTATTAATTTATATAAAAATTATTGTTGAACTTAATCAGATTTCTGAAGTTGCTTAAAGCAATTTTCAGGAAGAGAATTCTACATCTGTAAAAAACAGAAGATATTATGAAAGAACAAGTCCTATTACCTGAAAAAAAGCAGGAAAAACAAGTAAAATTACTAGAAGAAAAAAAGCTTCCTGATAAAAAACAAAAAAAAACCGGAAAAAAATCAGAGGATAAAATTTTACCCGATATTAGTTTAAAGGAAAAACCGGAAAAAGAGATCATTAAGGTTACTGATAAGGAAACCGGAACTAAAAAAACTGAAAAGGGTGAGAAGAAAAAACCCGTAAAATCTAAAAAGGGAGCAAAAGCTGAAAACGTAAAAACAGAAGATCAGACAGATACTGATTCTGATAAAGAAATTGATAAAACTGAAGTAGCAGCAACAGTAGCAGAAGCAGAAGCAGAAGAAGAAAAAGTAGCAACAGAAGAGGCAGAACCACCACCACTGGAATCCCCGCCAGAAGTAATTGAAAATTATGAACAATTATCAAAAGAGCAGCTTGTTGAGTTATTGGAAGCAACGGTTAAGGAACCTGATGTTACTTCAATAAAAACAAAGATTGCACTGATAAAAGTAGCTTTCCTGAAAATCAATAAAATTGAAAAAGACCAACAATTAGAAAAATATATAGCTGAAGGCGGAGTAGAAGAAGATTATTCGCCACCTGAAGACCAGTTGGAAGAAAGATTTAAACTATCCTTTAGTGTATATAAACAAAATAAAGCCAAATATAACCAGGAGCAAGAAAAACTTAAACAGGATAACCTTGAGAAAAAGAAACAAATACTTGAAGAACTGAAAGTTTTGATAAGCTCTGAAGAAACCCTGAAAAAAACTTATGATGAGTTTAAAATCTTACAGGAAAGATGGAAAGAAATTGGTATGGTGCCACAGGGTGAAATTAATAACTTGTGGCAGAGTTATCACTTTTTAGTTGAGAAATTTTTTGATAAAGTAAAAATAAATAAAGAACTCAGAGACCTTGACCTTAAAAAAAATCTTGAAAGAAAGATAAAGCTTTGCGAAAAGACAGAAGAGCTTCTGCTTGAAACTTCTATCCTGAGATCGTTTAAACAGCTTCAGAAATACCACGAGGAATGGAAAGAGATAGGTCCTGTAGCTAATGACAAAAAGGATGAAATATGGGAACGATTTAAAGCAGCTACCGATAAAATTAATGAAAGACGACGCGAGCATTATGCGAAATTGCACGAAGATCAAAAAAATAATTATGAAGCAAAATCAGTATTATGCGATAAAGCTGAAAAATTAATCACAATTGAGAGTTCAAGTATTAAAGAATGGCAGGATCATACTGAGCAGATGAATGAATTGTTCAAAATTTGGAGAACAATAGGACCTACACCCAAAAAACAAAACGACGAAATTTGGCTGCGTTTCAAATCATCCATGAATACTTTCTATACAAATAAAAAAGAATATTTTGCAGGGATCAAGGAACAACAAGTAAACAACTACAACCTAAAAATAGATTTATGTGTTCAGGCAGAAGCTTTGAAAAATAATACAGACTGGAAAAAAACTACACGTGAAATGATAAACCTTCAGAAAGAATGGAAAAATACAGGACCTGTTCCGAGAAAAAATTCCGATAAAATCTGGAAAAGATTCAGAGCTGCTTGTGATGAGTTTTTTAACAGTAAATCGGATTATTTCGCGAATATTCAGGACCATGAAGTAAATAATCTGAAGTTAAAGCAAGAAATGATTCAAAAAGTAGAAGATTATAAGTTCGGTGAAGATAAAAAAGAAAATCTTAATGTTATTAAGGAATTTCAACGTGAATGGATGGATATCGGACATGTGCCTATAAAGGAAAAAGAAAAGCTTCAAAATGAATTTCGTTTAGCTATTGATAAACATCTTGATAAACTAAAAATCAGCTCGACAGAGATAAGTACGTTAAATTATAAGACAAGGATTGAAGCAATGAAAGATTCACAAGGTGTAAAAAACTTTATTTTTAAAGAGAGAAATTTCATTTCAAATAAGATCAGTAAGCTTAGAGAAGATGTTAATTTGTGGGAGAATAATGTTGGATTCCTTAGCGACTCAAAAAATGCAAATATATTAAAGGCAGAATTTGAAAAGAAGATTAATAAAACCAAACAAGACCTGATAAATTTTGAAGCAAAATTAAAGGTATTGGTTAATTTCAACAAGTAAAAAATTCTTATACTTTTTCAGATTTGTTGATTATGGCAGGAAATACAACAGGGAAATTATTTTGTCTGACAACTTTTGGTGAGTCTCACGGAGATGCAATCGGAGGAGTTATTGACGGTTGTCCGCCCGGATTAAAGAT
>JAUXFX010000251.1 GCA_030622635.1 Bacteroidota bacterium
GCAAATGTCCCCTTGACTATGACTATAAAAATTAGCAAAAAGTTAGATGCCTTTTACAATTACGATTTTAAAACTTTTATTGCGGAACTTAAAAAACAAAAAATTAAGCTTTCGCTTACCCAGCAAGTAGAATGGGATGATTTTTTTAATGGGTATAAAACAGAAATAAACCAATTACAAGTCGAAATATATACAACCGATAAAGAAATAGACCAAATGGTTTACGAGTTGTATGAGTTGACGGAGGAGGAAATTAAGATTGTGGAGGAGAGTGTATGATTAAGGAGCCAATATACAACACATTACTTTTTATATTTAAAGGTAATCGAAACTTCTTCAAACTTATAGATGAATTTCATGATAAGTTGCCCCCTAAACATAAAAGAGCTAAAGAAAGTTTTGATAATACAATACATATGTCTGTCATTGATACAACAGATATGAAAATGAATTTGACACCAGAAGAAATAGATTTATTTCATAAAAAATTAGAAAATTTTAATTATAATTTGATTTTTTTTAAGAGGAAGGCTATTAAAAACTACTCAAGTAATCTTCAGCGATTACTTCGCACTTCGGATTGGGATAAACTTGGTATTGCAATAATCCAAAGTTTGATAGAAGATGATAAAAAATCTAAACCATATCTGTTTGGTTACAAAATTGGCAAAATAATTAGATTTTAATTTATATTATGCAAGAAAACAAATCGCAAATAATAATCTACCAAACCGAAAGCGGAGAGACAAAACTTGATGTCCGTTTTCAAGACGAAACTGTTTGGCTTACACAAAAGTTAATGGCTGAGTTGTTTCAGACAACATCTCAGAATATTACCATTCATCTGAAAAATATTTTTGAAGAAGGTGAATTAGACGAAAAAGCAACTTGTAAGGATTTCTTACAAGTTCAGATTGAAGGTAGCAGAGAATACAAGAAATTTAAGCAAATCAGACAAAAAGCAATTAAAGAAAATGATTTTGAAAGAGCAATAAAGAAAATTGATAATAAAAGAAGAAAGTAAATATATCACCTAAAACCAAAAACCTAAACGAATTGCATTATTGAAATTCAACCCAATTTCAGTATCCTTTATTTCGGGAAATTTTAAGGTCAACACTCCATCTTGTTTTACTGTTGCTTCTTTATATTTCACTGTATTAATACCTAAACCTAACTCAATACCCATGTACAGATGTTTGAGTATGTAGATATCAGTTCCGGTGACAATATTGATTTTAAAGGAGTTATACGCTCTGTCGCCAACTGAAGTAATATAATGAGGATTACCCCATTGATCATAACTTAGCACCTTGGTTTCCCAGGCATTTTCAATTTCCGTTTTTATCAATTTAAGCACAAAGGGATAACTATAAGCCTGATTCTTTTCATCGGAATATTTTGAAGATTTGTTCTCATAGCCAAAGTCAATGCCAAAGTAGGGTGATACCCTTCGGGAATTAAGAAAGTGATATTCGACCCCAACATTTACTCCCAAAACAGTATATTGCCGTTCCATTTTATCGATCAGCATAATACTATTACCATCAATATAATATGTATGGGGAACCTCATCGGTTTGCTTTTTACGATCAAAGTTAAAACCGGTGCGAAGAGCAATTTTGTTATTCAAAAAAAATCGTCCTCTGAAAGCGGTTAAGTCTATGGGTCCGTCATCACTAAAAGGAAGAAAGTTCAGTTCAATCGAAAAATTTCCGGCTTGAGGTTTTAAGTTACAAGTATCGCGGGTTTGTGTAAATGCCGAAAAAGAAATCATTAAACATAAAATGCAAATTACTTTCGTTTTCATGATTATAAATGTTTTTATTAATACAATTTTAAGTTATTTTTGCAAATATATGAAACATATTTTGAATCAAAATATCATGAAAAAATTATTTTTAAAAAAATTATTATTCGGACTGTTATTAGCGTTTTTTGTTCTAATGTTTTCTTGCGAGAAAGAAGATGATAAAATTTTTCTGTATTTAGGGAAAACAGAATTAAATTTCGGTTACGACAATAACTCAATAAATCTTTCTATTAGCAACATTTCAGGAAAATCACTGGAGTGGACCGTGAGTTCAAAGGATAACTTTATATACTTTAGCAAGAGTTCAGGCTCGCTTGAGTCAAATTCGTATGAGCAAATTTTCATTAATGTTAAAAGAAGCGAATTGACAGGCGATTCAATTTCATCGGAAATAACCATCAGCAGCAGTATTGGTAAACCTGTCACTATTCAGGTATTTATTTTAAACTATCCTGAAAATAAAATACGGCTGAATTACAGAATCAATGATGCAGAATATGATAAAGTAAACAACAGGCTTTTTTTATTACCAACTAATTGCCAGTATATTGAAATTTTTGATGTGAACGAAGAAACTTTTGAAAAAATTGATCTTCAGGAGTATGATTATTATAACATCAAGGATATTGAAGTGTCAAGTGATGGGAATTATTTGGCGGTAACGTCTTACAATTACTTCTACCATATAGATGTGGAAAAAAAGGAGGTTGTGTTTCAATGTGAATTAAATAAACAGACTAAAAGTTTTGTTTATGCACCCAATAATAAAGTGTATTTGTTCCCTGATGATTATTGGGATCCGGATATGTATTGTATTGATTTTAGTTCGTATCAAATATCAACATTTGATATTAACGGTGATGAAACAAATGCCAAACCTCATCCTTTATGGAAATATATTTATGGAATTAATGATTACTATTCTTTACTTAAAATTGATATTCAAACAGAAATACCTGAACTAATCTATTCGGAATATATAAATGGAATGGGAAAATATCTCTGGATACAGGGAGATGGTAAAAAGATTATTACTTCACAAAAAAAATTACTGCATATAAATCCTGATGTTTCTGGATACGATGTTACCGGCATAAGTGAAATTGATGTTCCTGGTTATAATTATATTTTTCATGTTGAATATAATACACAAAAAAATGAACATTATCTAATCCCATCAACCTATCAGGATGAGATTGATAACACAATTCTGTATGTTTACGATAACGAATTAAACTTTGTTCGTGAAATTGAATTAGAACAGTTCTTTTTTACAACTACAGGTAACAGCTATATCACAGAACCTGCAATGGCTCTATTTGCTTTTTCTGATACAGCCGGGCTAAAACTAATCGTTTTAACGCAACCCAAAAGTGGCTCTTATTCGCAAATCAGCGCCATAGAAATTATTTCATCCAATAAAAAAATCGTTTTATAACTGTAATTGTTGGTTCATCAGACCTGTCTACCTATAAGGCAGCCAAAAGAAATTTCGAGCTATATCTCACTTGACAAAGTCCGGTAAGATTTCTAATATTACTGAATATCAATTTGGTACAATAAAGTGAAAATTGGGTTTTACTTTTTATAATTATATTTTCAACACAATATAGTTACTGA
>JAUXFX010000267.1 GCA_030622635.1 Bacteroidota bacterium
AATATCAAATATTGAGCAATTTGTGAATAATCAAAAATTATTAAAAAATAAGCGAGCATGGGAAAGCAGTCTAAAACAACATCTTCCTATCAATGCTTTGCCTGATTTTGATACCGTTTATTCACAACTGAAACTAATCGTAGAAAATGTATTGAAAGCTTAAAATTTATTTTATAACTAACAACCATGAACTCAAAACAACTCTTAGACGAAATCCTATACATCCTGCGTTTGACAATGGATGACAAAGATAAATTAGAAAAAATTTATCAGTTTTTGATGGATGAAATTTATGAAGAACCGCAGGAGACAGAAATCCCTAAAAAATACAAATCGCTGGTAAGAGAAACTGCCGACAGTATCTCTGCCGGTTTGATTTGATTACCGGCAAGCCTGGCTCGAACAATATGTTTACAATTTATTAGATTATGAACTGAATAAAATAAAATAATAACCCTGATGTTAAACCTTCAAGGTTTTTAAAACCTTGAAGGTTTAAAGTAACATGCAAATAACCGGAACCCACATAAACTACTATTTCATCTGCCTTCGCAAGCTGTGGCTCTTTGCCAACTCAATACAAATGGAGCATACTTCCGACATGGTTTATGAAGGCAAGCTTATACACGAAACTACTTATCCTCAACGTTCATCCAGATATGAGGAAATACAAATAGGTGGAATAAAAATTGATTTTTATGATCCTAAAAATAAAGTTATTCACGAAATAAAGAAATCCCCAAAATTAAGAGAGGCACATGTCTGGCAATTAAAATATTATATTTACACTCTTCAAAAAGCCGGAGTAAAAGACGTAAGTGGTATATTAGAATATCCAAAAGAAAGAAAAACCGAAGAGATACATTTAAGTAATTTAGACATTGAAGACATTAAAGAAATAGAAATTGAGATCGAAAAAATAGTTTCTTCAGGACAAGCCCCAAAAATTAAAAAAGCGGCAAGATGTAAAAGTTGTTCGTATTATGATTTTTGCTTTGTAAATGAAGATCAGACAGGATTAACATGAAAAAATAAAAAAAATACCGAAGACAGGATTTCAGGATTAACAGGATAAAAAACAAATCTGTAAAACCTGTTAATCCTGTCTAAAGAAACAAACCTTTTAATCCTGTCTAAAAAAAACATCCTGTTAATCATGTAAATCCTGTCTAAAAAAATAAACCTGTAAATCATGTCATAAAATTATGAAAAAGACTTATTATCTATTCAACCCGGGAAGATTATCACGAAAAGATAACACCTTAAAATTCATACCCATAAATGAACAGGGTGAGGAATTAAAACCGAAATATATTCCTGTGGAAAACATTGACCAACTCTATGTTTTTGGCTTATTGGATGCAAACAGTGCAATGTATAACTTTCTCGGCAAAAACGAAATTGCTGTTCATTTTTTCGATTATTATGAAAACTACACTGGCTCGTTTTTATCAAAAGACTATTTATTGTCCGGTAAAATGTTGGTTGCTCAAACTCAGACTTTTTCTAATCATAAAGCAAGGATTGGAATTGCCCGTAGTTTTATTGAAGGTGCAAGTTTTAATATGCTTAAAAACCTGAAGTATTATAATAATCGTGGGAAAGACCTGGAACCTATCATTGATATTATTGAAAATTTAATTCAGAATATTTCAAAAACCGTTCAAATTGATGAATTGATGGGAATAGAAGGAAATATCAGGAACAATTATTATGATGCCTTTAATTTGATAATTAATGATTTTGAAATGGGGAACAGAAGCCGGCAACCACCCCGCAACGAAGTAAACGCATTAATATCCTTCGGAAATATGATGTGCTATTCGCAATGTTTGCGAAGCATACATCAAACACAGCTTAACCCAACTATAAGTTTTCTGCATACACCCGGCGAACGCAGATTTTCTCTTGCCCTTGATGTTGCCGAAATTTTTAAACCGATTTTGGTTGACAGGGTTATATTTAAAGTGCTGAACAAACGCGAAATTCAACAAAAAGATTTTGACGTAAAACTTAACAAGATATTATTAAAAGATAAGGGCAAGAAAAAATTCATTGAAGCATTTGATAACCGGCTTAACGAAACCATAATGCACAGAACACTGAAACGGAAAGTAAGCTACAAACATCTGATAAAACTTGAATGTTATAAATTACAAAAGCATATTTTAAATATAGAACAATATAAACCTTTAAAAATTTGGTGGTAGAAATTTAAAATTGATTAAACAGGATTAATAAGATAAAAATCCTGTAAATCTTGTAAATCCTGTCAAAATATGTACGTAATATTAGTTTATGATATAGGAGAAAAGCGAGTCGGCAAAATGCTGAAACTTTGCCGGCAATACCTGAACTGGATACAAAATTCAGTGTTTGAAGGTGATATTACCGAAGTTAAATTAAAAGAATTAAAATATAAAGCAAAGCAAATTATGGATGAAGAATATGATAGTTTGATTATTTTCAAAAGCCGTGATAGAAATTGGTTAGATAAGGAAGTTGTTGGAAAAGAAAGGAGTACGTTGGACAGATTTTTATAATGATCGTCAGTAAGGAAAAAAACTGTATTTTTTTGTATAGTAAAAAATATTATTACTAATAAATGTTCTTTGACATCCTGAAATACATTTACTTACAAAAGGTTGTCGGAGCCCGGGCATTTTTATAGTATTCAACATCGACGATAAAAATGATTAATTTTATTACATTTGCAAACATAAAGCTGTAAACATCAGCATTTTTTAGTCGTCGTAGTAACGGCTTTTATTCGAACCATATTGGAATTGAAATATGATGAAACTGGCGACCTTACTATTACAGCAACGCTTTTAATCGAACCATATTGGAATTGAAATTCGGTAACTCCGACTTTGGCAGTATTGAGGTCGATAGCTTTTAATCGAACCATATTGGAATTGAA
>JAUXFX010000211.1 GCA_030622635.1 Bacteroidota bacterium
CAACCGTTATTTAATCATTTTTATTTGTGCATTAATAATACATGGAAGTTTCATTTTGATTTTTTTTATTGGTTTAAAATAACAATTTATTTGTAATATTTCCAGTATCTGTGTAAGGAATTATTCGATAATTAAGGTATTAATATTTCATCGGATCCTGATCTAAGTCCCACATCTCTGGCAGGAATGGATTTTAATAATACAGGATTTTCTGTATCAAAAAGAAGAAAAATAACTGGCATAATGTATTCTGCAAAGTCCAGTTTCCCGAAACGAGGTTCAATTCTTTCTAATACAAAGCGTTTAGGCAGGTCATCTAAATTGCTTACAACAATTTGTTTTATATCTGTCTTCCATTGATCTTTGTAATTTCCAATCTGTAAAAACATATTTTCAATTGCAGTTTCGTGATTATCGGCAATTGTCCATGCCTGCATCATAGTTTTTCTAAATTGTTTACGGGTGGTTTTAATAACTTCTACCTGCTCTCTGGTGAATTGTTCTTCCACTTCCATAATTTCGAAGGAATTGATGCCGGCATCTGCTCTGACTTGCCGTAAGCCAATAATTATCAAGCGAATGGCGTCAATTTCATTCTTTTCAGTTTCAGAAAGTTCCTTTTCAAGTTCTTCTCGCAAAGGTTTTAAAACAGGAATAATTTGTTTTGCAACGTATTTTTTTATTTCAGAACTTATTTCATCTTTATGATTAGTTTTTTGCACTTCTTTAAAAGAGCATAATATAAATCCCACAATAATCAATGAGATTGGTGCGAATAGAATAACTGGTTTTTTCATAATTATTGTATTTTGTAGTTCAACATTGAATTACATCAGCGAAAATATGTCAGATAAAAAGCGAAATATAATTTTTTAAACCAACAGCATTTTGAGTTAAACCAATAACCGGATCATTAGCTTTTTCGTATTTTTGAAATAAAGAAGCAGTTGGTTGAATTGTTTTTACAGTTTAATGAAAAAAGTTAATTTTCTATATTGATTATCCTACTTTTAGCCTGACGTATTCATAAATATTGAAAAATGAAAATAACGCAAAGAGAATATAAATTATTCATTAGTTTAATAATATGGGGGTTTTATGTTTTTTTTAACACCTATTTTTTTGCAACATTGGGTTTTCTGAGTCTTCAATATGCCTTGCTAAGAGCGATACTAATTACAGCATTATTTATTGTAATATTCTATACAAACTCCCAAATTCTAATCCCAAAATTTCTTATAAAAACCAAATATTTTTATTACCTGGTTTTAGTGTCTGTGATTTTTTTTATTGGAGGCTTATTACGATTCATAATAGTAAATGGCTTTATTAATGAAAACTACCCGAACATTTTTTTTAAATACCCGGGGTATGGCATTTCTTTCGGGGCTGTTTTTATACTACTGACAATAAGCACATTGTTAAAGCTTATTGAAATTCACCTGCAAAGGGAAGAGATTCAAAATAAAATTTTACATGAAAAAAATGAAGCGGAATTAAAACTTTTAAAATCACAAATAAACCCGCATTTCCTTTTTAATACCCTTAATAATATTTATACATTGGCACATTTAGGTTCAAAAGAAGCAGCTCCAATGATCATGTTTTTGTCGAAATTAATGAGATATATTCTTTATGAAACTAATAATAAACTGGTGCCACTTGAAAATGAAATTCAATTTTTAAAAAGTTATATTAAACTTGAAGAGCTAAGAATTGAAGATCGTTCAAAAATAACTGCCGATTATATAATTAGTAACCCCGGTATAAAAATTGCACCTTTAATTTTTATACCGTTTATAGAAAATAGCTTTAAACACAGCCATATTGCAGAAGATGATAATGCGTGGATAAAGCTTAAAACTGAAGTAATTAATAAAAAACTATATTTCGAATGTGGCAACAGTATTCCTGATGAACATCTTCAAAATGCTGAAATTAGCGGTATGGGCTTACAAAATTTAAAAAACAGGCTTGAATTATTATATCCTTCTAAACACGAATTAATAATCATTAACGAAAATAAAATTTTCAGGGTAAACCTTATAATTGACTTAACATGAAACTAATATGTATTACAATTGATGATGAACATTTAGCTCACAAGTTGCTGGCTGATTATATTAAAAAAGTGCCAATGCTGGAACTTGCAGGCCAGTTTAAAAAAGCTGCCGATGCTCTGGAAATAATTAACACGAGACAAGTAGATTTAATCTTTCTGGATATTCAAATGCCAGGTTTTACAGGAATTGAATTCATGGAAAGTTTACAAAACAAACCACTTGTAATATTTACAACGGCGTATTCACAATATGCTTTAAAGGGTTATGAACTCGAAGTAATTGATTATTTGTTAACGCCAATAGAGTTTGAACGTTTTATTAAAGCAGTAAATAAAGCAGTAAAACAATTTATGTTACAATCAAACCACGAAAACAGGACTGAAAACACTAATACTGATGAAGAACAGGATTTTATATTTATTAAATCAGGATATAGATCAATAAAAGTAAAATTAGGTGATATTTTATATATAGAGGGATTGAAAGAATATGCTAATATTTTTACCGAAGATAAAAAATACACCATGCTTGAACGCCTGAAAAATTTAGAATTAACACTTCCTTCCAATAAATTTATAAGGGTACATAAATCGTTTATTGTTGCAATAGACAAAATTGATGCTATTTATGGAAATATTATAGAACTTAAGAATAAAACAATTCCTATTGGAAGCACATATAAAAAAGAAATAGAAAACACCCTTCAGCTTCGATTAAAGTAATTTTTATTAGCCATTGCGAGTTAATTTACAATTGTCCGGTATCAAACAGAAACAACTCTGAAGCGAGGCAAAAAGCGATCGAACTTACATTATCCCAACCATTGAGTATACAGTGTCATGGCTTATTTATACTACTATTTATAATAAGATATTTCAATTCTTCCAGATAATTATTATAAATATCCCTTGGACTTGCTTTATGTTCTGTACACAGAGAAGCAGCATATCCAACAGCAGCGCCCATTTGACCGGTTGTATTCATAACTCTGGGTCCTCCTAATCCAATATGAGAGCAACTGAAACATCTCCCTGCCATAAAAAGATTTTTGATGTTTTTCGAATAAAGACAACGGTATGGAATATAATAATGGTCAATTTCATAAAAAAGAGCTGATGAAAGAAAGTCAGGTCTTGTTGAATCGACAATATTCTGCTGATAATGGACATCAACCGCCCTCTTTTCCTTAACAACAGAATCATTAAACTCTTTCATTTGTTTAACATCTGAAAAAGTATAAATATAGTCGCCAGTTAATCTTCTTGACTCTCTTTTTCCAACAAGATATGAAACCCATTCAAGTTTTAAATTGGCATTTTCCGGTTTTTGTTTAGCATTATAAAAAGAACCATAGATTGCTTTATGCATATGGTCCCGGATTTTTTCAGCATCATCAATCTGATGCAAATCGTTGCGGGAAAATTCCCACCACCACTCACCATTTATTGCAGCATGTGTTTTCGCAACATCCATAGCCCAGGGGACTTTTGGAAAGTTAACAGGTTTTCCGGCATCAACAGATCGCCAGAGAACAGAAGACCCCATTACCCGGTTATCGGGTTTGGCAGGACTCCACAATTCCCCATACTTTTTCCAGTTTTCATTATATTTTAATGAATCTTCGCGACCATACATGTATTCAGCGCCTGCCCAATACCCAATCCAGCCATCCCCGGTACAATCAACAAAAAGTGGTGCGGTAAAACGTTTGGTTTCGCCGTTTGATGTATGCCTTGCATCAACCGATGTTATCGAATCATTGCTTGTATTAGAAGCGTATGCCCACCAGTTTAAGAATAATTTAATATTTTGGTATTTTTCAATGTTTTTATGCCTTTTTATTTCATCATTTTTTGCTTCAGGAGAGCCATTAGGATAGTGACCTGTATTGATTAATTTAAGTATCCTGTCATAATACCATGTAATCCCAAGTGTATGAACACGGATTTCGCTACTGGCATTACCACCAAGGACAGGTCTGTCATGTATCAGGGCTACGTTCAAACCCTGCTCCGCCGATGCTATGGCTGCTGCACATCCGGCTATCCCTCCACCAACTATAACCAGGTCAAAATCCTGACTTTGATTTGGTGTCTCATTTTCATTTAGCTGTTCTTTTCTCCATTTCCTTAATTCATCTTTCTGATTGGGAGGCATTTGTTTTGTGATTGAAAACCAGATAGCGTCACATCTGCCATCAAAACCGGTTAAATCTTTTAACTGTATAACAGTATTCTTTTCATTAATATTAGCGCTACCTGCATACTGCCAAGTCCATCCCGGTTCAGTTCCCAGGATTGTTTCTAATTCATGGCTATTTATAACTATTTTAAAACGTCCGGGGGCTTCCCATTTTCCCGGCGCCCAGTTCATTGTTCTTGCCCAGACATGATATTGTCCTGTTTTTGCAAAAGTTAGCCGCGACTTTGCATTTTTAACCGGCTCTCCTAACCCATGTGCTAACAAATAGGGTGAACCAACCCGTTCAACAAACTGAGGATCTACTAACCATCCACCTTTTTCTTCAAAATTTTCTGCTTCGATAAGTAAAGTGCTGTTTTCAACTTTACACGATGTGAATAGTGAAACAATAAATAATACTAAAAAAATATTTCTCATATTTATTCTTCTTTCGGATTTCCTCTTTATAAAATAAGCCATAACATTTTGAATAAAAGGTGTTTATTATCTCTTTGGCTCATACGCGTAAACAATTAAATCGTCAAGCAATACCTTTTTTTCCCCTCTATGCCATAAATACACTTTTAAATTATCTTCTTTAGTTCGTACTTCTGGAGTTAAGTAATCAATTTTAATTTCGTTCCATTCATTATATTTAATTTCTTCTTTTTTAATTCCTAAGGCACGATAATGATATGGCTTATTCTTGTAATGAAAGCTAACTACTAATAAAGGAGGTTCTTCATCATATTTTTCAGGGATAAATACCCTTGCAGAGCTCTGAATCCAAGCGTGATCATGGTCGGTTAAATCTTTATATTTTA
>JAUXFX010000061.1 GCA_030622635.1 Bacteroidota bacterium
TTAGGATATAATGTGAAAGTTTTTTGTTTTCAGGATACTCCGAGAAGAGCACATTCGGTTGCAGCACAGGGGGGCATTAATGCAGCAAAGAATTACAAAAACGATGGCGATAGCGTTTACCGTCTTTTTTACGATATGATAAAAGGCGGCGATTACAGGGCAAGAGAAGCAAATGTTTATCGTGCAGCAGAAGTCAGTAATGCTACTATTGATCAATTAACTGCTCAGGGTGTTCCTTTTGCCAGGGAATATGGCGGTACATTGGATAACCGTTCTTTTGGCGGGGTGCAGGTTTCAAGAACATTTTATGCCAAAGGACAAACAGGGCAGCAATGCTTATTGGGCGCTTATTCAGGATTAAGCCGGCAGGTAAATAAAGGTACCGTGAAAATGTTTAGCCGTTGCGAAATGCTCGACCTGGTTATCGTTGATGGAAAAGCCAGGGGAATTATAACAAGAAATTTAATAACCGGTGAAATAGAAAGACATTCAGGACATGCAGTAGTTTTGGCAACAGGCGGCTACGGAACTATTTACTACCTTTCTACTCTCGCTGTTAATTCTAATGCATCGGCTGCCTGGGCAGCTTACAAAAAAGGTGCGTTTTGGGGAAACCCGAGTTTTGTTCAGATACATCCTTCAAGTATCCCTGTATTGAACGATTACCAGTCGAAATTAACACTGATGTCCGAATCGTTGAGAAATGACGGCAGGGTTTGGGTTCCAAAGAAAAAAGCAGACAAAAGACCTGCTAATGATATTCCTGAAGAAGAAAGAGATTATTATCTGGAAAGAAAATACCCCGCATTCGGAAATCTTGTACCAAGAGATGTAGGTTCAAGAGCAGCCAAAGAAAGGTGTGATGCCGGATATGGAGTTGGTGATACCGGTCTGTCAGTCTACCTTGACTTTAAAGATGCTATTAACAAACAAGGTAAAAAAGCAATTGAAAATAAATACGGGAACCTTTTTGAAATGTATGAAAAAATTACCGGCATCAATCCCTATGAAGAACCAATGCGCATCTATCCTGCCGGACATTATACTATGGGTGGCTTATGGGTTGATTACGATCTGATGTCAACTATTACGGGTTTATTCGCTATTGGCGAGTCCAATTTTTCCGATCACGGGGCAAACCGCTTGGGTGCAAGCTCATTGATGCAATGCGCCGGCGATGGTAACTTTATTATTCCTAATACAATAGGTAATTATCTCGCTGATGAGATCAAGACGCCAAAGATACCAACTGACACTCCTGAATTTGATGAAGCTGAAAAAGCTGTTAAGTTAAAAATTGAAAAACTGCTATCGGTAAACGGCAAGCAAACTGTTACTTCATTCCATAAACGATTAGGAAAAATTCTCTGGGATTATAGCGGAATGACAAGAAATGAAGAAGGTTTAAAGAAAGGTTTGGTTTTGATAGATGAATTAGAAAAGGAATTCTGGAAAGATGTAAAAGTTTCTGGTACAGCAGATGAACTAAACCAGGAATTAGAAAAAGCCGGTAGGGTGGCTGACTTCTTCGAATTGGCAAAATTGATGATTACTGATGGTTTGAGCCGCAGAGAATCTTGCGGTGCTCATTTCCGTGAAGAAAGCCAGACAGAAACCGGTGAAGCCAAACGTGATGATGATAATTATTCTTATGTTTCGGTTTGGGAATATAAAGGAAAAGATAAACCACCTGAATTGCATAAAGAAGAATTGAACTATGAATATGTTGAAGTGAAAGTTAGAGACTACAAATAATTGTTGAATGGTTGAATGGATGAATGTTACTTAGTGTCGGTCTATAAAATCCGATAGTTTTAATAAGTATTAAAAATAAAACCTAACTTAAAAATAGCAATGAATATAAAACTTAAAATCTGGCGGCAGAAAAATGCAAAGACAAAGGGAAAATTTGTAAATTACTCATTGGATGATGTTTCTCCTGAAATGTCATTTCTTGAAATGTTGGATGCTTTAAACACAAAGCTGATAGTAGAAGGCGGTGACCCTGTTGCTTATGATCACGATTGCAGGGAAGGAATATGCGGATGCTGCAGCTTATATATTAACGGTCATCCTCACGGACCAGGTGAAAAAACAACAACTTGTGAATTACACATGCGTTCATTCAAAGATGGACAGACACTAATTGTGGAACCCTGGCGTGCAAAATCATTTCCAGTTATTAAAGACCTGATAGTTGACCGAAATGCATTTGACAAGATCATTGCTGCCGGAGGTTTTATTTCTGTTGGTACAGGTTCTGCTCCGGAGGCAAATTCCATTCTTGCTAAGAAAGAACATGCAGATGAAGCTTTTGATTCTGCCTCATGTATCGGCTGTGGTGCATGTGTTGCTGCTTGCAAGAATGCTTCTGCAATGCTGTTTGTCTCGGCAAAAATCTCACAACTTGCTCTCCTGCCACAAGGAAAGGTTGAAGCTATGGAACGAGTTGAAGCTATGGTAGCTAAAATGGATGAACTGGGTTTCGGGAATTGCACAAACACTTATGCTTGCGAAGCTGAATGTCCAAAAGGAATTAAAATCACTAACATTGCCCGGATGAACAGGCAGTTCATCGGAGCTAAAATCGGCAGCCAGATAAAACAATAATTATTATTTTAATGCTAAGTTTTAGATATTACTCTTTTTTTCTTTTCTTCCATACTATCAACTATAGCAGCTCCAACACTATCGCCCCAAACATTGACTGTTGTTCTGAATCTGTCAAGCATCCAGTCTATTGATAACAGAAGTCCAATACCTTCAATAGGTAAACCAACGGCTTTCAAAACAATAACCATGGTTACCAGACCTGCTTCAGGTATTCCTGCAGCACCAATAGCAGCAAGTGTTGCCGTTAGGAAAATAACTCCCATCATGACAGGTTCAAGATGGATCCCATAAACCTGAGCAATAAAAATTGCAGCAACAGCTTCATAAAGAGCCGTTCCATCCATGTTTATAGTAGCTCCAAGGGGAAGTACAAAGCTTGCCGTTTTGTTGGATACTTTATTTTCTTCCACAACACCTTCAATAGTTAATGGCAGGGTGGCTGTACTTGATGCTGTAGAAAAGGCATTTAAAAGGGCTGCACCAACACCTTTAGCATAAGATCCCGGTCTTTTTTTGCTAAGAACTTTGAGAATTAGAGGTAAAATTATAAATCCGTGAATAAACAGCCCAATCATCACAGTCATACTATATTTGCCGAGTGATATTAATTCCGGGAGAAATTCTTTAAAACCTCCGGCCAGTCCGATTCGTGCGGTTATTAAACCGAAAATACCAATCGGGGAGACAATCATTATCCAGTGCACAAGTTTCATTACAGCATCATTCAATGTTGATATAAAATTGATTGCAGAATTTGCTTTTTTCCCCAGTACCGAAAGTGCTGCTCCAAGTAAAAGCGCAAAAACTATCAGCGGAAGAATATCCATATTAACCATTGCCGAAAAAATATTACTTGGAATTAATCCCTGTTTCCCGGTTTCTTCATCACCTGTTAAAATTTGTTTTAGCGTTTTTCCGACGTTTCCCGTTTCTTCTCCTTTCAATTTGCTTGTAATAGAAAATTTAATTTCTAAACCGGTTCCTGATGGTTTAAGTTCTGGTTCTGAAGAAACCAGTTGCCGTTCAATACGGCTGAATTGCAATTGGGTTCCATCTTCAGTAATGATATAAAACTGTTCTTCAGCATGAGCGCTCTCCCAGAGTTTTACTGTTACTGAAGTGTCGGAAAATGACTCAATAGTACCTTGTATTGCCTGATCTATAAGCACAATATCATATTTGTCAGTGTACCGGGTTTTTTCCCATTTTTCACTTGAAAGAAATACAGTGCGGCTGTTTTTTCCACCCACTGTATAATGGAAATCAGGATGAGTTTCCCCAGGTTGTATTCCTTTTCCGGGCTTGATAATATTAACAATAATAATACCTATAATTACTGCTATGCCACTGGTTATAAGATAATATGCAATAGTTCGGCCACCTACTGATCCAAGATTACGAATATTTCCCAAACGGGTGATACCAACAATAAGTGACAACATTACAACAGGAACAACCAGCATCATTAGTGAATTGAGGAATACCTCCCCAAATATAGAAAAGTTTAAAGCAAAATCAGGAAACCAGCCTCCTGTTAGAGTCCCCAGAATAATGGCTATAATTATGCAAAGAAGAATACTTGGGCGTTTCTTTTTTCCTTTTCCTGACGAAAATTTTTTTAACCGGTGTTTACCGGATTCTGATAAATTATTTTCATTCATATTCAAAACAAAAGTAAAAAATTTTATCAAACTATAATTTTATTGAGACTTAGGCATTATTACGAAATAAGTTGGACAAAACAGGCGATGTTATTTTGTGCGATAACAAGGCAAAAAACGCAGGCATAGCCATAGCTATGACGAGGCTTTTTAACGCAGTTAGCGTGCAAAAGAACAAGCCGGAATGGTCAAGTTATTTCGTAACAATGCCTTAACATCATTTCAAGCCCATAAATTTAGAAAAATTTCATAAACATTTCACTTTTAATTTTATTAAGATTTCAAATACAAAAAAATATTGACTATTTTTGCAGGAAAAAATAAAACTTTTATAAATGCTCATTTAATTAAGAGCGGATATGTTTTCGTAAACAAAGAGATAAACTTCAAATACAAAGATAAATTTATAAAAATGAAAGAAGGCGATAAAAAGGTAATTCAAAATATTGAAGTAGCTTCTGAAATACTTGAAGAGATTGACAGGTTAGGCAAAGTATAAAAAACATTAATACCATGAAAAAATTTATTTTATTTCTGATAATATCAATGTATGGAATTTTTACAATAAATGCCCAGCACACAAATATTTTAATTGATGATGTCGGCAGTTTTATGCCACCTGAAGAACCTACAATTATTGTTAATCCAAAAAATACTGATGAGTTGGTAGCAGGTTCAAATATAGATAATTATTATTACTCTGTTGACGGTGGCCATAGCTGGTCAAAGGGCACGCTAAGTTCTACTTACGGTGTTTGGGGAGACCCCTGCGTTATTGTTGATACAGCCGGAAGTTTTTATTTTTTCCATTTATCAAATCCATCATTTGGAAATTGGATTGACAGGATTGTGTGCCAGAAAACAACCTCACCCGGAGGAACATGGACCGACGGAACATACATGGGCTTAAACGGAATCAAGGCACAGGATAAAGAATGGGCAATTATTGACCGAACTAATAATAATATTTATGTTACCTGGACTCAGTTTGATGATTACGGAAGTTCAAATCCCAATGATAAAAGTGATATTCATTTCTCCAGATCTACCGATGGAGGAGAAACCTGGACTGAGGCTCTCAGAATAAACGAAATTTCAGGTGATTGTGTTGATGATGATAACACTGTTGAAGGCGCAGTTCCTGCTGTCGGCCCAAATGGTGAAATCTATGTTTCATGGGCAGGACCCGAAGGAATAGTATTTGATAAATCACTTGACCAGGGCGATACATGGCTGGATAATGATATTTTTGTAAATGATATGCCAGGTGGCTGGGCTATGAATATTTCAGGTATATCAAGGTGTAATGGGATGCCCGTAACACTTTGTGACCTGAGCAATGGTCCTTACAATGGGACAATTTATATCAACTGGGCAGACCAGAGAAATGGTGATGATGATACTGACATCTGGTTATCCAAATCCACAGACGAAGGCGAAACATGGAGCGATCCTGTCAGAGTGAATAATGACCCACCCGGCAAACAGCAATTTTTCACATGGATGGCTATTGACCAGGTATACGGATACCTTTATTTCGTATTTTACGACAGGCGAAATTACGATGATAACAATACAGATGTATATATGGCTCTTTCAAAAGACGGCGGCGAAACATTCACTAATTTCAAAATAAGCGAATCACCATTTCTGCCATGGAATAATATATTTTTTGGTGATTATACAAATATTACCGCTCATGATAATATAATTCGACCAATATGGGCAAGACTTAATGACGGCGATTTAAGCATTTGGACAGCTTTGGTTGACCCATTTATTATTGGGATTGAAGAAGAACAATACAGTATGTTCAGTATTGAACAAAACTATCCTAATCCGTTTAAAGAAAGTACTGTTATTTCATTTAAAATAAAACAACCCTCACAAATCAGTTTAAAAGTGTTTGATATGTTCGGAAGAGAAGTAGCCTCTTTAATTGATAATAAATTTTTAAATCGCGGAAAATATACCGAATCTTTTAATCCATCACAATATGATCTTACCTCCGGTGCTTACTATTTTTCATTAACAAGTAATCATCAAAATCTGAAAAGAAAAATGATATTCCTGAAATAAAGCCGGAATAATGGAATAATTCAAAAAAAAATAACAAGGAAACATTTTACATAAAAAACGTTTCGTTCTGTTTTTTACTATCTTTGTCCCTTTTTAACTTTTAACTAAATAACTTGTGTTATGGACAAGAAATTACAGGAGATCATAGAAAAAGCCCGTAACCTTTCATTTACTTATGGCATTAAAAATATGTCAATAGATGACATGTGCAATAAACTGGGCATTTCTAAAAAAACATTTTATAAATATTTTAAAAACAAAACCGACTTAGTAGAAAAAGTTCTTGAATTTGAAAGGGAAAGATTCAAAAGTATTTTTGTTGAATATGACTTTGAGGGCGTTAATGCTATTGATATACTTTTAACCGTTAGTAAAGAGATAGCTCTCAGATTTAAAGATGTTACTCCTTCACTGACTTTTGAATTAAAAAAATATTACCCCGAACTTTATCAGAAACATTTTGAAGCAAGAATAGATTTTATCTTTGAAAAAATAAAAATCAATCTTACTAAAGGAATCAATCAGGGTATATATCGTGATGACCTGAGCATTGAATTAATAGCACGATTATATATTAGCAGGCTTATTGATATTCATGACCCTGAATTTTTCCCGCCTGAAAAATATTCTTTTGAAATATTTTTTGATGTAATGTTTGAAAATTTTATCAGAGGCATTGCAAAACCTGAAGGAATTAAATACTATGAAAAGCAGTTCGAAAAACAAAAAAATCTATTAAAAGCAAAAAAGTAACCGTATGTATTATGAAGAAAATATTTAGTATTTTATTGATCAATCTTTTTTTTCTAATCAATATTAATACAACTTATAGCCAGTCGTTAAAATATTTTACATTAAAAGAAGCTCAGGGATTTGCTTTGGAAAATAATTATGACATTAAAAATGCTTATACAGATATTCTAATAGCCAACAAAAGGGTAAAAGAATCGGTTTCTATAGGTTTCCCGCAAATTAACGGTAGTTTATCTAATAGTAATTATCTTAATATTGCTACTACACTTCTTCCCGATTTTATAACTCCTGTTGTTTATCAAGTTAATGAAAATAATTTTGGATTATATCCGGAAGTTCCTTTGGGTGACCCCCAGTTTTTTCCAGCTCAGTTCGGAACAAAATATAATGTAACCGCTGAAGTTACAGCAAGTCAGTTGATTTTTAGCGGTTCTTATATTGTTGGTTTGCAAGCTGCAAAATCATTCCTTAACAAATCAAAAAAGCAATTTATAAAAAGTAAAATTGATATTAAAGAAACCATTGCAAAAGCATATTATTCAGTTCTGGTGACTGAAAAAAATCAATCAATTTTAGACAGCACACTTGTTGACCTTGAAAAAATGGCTTTAGAAACTAAAGAAATTTATAAAATCGGATTTGTTGAAGATACTGATGTTGATCAACTGGATTTGCTTGTAACCGATATGCAAGCATCTATTCTTACTGCTAAAAATCAGGTTGATATAGCCTATTCCTACCTTAAATATTATATGGGATTAAGTTTAAACGACAGCATTTACCTTACTGATGACCTGAACTCTTTATTAGCAGAAATTAATCAAACCGCACTTATGACAACAGCTTTTGATTACAATCAAAACATTGATTATATAGTTCTCGAAAACCAGAAAAATCTTTCACATTTGTTGTTAAAACTTGAAAAAGCATCATATCTGCCCACATTATCTGCATTTTTCAATGCCCAGACAAATGCAATGCGAAACAATTTTAATTTTTTTGACGGAAATAAACCATGGTATCCTACAACTTTCTGGGGTATTCAATTGGATGTCCCTATTTTCAGCAGTGGAAGCAGAAGTGCAAAAGTTCAGCAAAAAAAATTAGAACTTAATAAAATAAATGAAGAGGATAAAAAACTTAAAGCCGGTTTAACCATACAGGCTAATACTTTAAGAAACGAATTTTATAATGCACTTATGGTGTACAATAATAAACAAAAAAGTTTGGAAATTGCTAAAAAAATCTACAAAAAAACCGAGATTAAATACTTAGAAGGAATTTCTTCAAGCATGGATCTTTTACAGGCTCATAATCAATTTTTAACTGCCGAATCCGATTATATTAACTCTATATTTAATTTACTTGGAACAAAATTAACTTTAGAAAAATTATTAACCAAAAACTAAAGTAGCTAATAATTATTAAATTAACAATGAATTTTTTTTTACAACTTATTATTATTGAATTGGGAAATAGGGAAATAAGGGAAATAAGACTTTGCCTTTACAATTTCCCCGACACCCTTATACCTTTATACCCTTATTCCCCTTATACCTTTATTCCCCCTATAACCGAAGGGCGTCTGTATGGATACCATTTTAAAATTTATCCTCGAAGCCAAGGAATAGGAATTTTTTAATAAACAGATTAGTTACAAATTATAAAAAAATACAAGATGAAAAAAATAATGTTTTTATTACTAATAATCATTTTTACAGCATGTCAGTCAACCGATAATCCTGAAGCAATAAAAGAAAAAATTCAGGGATATAAAAACGACATTAGTGAACTCAATCATAAAATTGCTAAGCTTGAAGAAGAACTTAACAAATACTCAAACGATAATGAGTCAGTGCACAAAATCCCCGTATCGGTTATAAAACTTGATTATCAAAAATTCAATCATTTTTTAGAAGCCAGTGGCTCTGTTGAATCAATAAATGAAGCTTTTATCAGCCCGGAAATAAACGGACAAATTAAAAAGATTTACGTAACTGAAGGCGAAAGAGTTAAAAAAGGTGATTTACTTGTTAAAATAAATACCAGTATTACAGAAAACACCATTAATGAAGTAAAAACTTCTCTTGACCTGGCTACAACAGTATATGAAAAACAAAAGCAATTATGGAAAAAGAAAATCGGCTCCGAACTCCAATTTCTTGAAGCCAAAAACAACAAAGAATCTTTAGAAAACAAACTTAACACTCTTAATGCTCAATTAGAAATGGCTTTTGTTAAATCGCCTATTGATGGAATTGTAGATGAAATATTCCAAAAGGAAGGAGAGCTCGGAATGCCGGGCATACAACTAATGCAAATCGTAAACCTTGATAAATTATACATAAACATTGATGTTTCGGAAGCATATTTATCTAATATTAATAAAGGAGATATGGTAACTCTTGAATTTCCTGCTTATCCGGAAATCAAGATGGAAGTTCCTATTCACAGAATCGGAAATGTGGTAAAACCTGAAAACCGGACTTTTACAGTTCAACTGAAAATTAATAACCGGGGTGAAAAATTAAAGCCCAATATTTTATCTATAATCAAAATAAATGATTTTTCCACTGATTCCGCTTTAGTTGTTCCTTCAATAATTATTAAGCAGGATTTTAACGGCTCTTATGTGTATGTGGTTGATAAACAAAGTGAAAACATTATTGCTAAAAAAGTATATGTAAAAACCGGTATATCAGACGGAAGTAATACTATGATAACCGAAGGATTAAATCCCGGACAAATGATTATTACTAAAGGTTATAATTTAGTTAAAAACGGAACGGAGATTAAATTGATATAATCAGTGTGTTGGTAGGTAATGTTATATAATGTTATGTTCAAGTCAATTATAAGACAAAAAATTGATTTAATAACACCCCGATAGCTATCGCAATAGCGTTAACTTCAGAATCAAAATGATAATTTTATATGTATAAATAACGGTAATGGTTAAGGTTAAGAAGTTAAAAAACAGAATTAAGAGAAACAAATGAACAAAAACACCAAAGATAAAGTAACCCGTGAGTTTAAGCTTACTACACTGTCATTAAAAAATCGTAATACTATCTTTTTAATGATAATACTCTTAGCCGTTGCCGGTATTTCATCCTATATAAACAGCCAAAAAGAATTATTCCCCGAAATATACTACCCTACAATATTTGTTAAAACAATTTATCCGGGCAACACACCTGCTGACATTGAAAACCTGATTACCAGACCCCTTGAAAAAGAAATCCAAACAATAAACGGCATAAAGGATTTATCGTCAACTTCAACACAGGATAATTCGGATATTTTCGTTGAATTTAAAACCGGCATAGTTATTAAAGAGGCTTTGCAGGATGTTAAAGATGCCGTTGATAAAGCAAAAAGTGAATTACCCGATGACTTAGCTCTTGACCCGATAGTAATGGATCTTGACTTTAATGAATTTCCAATTATCAACATCAATTTATCAGGCAATTACAGTAAAACCGAACTTAAAGGATTTGCAGAATACCTTGAAGATGAAATTGAAACAATTTCTGAAATTTCAAAAGTCGAACTCAGAGGATTAGACAAAAGAGAAATTCAAATTAATATTGATATTCACAAATTAGAAGCATTTGAATTAAATTTTACCGATATTGAAAATGCAATCGCCTTTGAAAATGTTTCAATATCGGGTGGTGATCTTAAAATTGATAAAACCAACCGCTCAGTCCGAACCATAGGCGAATTTACAAATATCAAGGAAATTGAAGATATTATTGTAAAACATGAAAAAGGTAATATTGTTTATCTTAAAGATGTTGCACAGGTTATTGACGGATATGAAGACCCTTTAACTATTGCCAGATTAGACAGGCAAGCTGTAGTTTCTTTACAGGTAATTAAGAAAAACGGTGAAAACTTATTGTCTGCTACAGATAAAATTTTAAATATCCTTACACTCGCAAAAAGTTCCAAAATTTTACCTGAAAACCTGAAAATTACAATTTCAAACGACCAATCCGAATATGTAAGAGACATGTTACATAACCTGGAAAACAACATAATAATGGGTATTATTTTTGTTATCCTGACATTGTTCTTCTTTTTAGGTTTCAGAAATGCACTTTTTGTTGGAATTGCCATTCCAATGTCAATGTTTATATCTTTTTCCGTGTTGAGCTTATTAGGTTCAACAATAAATATGATGGTACTTTTCGGGTTGGTTCTTGCTTTGGGTATGTTGGTTGATAATGCAATTGTTGTTGTTGAAAATATATATCGTTTTATACAACGCGGTTATTCTTTATTCAATGCTGCCAGGCTGGGGGTTGGTGAAATTTCTGTTGCAATTATTGCCTCTACCGCCACAACACTTGCCGCATTCTTTCCATTGGTTTTTTGGCCCGGCATTATGGGTGAGTTTATGAAACATCTGCCAATTACTTTAATAATTGTTTTAACTTCTTCATTATTTGTTGCCTTGATAATCATACCCGTTTTAGCGTCAACATTTATCAAAAAAGATATTGAAAAGAAAAAACCCAATAAAAAAAGAGCTTTTATCACTGTAGTCGTAATGTTGGCAATAGCTGTTTTGTTTTACGTTACCAACATCCCATTATTTGGAAGTCTCTTAATTATATTTTCTATTCTGATACTTTTAAATCTTTTTGTTTTAGCTAATGCGGCAAACTGGTTTCAAAATACTTTTTTAGTAAAACTTGAAAGTTTTTATTTAAAAATCCTAAAATTCATCTTACGGGGACCAAGGCCGACAATAACTATAATATGTACATTTTTATTGCTATTTCTTACAATAGTATTCTTTATTGTAAGGAGAACAAATATTTTACTTTTTCCGGAAAATGAACCTACATATATAAATGTCATTGCCGAGCTTCCAATAGGTTCTGATATTACTGCTACCGATACTTTTATGAAAAAACTTGAAGAAGAAATCTTCATATTAGTTGAACCTTATGAAAAAAATGTAAAATCCATTCTCACAACAATTGGTCAGGGAGTTGTAGGGCAAAATGATTTCCCGATTGGTAATACTCCAAATAAAGGAATGGTAACAATTTCATTTGTTGATTATGAAGACAGGAAAGGAATTCGAACATCTGAAGTAATGAAAGAAATCAGTAATAATATATTAGGAAAATATCCCGGCATTCAATTTACTATTGAAAAAAACAGGATGGGACCTCCCACCGGAAAACCCATTAATATTGAAATTTCAGGAAAAGATTTTAATAAATTACTTGCTTTAACAGATTCTATTGAGCAAGTTATTGATAAAGAAAATATTGATGGTATAGAAGGTCTTAAAATCGATCTGGATGTTGGAATGCCTGAATTATTGATAAACATTAACAGGGAAAGAGCAAGAAGATTTGGCTTGTCAACTGCTCAAATTGCAAGTACAATAAGAACAGCTTTATTCGGAAAAGAAATATCCGATTATAAGGAAGGTGAAGATGAATATCCGATTCAATTACGCCTTGATAAAAAATACCGAAATAGTATTTCTTCATTAATGAACCAAAAAATTACATTCAGGAGTCAATCATCCGGAAAAATTATGCAGGTTCCAATTTCATCGGTTGCTGATTTCACTTACAGTACAACTTACGGTGCAATAAAAAGAATAGACATGAACAGGGTTATTACATTATATTCAAATGTTATTGAAGGATACAATCCAACTAAAATCAATAACATGTTAAGGGCTCTGCTTGCTGATTTTGACTTACCTGAAGGTTATTCCTTAAATTTTACCGGCGAGCAGCAAGAACAGGATGAAACCATGGCTTTCCTTATCAAAGCTCTGATAATTGCAATTTCGTTAATTTTAATTATACTTGTTACACAGTTCAATTCATTTATTAAACCATTGATAATTATTGCCAGTGTGCTGTTAAGCACTATTGGAGTATTTGGCGGACTTGCTACTTTTAATATAGATTTTATTTTAGTTATGACCGGTTTAGGAATTATATCCCTTGCAGGAATTGTAGTTAATAATGCCATAGTTTTAATTGATTATATTGACTTTTTAAAACTGAAAAAGAAAAAAGAAACAGGTATAAAAGTTTATGAAGATTTACCTATTGAATCCTCAATTGAATGTATTATTCTGGCAGGAAAAACACGACTCCGCCCTGTGCTTTTAACCGCCATAACAACAATACTGGGATTACTGCCAATGGCTTCAGGATTGAATATTGATTTTAATGGCTTATTAAGTAATTTCAGTCCGAACATTTACTTTGGAGGTGATAATGCTGATTTTTGGGGACCTATGGCATGGACTGTTATTTTCGGTTTAACTTTTGCTACGATTCTTACTCTTGTTGTTGTTCCGGCAATGTATTTAATGGGAAACAAAGCAAAACTTGCAGGAATAAGATTTTTTAGTAAATCCTAATAAAATTATCAATTTTTTGGATTGTTTTTAAAAATACCAGTTTCGTAAAATTTATTTTTCTTCAATTGCCATTTACAAACTTTTATTTTTAGCCCTTGAAAAGTTTCTTAATGCTTTTATCATTTAAAGGTTCTCCATCTTTTAGAGAGTATATTTCTTCTTCATCTTTAAGAAAATCAAATGCCGGATTGTTGGAAATATAAGTTAACCATAACTTTTCATTGTCCAATTCATTTTCTTCTTGCATTAATATTATTACTCTAACTTTTTTTTCTCGTGTTCGTAACGGATTATCAAGACGTAAAAGCCCCTTTTTGTCAATTATACCTGTTGTTTCTATTGCTTTCATAATGTTTCCTTTTAAATATTTTACAAATTTACGAAAATTAATTTGAATAATTAATTTTGGTTGACGGTTTGTATTGGTTGTTTCGGTTGTATTGGTTGGTTTTGGTTGGATTAGGTTGGGTTGCACGTTGAGACGCACGGCCGTGCGTCTCTACAATCATACTGCACAAACCATCCTACCGTACAAACCATCCCACGGTACAAACCATCCGTTTCATGCAGAACCATCCATTCTGTATAAACCGTAAAACCTGTTTAAATCGGGTATTTTTAAAAATGGATATACTATTTTTAAAATTTATATTTTCTGACTTACAACCAAAATTACTAAATTTATTTGAAAAGTCAATTTCTTGCAAGTGTCATCCCGAAAGAGCGCAGCGACTGAGGGAACTCCCGGCTGTATGCATTAAGCCGGTAAATACTACCTGCCAGCAATATTCATAATGCCATCCAAGCATTCTGTATCCGGCAATGAACGAAAATAATTAATTTTAGTTAACGGTAAAATTTGGATTGGTTGGCGGTTTGTATTGGTTGTTTCGGTTGTATTGGTTGGTTTTGGTTGGTTCGGTTGGTTAGCACGTGGAGACGCACGGCCGTGCGTCTCCACAATCATACCGTACAAACCACCCGTTTCATGCAGAACCATCCATTCTGTATAAACCGTAAAACCTGTTTAAATCGGTTATTTTTTAAAATGGATATAATATTTTTAAAATTTATTTCCTGACTTACAAACAAAATTGCTAAATTTATTTAAAAGTCAATTTCTTGCAAGTGTCATCCTGAAGAAGCGCAGCGACTGAAGGAACTCCCGGCTATGTGTAGTTAGCTGGCAAATACCTACCTGTCAGCAATTTTGCACTCCGCCGGCAGAAATAATTTGTTAGCTGAGGTGCAGGACGATGGAGTTCCCTCTCTCGCCTAAAGCGAGATCGGGATGACACTTGCAATTCACAAACTTTTATTTTTATCATTCTTTCTCCAGCTGGCGATTGTTTCCGCTGGAGGGCGGACAA
>JAUXFX010000013.1 GCA_030622635.1 Bacteroidota bacterium
ACAATATCCACATCGTATTTTTTACCGTCAACAGCAATTTTAACTTTATTTCCTTTCCTGTTCAGTAACTCAACATTTGCTGTTCTATCGTTTAAATTAACTTCAAATGACATGTGTTCTTTTTTTAGTTCAAAGTTTAAAGTTTGACTATGCCTGAATAACGTTGACCGTTTTTAAGTTATAAGTTATAATTTTAGATTTGTTATTAACTTATTAATCTCCATTGCATTAAATCTCAAATCTAAATTCTCAAATCTAAAATATTATCCAAGAGGTACTTTATAGACAATCACTAATTATAGTCTAAGCACGCCTTTTTTCCTTCCAAAATCCTTCCAGTTATTGCAGAGTTTATGCGATGGTTTTTCGGGCTGAAGTTTTTCAATTTTTGTGATATAATCAATAAAAGCTGTAATAATTGCAATGTCCTGAAATTTACCGACACTTTTTTTCTTTGACATCAGGAATTTCCTGTTTTCTTCAATAAAATGGGTATTATATTTACCCGATGCAAAATCAGGACAATCCATGATTTTCTCAAGAAATTTTATAGTTGTTTTAACACCTGTAATTTTATAATTATATAAAGCTCTTTTTAATCTTGCAATTGCTTCTTCTCTTGTTTTAGCCCAGACTATCAATTTTGAAATCATGGGGTCGTAATACATCGGGATTTCATATCCTTCGTAAACATATCCGTCAATACGTACTCCAAGTCCGAATGGCTCAGTTATATGTTTGATTTTTCCCGGATTCGGCATAAAATCTTTATCAGGATCTTCGGCATAAATACGGCATTCTATGGAATGCCCGTTCTGTTTTAAATCATTTTGTTTGTATTTCAGTTTTTCTCCGTTAGCTATGTTAATTTGTTCTTTTACAAGGTCAATACCAACAACACGCTCGGTTATAGGATGTTCAACCTGAAGGCGAGTGTTCATTTCAAGGAAATAATAATTCAGGTCATCATCAACAATAAATTCAATAGTTCCTGCCCCCTCGTAATTAACTGCTTTTGCAGCGGCGACTGCATGATTACCCATTTCATTCCTGATTTTTTCATTCATCAGGGGAGAAGGTGTTTCTTCAATTACTTTCTGATGGCGTCGTTGAACGGAACATTCACGCTCAAAAAGATGTATGACATTTCCATGTCTGTCGGCTAAAATCTGAAATTCAATATGGTGTGGCGAATCAATATATTTTTCAATGTAAACCGTGTCATCACCGAATGAAACCTTAGCTTCGGATTTTGCAGCTCTGATTGCGCTTGAAACATCGGAAATTTTTTTAACCAACCTCATACCTTTGCCTCCGCCACCTGCAGAAGCTTTGATCATAACAGGTAATCCAATATCAGTTATTATTTTTTCGGCTGATTTAATATCTTTTATTTTTTCGGTTGTACCCGGAATAACAGGTATATCTGCCTTGATCATTGTTTTGCGGGCGGTAATTTTATCGCCCATTGTATTTATGGCAAATGCCGAAGGACCGATAAAAATAATTCCTTCATTATCACACCTGTCGGAAAATTCGGCATTTTCTGATAAAAAACCATAACCCGGATGAATTGCATCAGCTTTGGATTTTTTTGCTATCTGTATAATTTTGTCGATAACTAAGTAGCTTTCGTTGGAAGGTGAAGGACCAATACAATATGCTTCATCAGCATATCTGACATGCATAGAAGTACGATCAGCTTCAGAAAAAACAGCAACGGTTTTAATGCCGAGTTCCCTGCATGATCTCATTACTCTTACTGCTATCTCACCCCTGTTGGCTATAAGAACTTTTTTAATCATTCTATAATTTTATCATACTTTTGCCTAATCATTAAATGATAATATATTTCCTTGTAAAATAAGGAAATTATCTTAATTCAGACAATTTTTTTGAACTGTAAATGTAATATATTTTTCAAACTACAAGGAATTTCTGAAATTAAAAAAATGCTTAGTTTATAGACAGACACTTAGCGACCCCGGAAGGACTCGAACCCTCAACCCTCTGATCCGAAGTCAGATGCTCTGTCCAGTTGAGCTACGGGGCCGTTTTTGAATGTAATATTTTATTTGCAAATGTAATAATTCATTTATGAACAATGATATTGATAAAAAATAATTAATTTTGAAAAATATTATTATTATTAATTTTTAAAATAAAATATTATGTCAGAAAAAGTATTAAATAAAGTTGCTCCCGGAGTTGTTACAGGGAATGGTGTTCAGGAAATTTTTAGAATAGCAAAGGAAAACAAATTTGCATTACCTGCTGTAAATGTAGTTGGAACAGACTCAATTAATGCTGTTTTAGAGGCAGCAAAAGTTGTAAATTCACCTGTGATAATTCAGTTTTCAAGTGGTGGTGCTGTTTTTTATGCAGGAAAATCTTTATCAAACGATAAACAAAAAGCAGCTATTGCCGGTGCTGTATCGGGTGCTCAGCATATTCACGAGATTGCGGGATTATATGGTGTTCCGGTAATGATCCATACTGACCATGCAGCAAAAAAATTATTACCGTGGATTGATGGTTTACTAAATATTGGCGAAAAACATTTTAAAAAATTCGGTAAACCTCTTTACAGTTCTCACATGCTGGATTTATCCGAAGAACCCATAGAAGAGAATGTTGAAATCTGCAAAAAGTATCTTGAGCGAATGAGCAAAATTGATATGACCCTTGAAATAGAATTGGGTATTACAGGTGGTGAAGAAGATGGTGTTGATCATACAGATATTGACAGTTCAAGATTATACACTCAACCCGAAGAAGTTGCTTATGCTTATGAACAATTAAGCAACATCAGTAATAAGTTTACTATTGCTGCTGCTTTTGGGAATGTCCATGGTGTTTATAAACCGGGTAATGTAAAATTAGAACCCGTTATTCTTCGTAATTCACAAAAATATATACAGGAAAAATTCAATACCGGTCCGAATCCGGTAAATTTTGTTTTTCATGGTGGTTCAGGTTCTTCGCAGGAAAAAATCAGGGAAGCAATTTCTTATGGTGTAATAAAAATGAATATTGATACTGATACCCAGTGGGCTTTCTGGGAAGGTGTTAAAAAATATTATTCAGAATATAAAGATTATCTGCAGGGGCAAATCGGTAATCCGGAAGGCGAAGATAAACCGAATAAAAAATATTATGACCCAAGGAAATGGTTACGTGAAGGAGAAATTTCTATTGTTGAAAGATTAATAATTGCTTTTGAAGATTTGAATGCCATGAATAGGAATTAAAGACGGAACAAAAAATAAAACCCTCAATATTTCTGATTTATCGTGCTAAAGAAATAGACATTTGCTTTGAATGAATGCTTAATACAGGAATTGGTGAATGATTGACCATTTGCGCAGCATAAGGACCTAACCAAAGATTAGCAGTGGTTTTTTCCTGTTCTGTCATTATCGAAATTAAGTTTGCATCAATTTTTTCGGCATATTGTATTGTGGCATTTGTAAGATTATCGGTACGAATACTATCCAAATGATATTTAATACCCTCTTCTTCAAGGTGTTCAATAATTTGATTAGCATAGCGATCCACTCTGCTTTGCACGGCTTTTATATTAGTTGTATAAACAGCAAGTATGTAGATTTCGGCATTAAATAATTTTGCAAGTATGGAAGTAAATGATACTTTTTGGCGGGTTTCCAGAGTGCTGTCAATAGGCATGACAATTTTACTGAGTTTACGGTCGATATCTATGCCTCCCCTGATTGTAATAATCGGTACTTTAGATGCTGAAACGATTTTGTTGGCATTGCTCCCTGCCCAAAATTCCTCAAAACCCGAAGCTCCGTGTGTTCCTGCAGCTATCATAAAAGCACCGCTTTCTTCTGCTTCTTTAACGATTTCTTTATAAATTTTCCCTTTTCTGATTTTGTATTCCAGTTTTCCATTCTTAAATCCAATCTTATACTTCTTAATTAATTCCTCAAACCGTTTTTTAACTTCTTCTAACAAATTTTCAGGCTCAATTAAAAGAATGTCTTTTGTATTGTCGGGTTTTTTAGCCCAAACCATTAAGATGTCAGCTTTTGCTTTATCAGCAATTGTAATGGCATGTTCCAATGCATTGATTGAACAATCAGAAAAATCAATTGCAACGATAATTTTTTTCATAGCTTAGAAGTTTAATTTTTTACAAAGTTAATATAATTTTGGGAAATTAATATCGTCTTTAATGATCCACGCATTAGGATACCTGAAAATTATTTTTTTCAGAAATCCTTCGGCTTCTAATTTAGTTCTGAAATCGCCTACTCTCACTCTATAATATGGTTCTCTAAACGAAATATAAGTTTCAATATTGTGATATCTTTTGGAAAAAGCTTCTATGATCTCAGTTGCATTATTTTTAGAATTATTGCCGGAGTCAAAAAATATCTGAATACGATAACCATTAATTCCATTATGATTTTCTTTTGTAATAAGGTATTCATTAATTGAGATATGCTTTTGAATTAAAGTATCTATTCTTACGTCCTGAATTATTTCTATGTTTCCGGCAACATTATTTTGTGCCATGGAAAAAAATATAATATTCGTAAAAAAAATTATGAATAAAATATTTATTGGTTTCATCTTGTAATATCTTTTTAATTACTTATAATTTTTTGAGTACGAAGGCTTAGAATCGGAATTGGTGAATGACTGACCATTTTTTCTGCGAAAGGACCAAGAAAAATATTTGCAGTGGTTGATTCCTGTTCTGTCATTATTGCTATTAAATCAATATTTTGTTTTTCAGCATAATCTAATGCTGTTTTAGTAATATTATCTGTTTTTATTCTTTCCAGAACATATTTTATTTTTTTGTCTTCAAAATTCTTAATAGCCTGGATTGCAGAATTATCGATTTTACGTTGAACTGATTTTAATGATGTTGAATAAAGAAGTAAAACATGTATTTCAGCATTAAAGTAACTTGCTAAGTCAACAGTAAAAGGAAATTTTTGTTTTGATTCAAGTGTGTTATCAATAGGGAATAAAATTTTTTTAATTGAATTATGAAATTTAAATTCGTTTCGTAAAGTAATTACCGGACACGGAGAGTAGGTGACAATTCTATAAGCATTACTTCCTATCCAGTATTTTTCAAATCCCGAAACACCATGTGTGCCTGCTATAATCAAATAAGCATTATCTTGTTTTACCTGATTGGCAATTTCGTGATAAACTTTGCCTTTTCTGAGTTTATATTTTAATTTTCCGGGCACTAATTTTTTCTTATATTTTTTTAAAAGATTTTCAAAGTGTTTTTTAACTTCAATACGGTTTTGGTTTCCAATAGGTGCAGGTGAAAAAACGGTTTCCGGTGTAATAAAATTGTTTACCCAAACCATGCTGATATTTGCATTGATCTTTTTTGCAATGTTTACAGCATATTCAAGGGCATGTATAGAACCTTTTGAAAAATCAATAGCAACAACTATTTCTTTCATTTTTAATGAGTTTTATTAAGCACTTTTGACATAGCTAAAGTAATAAAAAAAAATAGAAACAAAATAAATATTTTTTATAATTAATAATTTTATCAGTTACTTTGTATTTTACTACCTTTGTTTAGAAGATTTTAATAAAAAAATAAAAAATGAACGAAAATATTGATCCAAGCGGCAAACATTTAAGTCAGGTAGAAAAAGAAATTGAAAAGGTTTTACGACCATCCGACTTTAGTGGCTTTTTCGGTCAGCTAAAAGTTGTTGAAAACCTGAAAATATTTGTAGAAGCTACAAAACAGAGAGGCGAAGCGCTGGATCATATATTATTGCATGGACCTCCTGGATTGGGTAAAACAACTCTTTCATACATAATTGCTAATGAGCTGGAAGTTAATATCAGGGTATCTTCAGGTCCGGTGCTTGATAAACCGGGCGACCTTGCGGGCTTGCTTACAAATCTTGAAGATAATGATGTTCTTTTTATTGATGAGATTCACAGGTTAAGCCCTGTTGTTGAAGAATATTTATATTCTGCCATGGAAGACTATAAGATTGATATTATGATTGAAACCGGTCCGAATGCCAGAAGTGTACAAATAAATTTAAGCCCGTTTACTCTTATAGGTGCTACTACACGTTCCGGATTACTAACTGCTCCTCTCAGGTCGCGTTTCGGAATAAACTTACGTTTATCATATTACGAAGCTGATATTCTGAAAAAAATTATCCATCGTTCTGCAAAAATATTAAGAGTTCCTATCAGCGATGATGCTGCTGATGAAATTGCCAGACGTAGCAGGGGAACACCAAGAATTGCCAATTTACTTTTAAGGAGAGTAAGAGATTTTGCCCAAATAAAAGGAGATGGTAATATTGATATTGATATTTCCCAAATTGCCCTTTCAGCTCTTAATGTTGATAAAAACGGTCTTGATGAAATGGATAACAAGATTCTTTCAACCATTATTGATAAATTTAAGGGCGGACCTGTTGGAATTACAACTATTGCAACTGCCGTAGCAGAAGAGGCAGGTACTATTGAAGAAGTATATGAACCATTTTTGATCCAGGAAGGATATTTGATGAGAACTCCAAGAGGAAGAGAAGCTACAGAAATGGCTTATAAACATCTTGGGAAGATAAAACATTCAGAACAGAGGAAATTGTTTGATTAATGAATAAAACTTCAATTAAGTTTTTGTGAACTTATCTAAAAATAAAGACGAGATAACCCTGCTTATCAAATCAAGTGCTTATGAGCTTGATTTTTCGTTTTGTGGTGTGTCGAAGGCTGATTATCTTAAAGATGAAGCTGTAAAGCTGAAAAATTGGCTTGATAATAAAAAACACGGGCAAATGACTTACATGCAAAATAATTTTGAAAAACGACTTGATCCAGGTTTGTTAGTTGAAAATGCTAAATCAATTATTTCAGTTCTGTTAAACTATTACCCTAAAAAAAAACTTACGACTGAAAATAATTACAAAATTGCAAAATACGCTTATGGAAAAGATTATCATTTTGTATTAAAGAATAAATTACATAAACTTATATCAATAATTGAAAATAATACCGGTAAAAGAAATTACCGTGTATTTGTTGATTCGGCGCCGGTTATGGAAAAAGCATGGGCACAAAAAAGCGGACTGGGCTGGATTGGGAAAAATACCTGTTTGATAAATAAAAATATTGGTTCTTTCTTTTTTATCGGGCAAATTATTATTGACCTTGAGTTAAATTATGATAAACACGGGAAAAATTATTGTGGTGATTGTACAAAATGTATTGATGCCTGCCCGACCGGTGCAATAACCAAGCCCTTTGAAATTGATGCAAACAAGTGTATTTCTTATCTTACAATTGAATATAAAAATGAACTTCCTAAAGAATTGAAAAGTAAATTCAATAACTGGATTTTCGGTTGTGATATTTGTCAGGATGTTTGCCCGTGGAACAGATTTGCAAAACCTCACAATGAGCCTGCATTTTATCCAAATGAAGGTTTACAAAAAATGAAAAAAAATGACTGGGAAAATTTAAATGAAGAAAAATTCAAAAAAATTTTCAGTGATTCTGCAGTGAAACGAATAAAATTTGAAGGGTTGAAACGAAATATTGAGTTTTTATTATAGAAATACAAATGTTTACATGGAAACAGGTTTTAGTTTCTGCATAACTCCAATTTATTATTTCATTAAATTTTTCATCTTCAAGAACTAAATTAGCTCCCTGGCCTGTTTTTTCTGCCGGCTGAAATAATAAAACAATTTTTCCTTTGAATGGAGGATTTTTTGCAATTCTTTTCTGAATTCTATAAGTTTGTTATCAATTAACATAATATTACAAATATGGTTAATTATTTTTTATAGTATCTCAACTCAAGATATGGGTTAATAAATCCAACTTTTTTGTATAAAAAAATTGCCGGATTATCAGGTTCTACATGTAATGCTATGTTTCCTTTTGATGTTTGAATAGCTTTTTTCATGAGTTCTTTTCCAATCCCATTTCCTCTATAATCCTTATGTACTGCAATATATACTAAAACGTTCTCCGGTATATAACCTTTCATTTTTGTTTGGTTCATTACTATTACGCCGTTAATTTTCCCATCAACTCGATTTATTAAAATGAATCCGCCAAATGCAGGATTTGAACTAAGGGCATATTCAACCGACCTTTCAATATTTTCCCACATGTCTCCATATTCATCTAAATGTCCATACAAAAAATTGATAATTTCATTTTTTTCTAATGTACTTACTGAATCAATTGAGTTTAAAATTTCTATTTTCATAATTTATAATTATTTTTAATTTAATTGTTTAAGTTTTAATATTTATTTCTAACAGCTTAAATTACTCTATAATCAGTTTTTTCCCAATTACTATCTTTCCAATAAAGAAAACTATGATTGAAAATACGACACCAAAAACACTTGGCTGCATTGCATATTTATAATCAGTATTCATAAATATTATAGTAGCTATTGCGGAAAAAATCATTACAATAAAAATTAAATTATTAAATGATTTTGAGGTTCTCTTTGTAAAAATCCCAACAATAACAGGTAAAATAATACTTGGAGCCCACAATGAATAAGTTAAAAGTAATAAATCAATAATATTAGGAAGGATAAGTGCTAACAATATGCCGGAAGCACCTAAAGTAAACGAACTTATTCTTGAAATCTTAAGACTATTCTTGAAATTATTTTTCGCTTTTACAATATATTCTTCATAAAAGTCTTTTACAAAAATTGCGGTTGATGAATTTAAAATTGAATCGGCAGATGACATTATTGCACTTAATAAAGCTGCAATGATTAAACAACCAATATATGGATTATTTAATTTTAAAATTGTCTGAGGTAATGCTTGTTCAGGATCAATATCAGGAAACGATAAACTAGCATAAAGAGCTAGAAAAAATAAAATAACAGGAAAAGTAAAAAATAAAAAAATCCCTGAACCTATAATTCCTTTTTTTTTTCTTTAATATTCTTTCCTATACAGTAACGTGTTGCATAGCCTGGAGCAAAGGTTTCTCCTAATAAGAAAGCAATAAAAGTTGAAAATAGAAACACCCATCCCTTACCTCCTTCCAATTGAAAGAATTCATTTTGTATTACTGTTTGAATATTAGCTCGTTGTGTAAGTAGTTCAGGTATGCAAAAAGCTAGTGTGATTAGAAAGCCTAATATTAATATAATAAATTGGTAAACATCTGTATGAATAACTGCTAATAAGCCACCAGCTGTACTATATAAAATTACAATACCTCCACTTATAATAATAGCCCCAATATATGGTAATTGAGGTATTATTGACGTAACAATTTTGCCAAAAGCAACCATTTGAGCGACTAAAACACCTATAGAAAATAAAAGTGATAAAACAAATGCTGAAAAACGACATTTAGCATTAAAACGATGACCGAAAAAACCGGCAACCGTATAAAGTTTGGCTTTGCGAAAATATGGAGCAACAAACCAACCTGAAAAAATAAAATGAACATACAAACCACTTGAAACAACCAGCATTAAAATTCCCCATTCATAGGTTTTTCCAAGTGCACCAATTGATGATCCGCCGCCGATAACTGTAGCACTCATAGTACAAAGTAGAAAAAGCCAACCAACATTCCGTCCGGCAACTAAAAAGTCATCATCATTATGAATATTTTTAGCATGACGAATTCCTTTAATGAGAATAAAAGCGAAATATATCGCAATAATACTATATTGTATAATAGGGTATTTCATTAATTAGATAAGGTCTCAAAGAAATTTTGCAAATTATTACCATAATCTAAAATCGCCAATTGTCCTTGCTCTGCATTTTGGGGGTCTAATTCTTTTGTTTGAACATGATATGATTTGCTTTCCCAAAATATTTTAATTAAATTATCAATCATTTGAAAATTGTACCAATGCGATTTGTAGTTGGAAAATGTATGGATAACTCCCGATTCAATGGTTTGTTTCACTAAGACTGGGTCTCTTTTCAAAACATGATTTTTCTTTATCAGACTCCCTTGTATATCATAAACATCAACCTTTAAAAATGGGTCGTTTGAATATGATTTTTTGTATTGAGTTGATAGTTGTTTATATTTATTAGTAGAATAGGTATCCGGTTTGAGCCATATAGGTTGTCCACAAATATATAAGGAGGATTCGTATTGCGGAAGAGCATAAGTTTCAATATATTTTTTCATATAACAGGAAATAATTGCTATACCTTTTGTATTTTCCACAAATCTGTTTAACGTTTGAAACAATTTCACTGCTCCTTTTTGTCCTTGCATCGTACCAATAGTATTATTTAAATTTACTGCAACTTGAATAGAATTAATTGGTTCAGCTTCAAAATCAAATGCAGAACCTTGTTTAAATGACAATGCAGGGGTAGCAATTTTATTAATACCGGCTTTTTTGATTTTTTCTATTGCCAAATCCAACATCTTTTTAGAAATATCTATTCCAAAAACATTTCGAAGTTCAGGGATATGAATCCGCTGTCCATATCGCAAGTGTAATCTTCCTGTACCGCAACCAATATCAATCAAACTAATAGGACGATTTTGCTCTTTTGTCAAATGAAGTAATATTTTATCTAATAAATTTTCTTCAAAACCCTTAAAAGCCACGATATCCGGGTGTTCAGTAACATTATGACATTCATAAAGGTGAGCACAACTATCCCATATCTTTATTTTCTGTTTCATATCTTGTCTTTAAATTTTCTTTTGTCATTTGTATAAGATTATTTATTACCACAAGGGAAATTGTAGTATTCTCTTATATCTTGTTCTACCTTAACTCTTGAAGTTTTCCCCCCATGTTCAATATAATAAGGAGCATAGAACAAATCATTTATTGGGCAATGTTTTTTCCAGCAATCCTTTCTATCATGATTTTCAATTCTGGTTTTAACTTCCTTTGCTTCACCTATATCAATAGGATAGTATTTATCATTCTTTTTAACGATAATTAAATATACTCCGGCCATATCCTTTAATGGACTTGTATCAGAGTAAATTCCTTCAAATGAGTAGTTTTTTCCGCTACTACCTGTAACTGTTAATATCATAGCATATATGTTTTAGTGATTTATTTTATTTTTTTTAAAAGAATTTCTCGTTTTTTAATTCTTTTATTACATCTTCAATGGTTATATCTTTTTGCTAAACAATCTTTTTTTCAATATAATTTGAATTTAAAATATTTAAAGTTCCCATGTAATCTAATTTAAATTCAATTAAATCACCTACTTTGTAATTTTGTTCGTTTTTGCCTAAATCAACCACAATCATATCGGAACTTGCACCAGCAAACTTTATTTTATTATCAATAGGATGAATATGTTTTTCGTCAACATCAAGCAAACCTAAATCTAAAATTGCCCGACAAGAGGTTTTTCCATAATCATTTTTATCAAATTCTATTGTTTTGCCTTCAACGTTATTTCCCATTTCTCCGTTTGGTACAACAGGTTTAACCGATAGTTCTATTATTTCGGTAAACAACTTGAAAACATCATTTTTCATTTCTTTGATCATAGTATTATTATATAAGTCGTTTCCTAAAAATAATGTTTCCCCGATACGGAAATGATTTATTCCTGTTGGCAATAATTGATTAAAAATTAATGGAATAGAAATTGAAGACCCACCTGAAACGTATGGGATATTTTTATTAAATTTTGCCTCAATTAATTGTTCGTACAGACTTAATTGTATCAATTTATCTTGATTAGGTAAAACTCCATATAGGCAATTCAAATTAGTTCCAATACCAACGACATTAATATTTACCAATTCAAATACTTTTGCATAAAAATCAATAAAATCATCTCGTAACACGCCTTCACGCAAATCACCCATTTCAATCATTATAATAATATTGTGGGTTTTATTTTGTCTTTGTGCTTCTTTAGAAAGCAATCTAATTGTTTCATATTCAGTGTTAAAACTTATATCTGCATATTTCACTATGCTTTTAATACTTCTTTTTGCAGGTGGTTTTATATATATTGTTTCAATATCATTTTTTATACTTTTAATTGTTTTAAGGTTCGACACACGTGAATCGCATATTTGAGTTATACCTAAATTCAGCACTTCTTTTAAATATTGTATATTTCCACACAAAAGTTTAGTTACAACCGCCCATTGTATTTTATTTTTATTAAATAAATTATCTAAATAATTATAATTATGTTTTAATTTATCTTTATGTAATTCTATAAAAGCCATGAATAATGATTAAATTCTTTAATTTTAATTTCCGTTTATAGTATAAAAACAACTTAAATTGGTTCTATGCGACAAAAATATAAAAAATAATATAAACTACAAAATATAAATTAAATAAAATATAAACGGTGGCTTTACAATAAGGTATTATCTGTATGAAAATCAGGAATAAAAATGTCTGGAAAATTATTTTTGTATAAAGATTATAATAAAGAATTAATTATACAGATTAAAAACAAAATAAATTATGTTCCGTAAAACATATTTTAAGACAATTTCAAAAAATTATAATAATTTTACTCTTTAGGCATTATGTTGGCTTCAACTGTAATTAATGGTGAGGCTTCAACTTCTTCAATTTCTAACAAATTGATTAATAAATCAAGAGAGTTTTGAATTTCATTTACTTGATTATCAGGTAAGTTTGTCAATTTTTTTGATAATTGCTCATGTAAAAGTGGCGGAATTTGATTAATTAGCTTTTCACCTGTTAGTGTCAATGCAATCTTTGTTATTCTTTTGTCTCCGGATTTTGGTAAACGTGCTAAAAATCCTTTTTTTTCCAGCCTGTTAATTATTCCTGTAACTGTACTTGAATTAAGAGTAAGAATATTTTTTATATCGTTGTGAGTTGATATATAATCTTTGCAACTTAGCAAATAGTTAAGACAAAGAATTTGAGGAATACTTATACCGTATTCCTTTTGCATTTTCTTTGACTCTATGTTTATAGAGCGTATAATTCTTCTAATTTTTATCAATATTTCTGTGTAATCCAAGATTGATAAATTTTTAATAAGTCAAATATCCTAGGCAAAAATAAATAATAATTTGCAATAAAGCTAATTTTTTATGGTTTACTTGACCGTATTACAAACTAAAGGATAGCGGTATATAGGATTTTACTTTTGTAGGTGATTGTTTTTTCTTTATAAGTTACCTAAAGTTTTATATAACATAAAGAAAAAAATATTCATAATGATGATTTTTTACTTGCAAAACGTTAAGTTATTTTGATCTTAAAAACTGGTAAACAAAAGAAAAAATCAGTACATCATTATACTGCCCTCTGTTAAAAAACCGTGTTGCACCCGAAGTATGCTCTCTTATAGGAACCACCGAATTTGATGAACGCAGGTTAAACATAAAGTTATCAGTAATATAATAATACATTCCGACAATAACACTCAGATTATGTGTATTAAATGGTTTACCAGCAAGTTCATTGCTAAAGTTTGCTTCCTCATAACTTTTAATAAAAACCCCGTAAACAGGTCCTATCTCTACAGTAAATCTTTCGGATATAATATATTTGTAAAGAACAGGTACATCAATATATTGCAAATTTAATTTATATGATTGGTAATCATTTTCTTCCTTAGGAACCAGCCTGCTACCTTTCTGAATATAATCAATTTCCAACTGGAAAACCGATTTTTTTGAAACTTTGAGGTTTGCATAAACTCCGGCATACAATCCTGCTTTATCATAACCCGAGCAAACATCACCGGCAACCTGAGTTGCTGTCATCCCTAAAGTTATTCCACCATAAAACTCCTGGGCATTCAGCAGAAAACCACTTAACAAAAATATTATCAGAAAATTTACTTTCATACTCATATTATTTAATTTTATCAGAGTTTTATTATAACAATACTCATTTATTTCTTTCTGTTGTATAAATAATTAATTGTTCAAGTGATTTACGTGAAGAACTTTCGGGAAATTCTGCTAAAAGATCCAGTGCCTTGTTACGAAATTCCATCATTTTTTCTTTTGCATAATTTATGCCGCCGCTATTATTTACTTTTTTAATTACTTCCGAAACTTTTGCGGGGTTATTATTGTGATTTTTAATTATGTTTATAATTTTTCGTTTTTCAGGATATGATGAATTACTAAGCATTGATATCAAAGGGAGTGTCATTTTTTGTTCTTTTATGTCAATGCCATTGGGTTTGCCGGTTTCCCTGCCTTTATCGTAATCAAAAAGATCATCTTTTATTTGAAAAGCAATACCAATATTTTCGCCAATCAGATGCATTTTATTAATTGCATTATCATCAGCACCTGATGATGCAGCGCCTGAAGCACAACAGGAAGCAATCAGCGAAGCCGTTTTTTTACGGATAATCTCAAAATAAATATTTTCTTTAATATCAAGTTTTCTTGCTTTTTCAATTTGCAGTAATTCGCCTTCGCTCATTTCTTTAACAGCATCAGTTACAATTCTTAATAATTTAAAATCATCATTATTAAGCGAAAGCAATAACCCTTTTGAGAGTAAGTAATCGCCGACAAGCACAGCAATTTTATTTTTCCATAAAGCATTTATTGAGAAAAAACTTCTGCGTTCGTGCGAATCATCTACAACGTCATCATGAACTAAAGTGGCAGTATGTAATAATTCAATTAATGAGGCTGCCCGGTAAGTTGTTTCATTAATATCGCCGCATATATCTGCTGCAAAGAAAACGAACATAGGCCGCATTTGTTTACCTTTTCGCTTGATAATATAACGTGTGATATTATCAAGCAGCGGTACGGAACTTTTGATTGAAGATCTGAAATTTTTTTCAAATTCAACAATATGGTCCTGAATGGGAGCCTTTATGTCTTTTAATGAAATCATATAAAAGTTTGTCAAAAGTAATATAATTCTTAAAATTAATAACTATAATTTATAATTTCCAGTATAATTGATTTTGAGTGAAAAAATTGTGTTAATTTTACAAAAAGATTTGTATGCTAAAATATCCTACTAAAATATTAATTGCTTTCGGGGAGGCTATTACAGGGAATGAAAAAATATTTAACTGGCTTTTAAATAACGATTATCCCGAGCTTGCAGCATTATCAAAAGCAATTCGCGGAAGCGATGAAGCATTTGTTTGGTTGATGAAAAGTAAATTTCCTCAACTTGCCGCATTGGATTCGGCTATTGATAATGATAAGAAGGCATATTTGTGGCTGAAAAAATACAAATTTGATTTTTTAGTAATATTTGCAGATGCTTGCAATCGAAAACCTCAGGCTATAGCGTGGTTGAATAAGAAAAATTTAAGGATATTTTTATTTCTGGCAAAAAAAATTTATGATTTAAGGAATAGCCAAACATATGATTATCACAAGATTCACTTTTAATATTTACTCGCATTTTGAGTATCCGCAAGCTTTACAGATTAAACATCCATCCTGATAAACCAATCCTTTTTGATCGCCACATTCAGGGCAGGTATTACCGGGTAATGATGTTCCGTCAGGAATATATTTTTTCAAGGCTCTTACTACTCCGTTTTTCCATGTATTGATTGATTCATTGTCGAATGTTAAGTTTGATATAAGGTTAACAACAAAAGGCAGGGGCATACCATGTCTTAAAATTCCTGAAATAAGCTTGGCATAATTCCAGAATTCTTTGTTAAATGATCTTGATAATCCTTCTATTGTTGTTTTATATCCCTCTTTGTCTTCAAATTGGAAATCGTATCTTGTACTTTGATCTTCGAGTTTATGACGAATTACCCAACCTTTTGTAACCCAAATTGGCAAGTAAAATCCTTCTGCTTTACCTGTGAAAATTTCATACGGTTTATTTTCATATTTACCAATAACAGATATCCATTTTTCATAATCGTTTTGAAAACGGACAATATCGGCTTCCATGATTTTTGGCCTTTGCGGAGCTTTGGTTTCTTTAAATTCATCATCATTTTCGGCTTTCTTTTCTTCATTTGAAATCAACACACCTGTTCTTGAATTTTCGCGGTAAATTGTCATTCCTTTACAGCCGCTTTTCCATGCTGTTTTGTAAATTTCACTTACCAGTTCTTCGGTAACTTCGCTTGGAATATTAACTGTAACGCTTATGGAATGATCCACCCATTTTTGAATAGCTCCCTGCATTTTTACCTTGCTCAGCCAGTCTATATTGTCTGAAGTAGCTTTGTAATAAGGTGATTTTTCAATTATTGGAGCTAATTGTTCTTCAGAATAATTTTTTACTTCATCTGCATTATATCCATTAATTTTCAACCATGTTAAAAATTTTGGATGTAAAACATCATATTTTTCCCATGAATCGCCCATTTCATCGGTGAAAGATATAACGACGTCTTTATCATTAGGATTAACTTTTCTTCTTCTTTGATAAGAAATTTTAAAAACGGGTTCAATGCCTGATGAAGTTTGAGCACAAATACTCACACTCCCTGTTGGTGCAATAGTAAGCAGGGCGATATTTCGTCGTCCGTATTTTACCATATTTTCATAAACTTTTGGGGCTGCTTCTTTGATGCGGTTGATAAACGGATTATTTTTTTCTCTTTCTACATTAAAAATCGGGAAACAGCCTCTTTGTTTAGCTAATTCCACTGATGAACGGTATGATTCAATTGCAAGCAACTTATGGACTTCAGTGGAAAAATTTGTTGCAACTTCCGTCCCATACCTGCATCCCAGTGCTGCAAGCATATCGCCTTCGGCAGTAATTCCGATGCCTGTTCTGCGACCTTCAACACTTTTTTTTCTGATATTTTTCCAAAGATTATATTCAGTTCTTTTTATTTCAAAATCTTCAGGGTCGGAATCGATTTTTGCAATTATTTTATCAATTTTTTCAACCTCCAAATCAATTATATCATCCATTATTCTTTGGGCATAATGAACATGTTTTGAAAACAGATCACCGTCAAAGCTTGCATTTTTTGTAAACGGGTTGTCAACATAGCTGTATAGATTGATGGCAAGTAACCGGCAGCTATCATAAGGGCATAAAGGAATTTCACCGCAGGGGTTTGTTGATAATGTTTTGAACCCTAAATCGGCATACGAGTCAGGGACTGATTCTCTTATTATTGTGTCCCAGAAAAGAACACCTGGTTCGGCTGATTGCCAAGCATTGTGAATAATTTTATCCCATAATTGCCTTGCATCAATTTCTTTGGCTACTGTTGGATTATCTGAGTTGATAGGGTATTGTTGAGTATATTTATTATTTTCAGCAACTGCCTTCATGAATTCATCGTCAATTCTTACAGAGATGTTGGCGGATGTAACTTTTCCGAGTTCCTTTTTAGCATCAATAAAGTTTTCCGCATCGGGGTGTTTAACAGAGATGCTAAGCATAAGGGCTCCTCTTCTGCCGTCCTGGGCAACTTCACGGGTAGAGTTTGAGTATCTTTCCATGAAGGGAACTATTCCTGTTGATGTAAGTGCAGTATTTTGTACTGAGCTCTTTTCGGGACGAATATGTGAAAGATCGTGTCCTACACCTCCTCTCCGTTTCATTAATTGAACCTGCTCCTGATCAATTTTTAAAATTCCTCCATAGGAATCATAATTTTTATCACTGCCTATTACAAAACAGTTTGATAATGAGGAAATCTGAAAATCATTTCCAATGCCTGCCATCGGACTTCCCTGTGGAATAATATATTTAAAGTTTTTGAGTAAATTATATATTTCTTCTTCGTTAAGTGGTTCGGGATATTTTTTTTCAATTCTTGCAATTTCTTTTGCCAGCCTTCTATGCATATTGTCAGGGGTAAGCTCGAAAAAATCGCCGTTGCTGTTTTTAAGAGCGTATTTTTTCATCCAAACATCAGCAGCTAAAGTATCTCCTTTAAAATATTCGGTTGTTTTTTCCAGAACTTCTTTATCAGGATATTTTGTATATACTTCTTTTTTGCTTTGCGGATGTATTTCTGTGACATTTTGCTCAGACATATCTTTTTCTATTTCCAAATCTTCTTTTGGAATATCAGGTCTGATTCTTTTTTCCAAAACCCCATCATAAAAATCAGGTTTTTTTATCTTTTCCAACTCCTTATCAGTACTGGCAAAAAGGGTATTATCCATGCTGTTTTAATAAACTTTAAAATATTAATTTATTACTCTCAAAATGTTGTTTTACAGTTAGATACAAAACAATGGAAGTAAATATTTTCGGTATGCAATATACAACACAAAAATAGCTTTTAGGAAAAAATTTATCAACAATCAATAGTTAATAAAATATAAAATACTGAATTTAAAAAAACTAAAACAAAAAAAAATGTTGATTTAAAAATCCAGGCTTAATGAGAGATAAAAAATCGAAGGTTTAATAATTCCATCTTCAACACCCCATGCCCAATCGGCTCTAATAAAATATCCAAGCAGCCTGCTTCTTACACCAAAGCCGAATCCGCCGACAATCGGGTCTTTTTGAAGTTCAATAGTAATTTTTAGTGGTCCGTTCTGTATTATTCTTGTATATAAAGAATTTTCAATTGAATATGGGTTAAGACCTGTCCAGGCAGTTCCTATATCACCGAATCCAATGATCTGGAAATTATTAAGGAAATCAGATTTGATAGGACGGTTAAAGAAATATCTGAAAACCGGAAATCGGAGTTCGCTATTGATCACAATAAAATTGTTACCGTTACGGATGTTTTGATTAAAACCCCTCATATTGGTTGCAAGGGTTTGGTATGCATAATTCTGTGAGAAATCTATTGGCGTTAGCTGATCAAATTTCGGGAAAAGCCAGTTATCAACTCCTCCCATGTAATATATCAACTTGTTTTTTCCAAAGGAAGTACTTGCTGCAAAACGGTTTGCCCAAATAAAAGTACGGTGAATTTTTTGGTAATGCCTGAAATCCAAACCCAAAACTACCAGATTGCTTGATTCTTCATTTAATAATTGGAAGTATTCACCGAAAATTTTGTAACGAGTACCATAATAAAGATTTAATCCGAATTTTCGGGTGTCATCATAAATAAATTCTCCTTTAAGTCCTATCCAGTTTTTAATATTATTGGGTACCCTCAGATTATACTGGTCGGTTGAAAGATAAACTGACAGATCATTTCTGAAGGAAGCTGTACCTTTAATACACATTGCCTGATTAAACGGCCATTTCAGAATATAATAAATTTCGTGTGAATGTACCCTGATTATTGAATAATATCCGACATATTCTTCTGTTCTGCGATGAAAAATAATTTCTTTATCAAGGCGCCTTTTAAGATTGTTGTAACTTAAGAGGTATTCATTATTAATAAAGTTTATATTTAATCTTACACCCCCTGTAATTCTGTAATCTTCCATTAAATCTGTAATGCCTATCTTAAAAAGTGCATTAAGCCCGGGATTTAAATATATGGGGTAAACACCTCCGGTAAATGCCTGATAGGTTGTATTTAAAAAAGTAAAATCAATTTGTGTTACAAGTTCATTAATTGAATATTCAACATTGTAATTGCGTCTTTTTGGGATAATGAATTTTTCATAAGTTTCATCATCAAAAGTATAATTTGTATCGCTTGTTTTTAAGATTTCTTTTCCTTCAATCTTAAAAAATGATTGTTTTTCAAATTCGTAATTGTTAATGTTAATATTATTTTCACCGGTTTTTTCAGTTTCACCTTCACGAACGGTTGAAAATCTTTTGCGGCGTTTTCTTTTTTGTTTTTCAGGTTCTTTTATTTTTTTAATTTCTTTTTTATAGATTTGAACCAGTTGGCTCATGTATGCAGTATTTTGCAATTCAGCAGCTTGCAAATGTTTGGCTAAAAGTAAATCTTTAACATATAATTTATAAACTTCATCAGAATAAATTATTTGTGAATATTTTTTTGCATTAGGATTTATGTTTTGTTCAATAATGTTTCGCGAATAATTAGTAACAGGAAACGATTGAGTGAAATACCTGTGATGCACGATTGTGTCAACATAACTGATTGTGCTGTCGAACCGGGCAATATACTGATTATAAATTCCATTTTCGTCACTTAGATAACTGATATAATTTTCCTGATACTCCATAGCTTGTATTTCATTGGCAAGTGGAGTATTTGTGATTCGTCGTAAAACATTGTTTCGTGTAGCATAATTATAAAGGAAAAGGTCGTGATTTTTTGGTAAGTTAATAGGAATTTTATTTTTTTCAAACCTTATTGTATCGTTTATCCTGTTTGAACTGAATATTATTTTTTTTGAATTATTTATAAAACGCGGTTGAAGGTCATCATAAATATCATTGGTTATTTGCTCATGCGAGCCGGCTGCAATATTGAAAACATAAATATCCGACTGACCTTTTTGAACTGCTGACAGCACAAAATATTTCCCATTGTTTGAATAAGAAAAATCAAGTATTTTTTCAAAATTTACCAAAACCCGTTTATCAAATTTACGATTTTCCAGAGTGTAGAAATACAGAAATATGTGTCCCTTTCTTTCAACAATAAAAGCTAATAGTTGACCCGTTGGATGCCAGGCAAGCAGAGGATATGAATAATCGGTTTTTTCATCTAATTTAAATCCTGATTTAAAAATACGTTTTGATTTTTGAGTTTCAAAGTTGTATATCCATATTTTATATTGTCCCAATTGATTAGTAGTGTAAGTTGCATATTTTCTATCAGGACTGGTTTTTAACTGACTGTAAACTGTATTTTTTTTGCTTTTCTTTAAAAGGGGATTCTCAGGAAGATATCTGTTGTTGGGTGAACTGTATATTTCGCGGTAATAAGTCAGCCATTCGGTAATTAAATTTTTAAAAGATACACCGATAACATACAAAAAACCATTTTCAATGCTATTACTGATATTTGTCATGTGGATGATATCAGGCACAGATGATTTTCCATATTTATCCGAAATATATTTCCATAATGAATGACCTGCATAAATGGCATCCGTTCCTGTAAGATGATTGAATTTTTTATAGTCTCCCGAAAGTATTCCATCTTTAACACGATTATCAATATCAGTATTCCATTCTTCAGAAAAAAAAGAAATCAAACCATTGATGTACCAATCGGGTAAAACGAACAATGAGGTATTTTTTATTTGCGAACCGATAGTTCCGCCATACATCATCTGCTTGATAATAACATGGGCTATTCCTGCCCTGATTTGTTTTTCAAAATTAGAATGATCACCATCAAAATATAAAAAAACTTTATTTCCAATAATATGTGTGACACCCCCTGTATTATAATGTTCATCGCTGATTAATCCAATATTGCTTTGCTTTAAATCGGATAAATTATTATATATGATAAACTGAATTTTATCTTCAAGATTGGATTCGAGCTTTTGTTCAAGTTCAGGAATATACGACTGTGCATATTTGGATGTAAAAATGGCAAGTTCTTTCCCGTTACGGTAAAAATAAGTGTCAAAATCATCAAACATATAAAATGTCCAGAAAAAATTGGTGTATTGAACCCTGTTTTGTCCAAAACTTAATTGCGAACCATTATAAAATTGAGAATAAGTTTTAGCAGGAAAAATAATGATTAACAATACAAAAATATGTATTAACAAGATGAGAAATAATTTTTGTTTTGTTAATCTGCTCATTAGCTAAAAGTAAAAAATTAATGTGCTAAATTAAGATTATTTTTTAATGTAGGAGTACTAAAATTGTTCTGAAACATTAAATTTATAACTTTGCAAACTTTATAATATTGTAAGTGGTCACAGAACGCTGAAATTGGAAATTAGAAATTAGAGAAAAATGAAAAGAGTTTACGAATTAATTGAAAAACTTAGTCCAAAGTTGAATGCGTTTATCAACAACACAAAAATATGATAACATAAATTTCCAATTTCAAATTTCAAACTATGAACGGTTACTTACATATTTTATCAGATATATATTTAAGGTGATTATTTCCAAATATTAATAATTTATGATTACAATAAAAAAATTTGTTTTCAATTCCTTTCAGGTTAATACTTATGTTTTATTTGATGAAACAAAAGAGTGTGTAATTATTGACGCTGCGTGCTATGAGGATTTTGAAAAAGAAGAATTGGTTGAATATATTGCAAAAGAAGGTTTAAAACCCGTAAGATTACTTGATACCCACTGTCATATAGATCATATTCTGGGTAATAATTTTGTAGCGGATAAATATAATTTAGGAATTGAAATTCACAGGGATGGACTGCCATTTCATAAGGGTGTTAAGAATCATGGGGTAGCTTTTGGTATTGATTTAGAACCACTTACAGAACCAAGTAACTTTTTAAAAGAGGGTGATAAAGTTAATTTTGGAAATTCAGAACTTGAAGTTTTATATACACCCGGACATGCGGATGGCAGTGTTTGTTTTTTAAACCGTAAACAAAAGTTTGTGATTGTGGGCGATGTATTATTTAACCAGAGCATCGGGCGAACCGACCTGCCAACAGGTGATTATGACCTTTTAATAAAAAGTATCAGGGAAAAGCTTTTTACATTACCTGATGATTTTACTGTCTATCCGGGACACGGCCCAGAAACGAGCATTGGGTTTGAGAAGGTGAATAATCCGTATTTGACAATGTAATGGGATTGTTTCAAATTCTATGATGTTTCTCAATCTTCGTAAAACATTTCTATAATTTTTGTTTTTTCATTACAAATAATTATATTATCCGGATTACATTTTTTATTGCATATTACATATATTATACAGATATTTGCTGTTTAATAATATGTTATGCTGAAATTGAGAACGAAACACTTAATTAAAAAATATTTAATACATCATCAAAACTTAAAGGGGAATAAGGATGAATAAGAAACTATACGGTAGATACATCGTTTCTGATCCTGAGATTTGTCATGGCAAACCAACATTTCATGGTACACGTGTAATGGTGGCAGATGTTTTAGAACAAGTCGCAGATGGATTAGATTGGGAAACGATTATTGAAGAATGGCATGGAAGTATTTGCAAAGAAGCAATAGCCGAAGCAATTAGTTTGTCAAGGCAGGCATTTCTTGAACATGTTGACGATTATACATTGGAGTCATCAGTTGTATGAACATTTTAGATGAAAACGTAATTGAAAATCAATGTCAGCTTTTACGAAGTTGGCGAATTAAATTTCGTCAGATAGGTTATGGCGTTGGACACCAAGGGTTGAAAGATAAGGAGGTAATCTCTCTTTTGCATAGTTTACATCGTCCAACTTTTTTTACTCGGGATGATGATTTTTATAATCGTAATCTATGCCATGCAGGATATTGTTTAGTCTATTTAGCTGTTAAAAAGGATGAAGTTGCTGTTTTTGTACGTCGTTTATTTCATCACAAAGAATTTGATACTATAGATAAAAGATTAGGGACAATTATTCGTGTAACTCATTCAGGGATTACATTTTGGCGTCTTCATGAAGAAAAACAATTTCGTTTTAGTTGGACAGATTAAATAAAATTTCCCACTCAAAGTGGTCGGATAGATATTACAATTCCTTTATTTTAATATTCCTAAACCACACATCATCCCCATGATCCTGGAGTCCGATATAGCCCTCTTCGGCTGTATTTACAAAATCCTTATAGTCTTTGAACTTGCTTTTTGCGACCATGTCATTCCAGTCCTGTGTCCAAAGGTGGTATTCCAGCACATATTCTCCGTTCATCCAGTGAACAACGGTTCCCTTGTAAACCATTATTTTTACTTTATTCCATTCACCGGCAGGTTTTACAGCTTCAAATTTACCGGGAATCAGGTCGTATAATGACCCGGCAGCCCGGTTGCCGTCAACTCCAAGTTTTGCATCAGGATGTTTTGCATTGTCAAGTATCTGCATTTCAGGGGCGGATTTCCATATCGGCTGGTCAGGTTTTTCCTGTGCGAGGTAAAAGATGCCGCTGTTTCCGCCTTCCGAAACTTTCCATTCAAGCGACAATTCAAAGTTTCCCTCCTTCTTTTCCGATTTTGTCAGTGAATTATGTATAGTAACGGATTGGTTGTCTTTAACAATTTCTTTATTAGATTTTGAATTATAATTACATGAAATTAAAAGGGAAAAGCACAGAACTATAATTAATAATTTATTCATATTTTTTAAAGGATTTAGATTCTTATTATCTCAAAACCATAAACTTATGTTTTGCAATAATTTTTTTATTATTTTTTAATACTGCAACATACAATCCATTATGCCAATTTCTAACATCAACACTAAGCTGTTGTTGTCCGTTTGGTACTTTTATTTTTTTTACTTTCCTTCCAAAAATATCATAAAATTCAATTATGCATGGCTCAACATGAAATCTGGAACTTGTAACCTGAAACTTGTATCGTGCAGGATTGGGATAAATATATAAATCATCATCCATTTTTTTATATGCAATTTCCGGTATTGCAACCGTTGTATCACAGCCGGGTGTGTCGCAGCCAACACTATCAAGCTTTAATATCCACATATGCTGAACATACGGAGGTTCATTAAAAGGAACTATCTGACCACATGTAATAAATCCTTTATCATTTGTAGGATATACATCATAAAGGTCATTTTTACTGCTTTCTCCAAATATTATTCTATAATCTCTAAACCACAGGCTATCTCCATTTTCATTTATCTTAAACAACCAACCCCAATGAAATGAACCAACTCCAGGATCATAATATCCAACAATAATAATACTTCCATCAGATAATATTTTAATATTATTTACAGTATTGCAAAGCCAGCTATTTCCATATTTTTTATTCCAAAGTGTAACTCCGTTTTCATTAACTTTTATAATATTAATTCTTCTATATGATGCTTCAGGTGTATACATTGAATCAGCATAAGTAGTTCCAATTATATAATTACTATCATTAGCAATTCCAACTACAGCTTGGCTTTCCGGATATTGACTGCCATAATACTTATGCCATTGTTTATTTCCCAGGCTATCGGATTTTATTACAATTGGATCACCTGAATAATTCTGTCCGGGTATGTAGCTATAACCACCTATTAAATATCCACCGTCATGAGTCTGTAATACATTAAAACCATAATCAACACCTCCATACCCATAAGTTTTCTCCCATTCCTTATTTCCTAAACTGTCTGTCTTTATTAGTAATACATCTGCATTATATGCTCCAACTGTTCTGTCACCTACTAAAATGAAACCCTTATCTAAAGTTTCTCTACAATGACTTGCAATTTGGTAATATCCATTTGAATATTCAAACTTAGAACTCCATAACGTATCTCCAAATTCGTTAAATTTTAATAGTAATGCGATGCTACCACTTGAATTTTCAATTGAACCTCCTAAGGAATATCCATTATCCACATTTTTATGAAATGAACTAGGCCGACCGGAATAATAATTATGACCTGCTTCTCCAAAGTTCTTCCAAAATACCAAATTCCCCAAAGAGTTAATTTTTAATATTACAATATCCTTACCACCGGTTATGCTGTCTCCTGAAATCCCGCAACCTATATAACCGCTATCTGTTTCCAAAATACTAATGCATGACGACCAGGTATTATTAGCATTATACAATTTACTAAAATAATGCTGGGAATATAATACTGATGATTTCATTAATACTAAAATAATAATTAAATATTTTAGAATCATTTTTTTATAACACATAAGAAATAATGTTATTTATATTGATAGGTTTTGAGTTTCAATTATTTTTTCTTCAGTAATTTTTTGCATACAATCAAAATGACCTTTGGGGCATTTTTTGTATCCTAATTTACTGCATGGTCGGCAACGAAGATTTTTTATTTCAACAATAACTGATTTATTTTTTTCTGTTTCGGGCAGGTAAGGATACATACCAAAGGCAGGGACGGTATTTCCCCAAATTGATATTATCTGCTTTTTAAAAGCCGCTGCAATATGCATTAAACCTGTGTCGTTGGTAATTATTTTTTCTGCATGCCAAACCAGCGAAGCCGACTGATTAATGGAATATTTTCCGCAGGCATTATAAATTTTATCTCCAACTGATTTTTTGATATACTCAGCTGTTTTAATGTCTTCATATCCGCCAAGCAAAACAACCGGCATATTGATTTTCTTACAAACGGAAATAATTTTTTCAACAGGAAACATTTTTGTATTATGCTTTCCGCCAATTGCAAATCCGATAAATCCGTTTTGATGAGTAGAAGGCAATTCCGAAATATTTACTTTTTCATTTTCAGGGATAAAATAATCCAAACCTTTTCCGTCATTTTTTACACCTAAATTTTTAACGGCTTCAAAGTACCTGTCAACAATATGTATTTCGGGTAAAAGATTTATTTTAAAGTTTACTAATAACCATTTTTTAATATTCAGCTTATTATAAGTTTTGGAAGGTTTCCTTAGTTTAAGTTTAACAAAAACCGAACGAAAATTTTTATGAAGGTCAACAATAAAATCAAAATTTTCGCTTTTTAATTGGGGTAAAATATGTTTTAAATCGTTTTTTATAAAATGAATTTTATCAATGTATGGATTGGCTTTAACTATTGGAACAAACTGTTCTTTCGTAAGAAAATGAATCTCGGAATCTTTCAACTGCTGCTTTAAACAACGGATTACAGGTGTTGTTAAAACAATATCACCGATTGAACTGAAGCGTATTATAAGGATTTTTTTCAAAAGAATATTTTGTTATTCCCTTAAAACCGTAAGTAAATTGCAAGACGCTGATTCACGCAGATTAATTATGATTAAAAAAATCAGTTATGGATTTAAGGTATTTCCACAAAAATAAGATATTTATTTTAACAAAAAAGATGAATTGTTAAAACAATTTACTGAGAAATAAGTAAATTTTAAAATAAGCACATAATTTTGCAGCATGATTTTAACAGATACACACGCTCATCTTTATTTAAAAGAATTTAACCAAAACAGGCAAAAGGTAATAACAACTGCGATTGAGAAAAATGTCAGGTATATGTTGTTGCCAAATATTGACAGTTCAACAGTTGGAGGCATGCTCAATTTATGTGATATGTTTCCTGAAAATTGCTTTCCGATGATTGGACTTCATCCGACTTCGGTTAAATCAAATTTCAAAGATGAATTAAAAATCGTTGAGCAATGGCTGAAAAAACGAAAATTTTATGCCATCGGCGAAATCGGGATTGATCTGTATTGGGATAAAACTTTTGCAAAAGAACAGGAAATTGCTTTCAGGCATCAAATAAATCTTGCTAAAAAAAACAATCTGCCTATAGTTATTCATTCCCGTAATTCGTTCATAGAAATTTACAAAATTGTTAAAGATTTGAATACTACTGAATTGACCGGTGTTTTTCATTGTTTTACCGGAAGTTTGGAAGAAGCAAATAAAATTATTGATTTAGGATTTATGCTTGGAATAGGCGGGGTTTTAACTTTTAAAAATTCCGGTCTTGATAAAGTTGTTGAGAAAATTGATCTTAAGCACATAATTCTTGAGACCGATTCACCTTATTTAACTCCTGTTCCTTTCAGGGGAAAAAGAAATGAGAGTGCATATATTAGTTATATTGCTGAAAAGTTAGCTGAAATTAAAAATATTTCAATAAAAGAAGTTGCTGAAATCACCACTAAGAATGCGATGGATTTGTTTAAAATCAGTTAATAAAATAATTCAACTTCAAATTTTTATAGCATGTAGTATATACAAGTTTTATTATTTTTGCGTTTTAATTAGTTTTTGCACGAGCGTAACGAAGAAATTGACGTTTTCTGGCAAGCACTAATTAAAAAAAATAAAAAAAAGCAGGGAGAGGTGGCCGAGCGGTTTAAGGCGCGCGCTTGGAAAGCGTGTGTCCCGCCACAGCGGGACCGGGGGTTCGAATCCCTTCCTCTCCGCACTCGTATTTATAAAATTTATTATAAAACTTTTTTTTAACAATTTAGTTGATTTTAAAATAATTTTTTATATTTGCCAATCAGTAACTAAATTAAAAATCACAAATTAATTAAACAAAAAATTCATTATTACAAATCAATAAAACATGACTATGAAAAAATTAATTGCTTTTTTAACAATCGCAGGAATGCTAACTTTCGGTGCATCAAATGTTGCTTTAGCTCAAGATGAAAATGTTACTGTAACAGAAACCGAATTAACAACTGATACAACTGCAACTGAAGGAGATACAACAATGATTGAAGCTGTAGCAGCAGTTGTTGAAACACTCGAACCTGAACCTGAAGCAGAACAAGGTTTTCAGCAGGTATTAAAAGAACAATTTATTGCAGGTGACTGGAGATTTATGGGTATAGTATTATTAACTCTGGTTTTCGGTTTGGCATTATGCATCGAACGAATTATTTATTTGAACCTGGCAACTACCAACAATCAAAAATTATTAAACAAAGTTGAATCTGCTTTGGAAACCGGCGGTGTTGATTCTGCAAAAGAAATTTGCAGAGACACAAAAGGACCTGTTGCCAGTATTTTTTATCAGGGACTGGACAGATACAATGAAGGTATTGAAATTGTTGAGAAATCTATTGTTTCTTATGGCAGCGTCTTGATGGGCCGTCTTGAAAAAGGATTATCATGGATTTCATTGTTCATCTCAATTGCTCCTATGCTTGGATTCATGGGTACTGTAATCGGTATGATCGTTGCCTTCCAGGATATTGAAGCAGCCGGTGATATCTCTGCGAACATTGTTGCAGGAGGTATGAAAGTAGCACTTCTGACAACCGTATTTGGTTTGATAGTTGCTGTTATTCTTCAAATATTTTATAATTATATAATTTCAAAAGTTGACAGCTTAGTGAATGACATGGAGGATAGTACTATTTCTTTCATAGATATACTTACTAAATATAAATCAAAAAAATAATTTATCATGACAGATACATTTAATAAAATACTACAAATAAGCTTATATGTCATTTTAGCCATTTCAGTAGTTCTTTTTGCTTTATTTTATATAAACGGAGAATCAATGACTAATACTGTAATATATTGGGCTTATATGTTGCTGGCAATAACAGTACTATTATTAATAGGTTTTCCTATAGCATTTTTTATCAAGAATCCCCGTAAAGGATTAACGGTTTTGTTTGTACTGATTGGTTTTATTATACTGTTTGGAATTTCCTATTTATTAGCTTCAGATGCTACAACTGCAGATATTTATGAAAAAATGCATATTACTGCAAATATTTCAAGATTTATTGGCGCCGGTTTGATTATGGTGTATATTCTTACAGGAATAGCTGTTTTGTCACTGATATATACCGGAATAGTTAATGCATTTAAATAAAATTAAATCTAAATAATTATGGCAAGGAAAGTACCACAAATAAATGCCGGTTCAATGGCAGATATAGCCTTCTTGCTCCTTATCTTCTTCCTTGTAACTACTACAATGGATGTTGATACGGGAATCATGAGGCAACTGCCCCCGCCACCTGACCCTAACCAGGATATTCCTGATATTAGAGAAAGAAATATTATGAATATTCTTGTAAGCAAAAGCGATCGTTTGCTTGTAAATAAAAAGATAGGAAATATTAAAACGTTAAAAAATGATGTTATAGATTTTATGTCAATTCATCATGATGACCTGGCATATCCTGAAGTTACTCTGAAAAGCATAGATTATATCGGTGATGTTTATACAACCAAAGGAATAATCTCTTTAAAAAACGACAGAGGAACTTCATATAATATGTATATACAAGTTCAAAACGAGTTAGCTGCTGCTTTTAAAGAATTACGGGATAGGCTGTCAATGGAAAAATTTGGCAGAAAATATGATAAACTGATTAATGAGGATTATATTGATGCAATCAATAAAGCTGTCCCGGTACGTGTTTCTGAAGCTGAACCTGAAGATGTAGGAGGAAATTAAAATGTCAAGATTTAAAAAACAAGGATCAAAAGAAGTTCCTGCAATAAGCACTTCTTCATTGCCTGATATTATTTTTATGCTTTTGTTCTTCTTTATGGTAACTACCGTAATGAGGGAAACTACATTAATAGTTAGAACAAAACTTCCGGAAGCTACCGAAGTACAAAAACTTGAAAAGAAATCAATCGTAAGCTATATCTATATCGGTCCACCAACACAGTCAAAAATCTATGGTACCGAATCCCGTATTCAACTTAATGACCATTTTGCTGTTGTTGATGATATTCAGGAGTTTGTTGTTCTTGAAAGAGAAGCCCGCGAAGAAGCAGACAGGAAATTTTTAACAACTTCATTAAAAGTTAACAGTGATACTAAAATGGGTATAGTTACTGATGTTAAACAGGAACTAAGAAAAGCCAGCGCTTTTAAAATTAACTACTCAACACTTAGAAAAGTTGTTAAAAAAGAATAATTTTTCATAATGTTTTTTATGTTAATAAGAGGAAATATCATTTTGTATATTTCCTCTTTTTTTATAAATAACGGTTAATAAAACTGCAACAATTAAAAAACTTCCGATTATAAGCCATAAGTTATTAGTTGCACCAAACGATTCAAGATTTGTTTCAAGTTTGTTTTTATTCACTATGTAAACAAATAGTACTGCTGCTGCATTGTTAATAAAATGAATAAATATCGGCACCCATATCGTACCTGTCCAGACAAACATATAACCAAGTAAAATTCCTAACATTAATCTGGGAAGAAAACCATAAAACTGTAAATGAAATGCGCTGAATAAAACCGCAGAAATAAATACAGCCCAATGAATATTTTTTGTCCATTCTTTAAATAACCTAAGCAATACTCCCCTGAATAATAATTCTTCGCCTATTCCCGGGATTATTGCTACCATTAAAATATTAAAAAGAAAACCATTAAAAGTATTAACATTTAAAAATATTTCAGTGAGTTTTGCAGCCTGTTCTTCCGACTCAATCATCCAGTTTTCAAGCCATGAAAGAAATTCAGGGAATTTTATCATTTCATTAATATTACTTAACCAATGAAGAAATGGCATTGCTGTAAAAATTATTAAGGTTCCAATTATTATTGAAAGTAATTTAGGTTTTTGATTTAATTTCAAATATCCGGGGATATTCCGGTTAACCAAAAAAGCAAAAATAACAGGTGGTAAAATAAATAAGCCAAGCTGATTTATAATCTGCATATATTTCAATAAACTTATTGTTTCAGGATTAGAATAATCAATACTTGTAATATTTTCAAGTACTCCCGTGCCAAAAAAAGGAATAGCAGTTAAAATTCCTATTAGTAAAGTGAAAAGCAAACAGATCAAAATGAGGATTCCTAAACTCAATAACTTTAAATATGGTGGGAAATATTTTAATAAAGGTTCACTCTTTATCATCGGGAGTAATTATTTTTGAAGCGTAAAATTAGTAATTTTGTGAAAGAAAGTTGAATAATATTTTTAAAGTAATAAAAGTTTGAAGTTATAAAAATATTACAATTTGTTGTAACTTGCAATAATCATGGTAAAAATTGGAAATCTTAAAATAAGTGAATTCCCGATTTTGCTGGCACCGATGGAGGATGTCAGCGACCCGCCATTCCGTTATTTATGCAAAATTTTCGGTGCTGACATTACTTACACTGAGTTTATATCTTCAGAAGGATTGATAAGAGATGCTATTAAAAGCCTCAAAAAACTTGAATTTTCCGAGTCGGAGCGTCCTATTGGTATTCAGATTTTCGGTCATAATGCTGAATCAATGGTTAAAGCTGCTGAGTATGCCGAACGAGTCAAGCCTGATATTATTGACATTAACTGGGGCTGCCCTGTGAAAAAAGTAATTGCAAAAGGTGCAGGAGCGGGCATGCTCAGAGACATTCCAAAAATGCTTGCAATTACATCCGAAGTAGTGAAATCCACAAAATTGCCGGTTACAGTTAAAACACGTCTCGGCTGGGATGAAAACAGTAAAAATATTGTTGAAGTGGCTGAAAAGCTTCAGGATGTTGGAATTAAAGCTATAAGTATCCATGCACGAACCAAAGTGCAGGGTTACAAAGGTAAAGCAGACTGGACATTGATAGGAGAGGTTAAGAAAAATCCCCGTATGAAAATTCCGGTTTTTGGTAATGGCGATATCCTTAGTCCTGAAATTGCCAAACATTTTAAAGAAACTTATAATGTTGATGGTTTAATGATTGGTCGTGGAAGCTATGGTAATCCATGGATATTTAAACAAATAAAACATTATTTGAATACTGGCGAAATACTTCCTCAACCCGACATAAACGAAAGAGTTAATATCTGTAAAAAACATTTGGAAAAATCAATTGAATGGAAAGGAGACAGAAGAGGCATTTTTGAAATGCGAAAACATTACAGAAGTTATTTTAAAAATTATCCGAATTTTAAACAATTCAGGATTAAATTGGTAACTATTGAAGATAAGGATGAACTTTATTTGGTTTTTGATGAGATATTAAAATGGGTAAATGGTTAGTTTATTATTTTCAAACAATTCAATTATTTCTTCTCCCGGTTTCAGATAATAAGTTTTGATTCCCAACTCTTGGGCAGGAGGTATATTTTGAAAAGAATCATCAATAAATAAAGTTTCTTCAGGTTTTAAATCATGTTTTTTTAAAACAAAGTTGTAAAACTCCAAATCCGGTTTTCGCATCCCGATTTGAAATGAAAAATATGCTTTTTCAAAAATATCGTTAAATGAGTTATATCCGTATTTTTCCTGAAAATCTTTAAGATAAACCTCATAATGAATTATATTGGAATTGCTTAATAAAAATGTTCTGTAATTGGGTTTAATATCTTCCAGCAGCTTAACTCTTTCTTCCGGAATATTTAGTATAATTGAATTCCATGTATTTTCAATTATTGAATCGGGAATATTTTTATTTAATATTTTACGTATTTTATCACGAAAAACAGATGGTGAAATCACGTTGGTTTCAAGGGCTTCAAATAAATGATTTTGTATAGCATGTGAAAACATTTTTTCAAAATCCTTTATTCCAAGCTCTTTGAATTTCCTTTCTACTTTATGATGGTCAATATTACAAATTACGCCGCCAAAGTCGAAAATAATGTTTTTAATTTCTTGCATTCCTATGTTGATTAAAAAATATTTTAAATAATTTTAAATATTTGTCAAAATTATGTAATTTTGCATTCCCATTTTAATGGCAATAAAAATTTTTTAATTTTTATTGGGCCTATAGCTCAGCTGGTTAGAGTAGTTGACTCATAATCAATTGGTCCCTGGTTCGAATCCAGGTGGGCCCACAAAACTAAAAAAGCCGGTTTATCCGGCTTTTTATATATGTATTA